>NZ_JBFBAG010000003.1:0-304246 GCF_040682155.1 Amycolatopsis sp. NPDC051371
ACGTTCAGGAAGCGATGACGGCGACGATGTCCAGGCTGCCGCGGACTCTGCGCAGGACGTTGACCTGGGACCAGGGACAGGAGATGGCCAACCACGTCCAGATCGCCGCGGCGACCGACCTGGACATCTATTTCTGCGACCCGCACTCGCCCTGGCAGCGAGGCACGAACGAGAACACGAACGGCCTTCTTCGGCAGTACTTTCCGAAGTTCACCGACCTGTCCGGCTATCACTCGGACTACCTCGAGTTCGTCGCCGCCGAACTCAACAACCGGCCCCGCAAACGCCTCGGATGGCGCAGCCCAGCCGAAGCACTCGATCAGCTACTCTCACAACCAGACAGCAATCCACCCGGTGTTGCGTTGACCAGCTGAATCCACCCGGCCTGCTCATTCGGGAAGTGCCCGCGGGCCTTCACCGCACGGCGGATGCGGGCGTTGACGCTCTCGACCGCGTTGGTCGAGCAGATCACCCGCCGGATCTCCGGGTCGAAGGCCAGGAACGGCACGAACTCCGCCCAGGCGTTGTCCCACAACCGCACGACCGCCGGATACCGGGCGCCCCACTCCTGCGCGAACTCGGCGAACCGCTCCCGCGCCGCAGCCTCGGTCGCCGCGGTGTAGACCGGCTTGAGCGCCTTGGCGATAGCATCCCAGTGCTGACGACCGGCATAGCGGAAACTGTTGCGCAGCAGGTGCACCACGCAGGTCTGGGTGATCGTCTGCGGCCAGACCGCGGTGATCGCATCCGGCAGCCCGGTCAGGCCGTCGCAGACGACCATGAGCACGTCGGCCACGCCGCGGTTCTTCAGCTCGGTCAGTACGTGCAGCCAGTACTTCGCGCCCTCACCGCCGTCGCCGGCCCAGAGCCCCAGGATGTCGCGCCGGCCTTCGCACGTGACCGCGAGCGCGACGTAGATCGGGCGGTTGGCGACCTGCCCGTCGCGGATCTTGACGTGGATCGCGTCGATGAAGATCACCGGATACACCGGATCGAGTGGCCTGTTCTGCCACTCGACCATGCCCTCCACCACCTTGTCGGTGATCGTGGAGATCGTCTGCCGGGACACCTCGGCGCCATAGACCTCGGCCAAGTGCGCGGAGATCTCCCCGGTCGTGAGGCCTTTCGCAGCCAGGGAAATCACCATCTCGTCCACACCACCCAGACGTTTCTGCCGCTTGGCCACGATCTTCGGTGCGAAGCTGGCGTCGCGGTCGCGGGGCACGTCGATCTGCACCGGGCCGACGTCGGTGAGCACGGTCTTGGAGCGGGTGCCGTTGCGTGAGTTGCCGGTCCCGCGGCCGGCTGGGTCGTGCTTGTCGTAGCCGAGGTGGTCGGTGATCTCGCCCTCGAGCGCGGACTCGAGCAGGCGCTTGGTCAGCTGCGCCAGCATCCCGCCCTCACCGGTCAGCTGCAGCCCGCCGGCCTTGGCGCGGCTGACCAGCTCTGCGACCAGCTGCTCGTCAAGGCCTTCCTCGGGCTTTGGGTCTTCAGCGTTGTCCACGCCGGACATCATGTCGGTCATCGGGTGCACTTCCATGATCGGGAGTTACACCGAACGTTTTACAGTCCCGCTGTAGACGTTGGCGGGATACTTCGCCACCACGTATCCGTCCGGGCAGTGCACCAGCGCCTTTACTGTGGCTGGCGTGCTCGCCGTGGCCGCCGGTGCCACCGCGACAGCGGCCAAGCCGAGTACTGAGCCCGCCGCGATGGCCGCGGCCGCGCGGCGCAGCACGCGCCTGCCACCCTCCTGCGTCCGCCCGTTCACGTCCGCTGCGTTCGTCTTCGAGTTGAATGTCATGAGTCTCCTCCAGGCTCTGCCGCTGCGTCGCGGCGTAGGGATTCAGGAGACCGGAACAGGCTTTCTGATCGCTTTCCGATCGATGTCGGGTGGCTGCTTCTGCAGCGGGAAGGTCGCGAAGAACTAGTCGACGCGTTCCGGTGCCATGCCGCCGTCGAGCACGAGGACCTTGCGCAGAGACTCCTCGACGACGTCGGCGGCCAGAGAGGGCAGGTGGTGGTGCGGCCCGCGGCTGGTGGTGGCCGACGGCGGCGCCACACCACAATCTGATCGATGCATTGCGCCGTTAGCTAACGCCGTAATACTATGACTGCATGAGCCCTCGTCCTCGGGATCCAGCTCTGCGTGCCGGACTGCTCGCCCGAGCCGCGAAACTGCTGGCCGAAGAAGGCCCGTCGGCGTTGTCGACCCGGCGGCTGGCCCGCGAGCTCGGCGTCTCGACCGCCGCCGTCTACACCTATTTCGGCAGCGTCGAGCAACTGCGCTACGAGGTCCGACTCGACGGTTTCGCCCGTCTGCAGTCGCGGCTCGAGCCGTTCGACTCACCGGATGATCCCGTCGCAGCGCTGGCGGGCATGGTTGTGGCGTTCTTCGACTTCGGGATGTTGTTGCCGCACCTGTACCGCGCGATGTTCGTCGACCGGCCACCCGAAGACGACGACGCCGGCGCCGCGACGTTTGAGCGACTGAAGGCGATCGTGCAGCACGGCGTGGAAGCCGGCCGGTTCACAGCTGTCACCGCCACGCAGGCCGAATTGTGCGCGGCCCAGGTGTGGAGCATGCCGCACGGCATGGTGACCATGGTGCTGAGCAGAGCCGTTCCGGCAGACGCCGCCCGAGAAGTTCTCGTCGACATGGCGAGCCGCATGGCGATCGGCTACGGCGACGACCGGCACGCGGCGACTCAGTCGGTCGCCCCCCTCACCGCGGCCAGGAGGACGTGATGGCGCACCGCACTCCGCCGGATCCGGACGAACTGCGATCCCCAGCCGGTTCCGCCAGAGGACTTCTGCTCTCCGCTCTGCCGTCGACCGTGCTCGCGCCCTTGAACGCGCTCACCGGCCCGGCTGCCGCGGTGGCCTTCGCCTCGGCCCTTGCCACGGTGATCGCGGTGGCGCGGGTCCGGCGCGGTGAGCGCAAAGGCCCCGCCTCCGGCGGCCTCGTCGGCGTGACGATCGCCGGCATCCTCGCCTGGAGCACCGGCTCCGATTCCGGGCTCTTCCTGCCGGATCTCGCCTGGTATTCGATCGCCGCCGCGGCGTTGACCGGCTCGATCCTGATCCGCCGGCCGCTCGTCGGCGTGCTCTGGGCACTGGTGAGCCAGCCCGAATCCGCCCGGCGTGCCGCGGCGCGAGGACGCGACTTCACCCTCGCCACCGCCGCGCTCGCCGCGGTGGCCGTCATCCGGTTCGTCGTCACCGACCTCCTGGCCGCCGATCACAACGACGTGCTCCTGATCACGCTCAAGGTCGCATCGGGTTTCCCGCTCACCCTGACGGCCTTCGCCGTGGCCACTTGGGCCTGGCGGCGCGCCTCGCCGGCGAACCAGCGCGGCAAGACGTGGGCGGCGCACGCGGGGACATGCCAGTGACCTCACCATCGGCGCGCAGTTTTCTATGGCGGGGGGCCGCAAAGGCAGCGGGATCGAGCAAGACCTGAACAACCAGAACGAGTACGAAGGACACAGCATCGGCAGCGATCGCCGCCGGATCCCTCGACCGCAGATCACCGGGCCGCGGAGCCTCGGCGACGAGGCCTACGCACCGGTCAGTACCCGATGCGCCGATGCGGCGTCCCGAAACCAGCCAGATCCGCTTGCGGACCACAGCTTCGTCAGTAAGCGGCAGAACATCGAGCGGGACCAGCGCGTCGCTGAACTGCAGAGTGCCCTCGGCCGCCGACTCACGATCTGTACGCCGTTACGCCCCGTGAGCCGCACGCGTCCACGCGGAAGCTTGACGGCCCCACCCTGCTTGGCGAATCGAAGCCCGACTGAAGCCACCGGCTTCACTCCTCAAGCAAGAACGCCTATCAGGGTCGCACCGAACCTCCTCGCGGCCGCCCCGCGGTCGTAGTTCGGGCGGCAGTGCCACTCAGCCCGGTGGCCCCATTCGGCGAACTCGCCACCGGCGACCTGGTCCGGTCTACGGCCGCGGTCCAGTCGTTTGCGCTCGGCCTGGTGAAGAAGCAGGCCTTCAAACGATGCCCGAGTTCGAACACACTCCTGTCTCTCCGGACTCATAGACCATGAACGAAACGGTCGAGCTGGCTACCTTTCTGCTCGACGAGGCCGTCGCCACTGAGACAGCACGAGCAGCGCTTCCGGCGGTGCCACGTTCGGCCGGTACGCCAGGAGCGACGGGGGTGGGGAATCCGGCGGCGAGACGAGGACGAGCGGATCCTGGATGGGCAGCTGCGTGTTCGCCCATCCATCATGGTGGTCCTCGGCTCCCGCCGGACTCGATCAGCGCGCCAGCCACAGGCAGCGCATTTCCTGGCCGCCACCGGTGTCGTGCGCGCGGACGACACCGATACGCAGGACAAGGCGGAGCGAGGCAGAACTCGCGCCTGGGCCGGCACCAGGCTTGTCCGCCGCGATCACCCCTGCGTGTCGCGCCAGCGTCGTTACCAACGGCAGCACCCTCAACCGCTTCACCGCCGACGCATTCCAGCACCCCGGCCATCCCGCTCATCGGGCATGCCGCCGGCAGAGCCCATGGCCCAGGGACCCACCCGGCATCTGGCGACGGCATCCCGGGCGGAAACTCGTAGGTCATCCCGGAGTGGCCACCCGTGGTATCCGAGACCCGTTTCACCAAACGTGTCCACCGACCCCCGTGCGCAGAGCGCCGGGGTCAGAGCGCAAGCAAGACCAGACGACCGTCGACGGCCATACCGCCCGCAATGCGTCGCGGGCAGCCGGAATAGGCCGATGCCGATCTCCCGACTAAGGGATGTCTCGTAACTGTGGTTGTGGTTGGTGGGGGCTGGTGTTGCGGTCAGTCGGTGAGGAGGATGTTGTGCAGGTTCGCGATTCCGGAGACCGTGTCGGCGAGCGTGCTCGCCGCGCGACGGTAGTCGCGGAGGATCTTGAAGTTCTTCATCCGGGCCAGCACGTGCTCGACGCGAGCCCGGACCTTGCGGTGGGTCGCGTTGAGGTCCTCCTTCCAGTCCGGCAATTCGCTGCTGTCACGGGGTTTGCGATACGGCATGACCACCTCGGGATTACCTTGATAACCACCATCGGCCATGACCGGCCGACCGGCGAGTGCCTCCGCGATACCCGAGTCGCGGTACACGGTGCAGTCGTTGCGGCTGCCCGGTCGCGGATCTCCGGTGGCGATCACCAGCCGGGTCTCGGCGTCGATCGCGACCTGCACATTTGCCGAATAGCGGTAGTTCTTCGACGGTGTCGCCAGCCGGTGATCCCGGGTCGGGACCAGGGTGCCGTCCACGATCGCGACCGCATCCACCCGGCGCTTACGGACCGGCGCCAACGCCAGCAGCGGACCGATCGTGTCGATCACCCGATGCGCGGCGGAATGCGACACCCCGAACAGCGGCCCGATCTGGCGCATCGTCAGGTTCGTCCGCCAGTACGTCGCCACCAGCAGCACCCGGTCGGCCAGCGGCAACGCCCACTGCCGGCCCGGGCGACCGTCCGCGATCTCGTCTCCGCCGCGCTTCGCGACCAGCCGCACCAGCTTGCGGAACTGGCCGGGTTCCAGCCCGGTGAACGGGGCAATCCACTCCGGCCGCGACGCCGTGATCACCTGCACCACGCCAACATGATCAACTATCGGTCCCGCCGGCCCGACACCGGGTTACGAGACATCCCTTAGGTCGCCGCGGGCTGACCCACAGCCCGATTGCGAATCCGTGACCTGCACTGACGCCGTTTTGTAAGAACTCAGAAAGCGCGAGCGGGTTGTGTTGAGAGCGCCGCGCCACAGAGCGCCAGCACTCCGGGGGGACTTCATCGATGGCAGACGGGCAGGGTTACACGGTCGATCTCGACGCGTTCCAGAAGATCCTTAGCGAGCACGTCGACAAGGCGGTCGAGCACTTCCGGGAAGGCGCCGACCACCTCCGGCCAATCCGCGACATCAGCACCGCAGGCCTGATCGGCCCAGACCCGAAGCAAGTGTACGGCGACTTCGCGATCCAGACCGACACACTGCAGAACCGGATCGTGGCCGCCCATGACGGGTTGCGAGATTCCCTGCAGCAGCTAAGCGAAGCACTGTGGGAAGCCTGCCGCGTCTACTCCCACATCGAGCAAGCGCACGCCTCGCAGCTGACATCGGCCTACGAGCGCTGAGGAGGGCATCGTGGTCAACACCGATCCGGAGTTCTTCGCCGGACTCGCCGAGGAGTTCTTCGACGGGGACGGGATCCACCTGCTCACCGACGTCGCCAACTGGGCTGACCTGTGCACCGCACCGCGCGGCGCACCTGTGCAGCACCCGGACTCCGGCATCAACAACCACGTCACGAAGAGCTCAACGGCGATGGGGCCCTCGCCGTTGGACAACCGGCCGGACAATCTGCCGATCCCGGACCTGGTCATCGAAGACTTCTTCACGGCAGCGAGGCTGCTCTCCGGCCCCGTCATCGCTGACTTCGGCGCCGAGGGCTCCCCGCACCGTCTGCTGCAGGGAGCGTTCATCAACCTGGGCACCAACCTGACGAACACGCCCGGCGGGGAAACCGACCCCGAAGGCGGCATGATGGGCCTGCACGACGCGCTGGAGCGATTGTTCGAGCACTGGAGCGGCGACGCGGCGGAGGCCTGCAAGAACTACGCCGGAGCCATCTACACCTTCATGGCCCACGAGCTCGAGGTGATCGCAGCGCTCGTCGACGCGATCACTGCCTTCTCCTCGATCGTGCTGGCCGGCCGAAAGCGCCTGATCGGGCTCATGCGCGCGTTCGTCGGCGCCATGCGGGCCAAGGAGGCCGAGGATGTCGCGAAGGCACAGCAGTTCCCGTGGGGCCTGGTCTTCGCCGCCGCGGCCATGCTGGTGAGCATGGGATTTGGGCTGGCTGCGGCCGTCGAGGTGGTGGCAGGAGAGGTCGTCGTGGACGTGGCTGCAGGCGCGAACACGGTGCTGCCGCCGTTGACGTCGATGGCCGCCACCACGGCCGACAAGCTCCTCGACGGCGGCGACAAGATGATCCCGGCCACCGACTACGCGACCGCCGCCAAGGCATACCTCGATGCAGCAAACCAGATCGTGACCGAGACCCATGACGCGATCCAGCCCTTGACCGAACAGATCAAGGCCACTCTCAGCCAGTTCATGGACCCTCCCGCACCCCCTCTCACGAGAGTGAAGTTCGAAGCCGACAACCACTCGCTCGAACCCGAAAGCAACTGATGACCGCGCCACGCTCCGCTTGCGCCCGAGCGCCTCCACTCCGGCGCCGCATTCGGTCTGCTCAACGTCTCACGGCTGGCCATACCGCACAGGCAACGTGTCCGGCTACCTATTCGACACACGCTGAGCAGCGGCGGCACACGGCTCGTTCGGAAGCACCAGCCAGAGGTCTCGTTCCGTCCGGATGAAACCGGATCACATCAAAGGGGGAAAATGAAACGTATATTCCACGCACTTCTCGCAGTCATCGCCGCAGCCGTACTGCTGACCGTGCCGAACTCGACGGCCTGGGCATCAGGCACGTTCAACAGTCGCTGGGTAAACCTCGTCTCCCGGGACGACGGACGCTACATCGGCACGCTCGAGGTGCAAATAACCACCTACGGAAACGCGACCTACCACGCAGACCTGTTCGGCCCAGGATTCAGCTACCACCTCAAAGACGAATACGTCACCGGCAATCGCCGCTATATCGACTACAAAACGCTCAACCACGTCTTCAACGAAGGTGACCGGATCTGCGCCCAAGGCTGGAAGGGCGACGGCCGCGGCGGCTACAGCAGCGTAGGACTGCCCTGTTTCACGATTCACGCCAGCTGACTCGGAGTCCACCCGCACTGGACGTCCGATCCACAACAGGAACACGTGAGCCGGTGTTGGCGGTCCGACCCGCCTCCGGAACGCCAACACCGGCAACCACCACCAGCTCGAACCGGAAACCAACTGATCAGATCTCCAACGCCGCCAGCTGCCCGAAGTGCCGTTCGTAGTCGACGGCCACCACCGGGTTGCCCTCGACCAGCGCATCGAGCTCCGCGCGCAGCGACTGGGCCCGTTCGACGTCGCCGAGCAACAAGCAAGCGCGGGTGAGGTCGCACAGCGCGCCGCATTCCAGCGCGCTCGAGCCGAGCTCACGCGCGATCTGCACGGCGGCGTCGAGGCTGCGCTCGGCTTCGGCGTAACGGCCCACGCCCAGGAGAGCACGGCCATGGCCGTGGCGGGCCTCGCCGATTTCCCAGTTGGCCTCCGCCTCCTCGCAGATCGCCAGTGCGCGCTCGGCGTAGACCAGCGCCTCGACCGGCCGATCCAAGTTGAGCAGAATGTCGCCGAGCACGCCGTTCGCGGCGGCCACGTTGATCGGATTGCCCGAGCGCGGCGCCAGCTCCAGCGCCCGGTGCGCGACGTCCAGGGCTTCGGTGTGGCGGTCGAGCGCGGTGTACGCCGTGGCCAGGTTGAACAGGCACATCGACTCGCCGCTCACCGACGACAGGGCACGCCACGCGACGAGCGCGCTCTCGAACTCGGCGAGCGCCGACTCCAGCTCGCCGTTGCAGCGCAGCGCCAGGCCCAGCCCGTTGCGCATCCATGCCTCACCGACCCGGTCATCGGACCGCGTCGCCGCGGCCAGCCCGGTCCGGTGGGTCTCGATGAGCAGCGCGTACTCACCACACATGAGCAGCACGTGGGCCATCGGCCGGGCGATCTGCCAGGCCTGGCGGTCCAGTCCGGTCTCGTACGCCTTCGCGATTGCCTGGACGAAACCGGCCTGCTCGGCCAGGACCCACGCGACCGAGTCGTCGGGCCTGTCGAACCGTTCGACGGCCGGGCCGTCGGCACCCTCCGGCGCGATGTACGGGCGCAACGCGTCGAAGGCGTTGACCGCCGACGCCGCGTACCACTCCAGCAGCCGGGTGGTCGCGGCCTCGGCCTCGCCATCCGCCGCGACGAGCTCCGCCGCGAGATCACGCAGGAGGTCGTGCAACTCCCAGCGGCCGGGGCGGCGCTGCTCGACCAGGTGCGCGACCCCGAGTTGCTGCAGCAGGCGGCGGCCTTCGGGCACGTCCACCGCCGCCAGCGCGGCGGCCGAACGCACCGAGACGCCGCCCGCCGGGTGCAGCCCGAGCAGGCGGAACAGCCGGGCGACGGGGCCGGGGAGCGCGGCGTAGGAGTAGGCGAACAGGGCTCGCATGTCGCTCTCTTCGCCGTCGTCGAGGGTGAAGGCCCGCAGCGCAGCTTCTTCGTCGAACTCGGCGACGACCTGTTCGAGTGACCGCCCCGCCTGCCTGTTGACGCGTTCGCCGAGGATGTGGATGGCCAGCGGCAGCCCGGCGCACAGCTCGAGCGCACGCGTCCACGCGGCCGTCCCTGGCAACGCGACGGCGTCGGTGAGCAGGCCGCCGAGCAGCGCGCCGCCGTCCCGCCGGCCGAAGCGACGCAGGGTGATCGGCTTCGCGCCATGGCGGGTGATCAGGCCGCCGAGCCGGCGGCGGCTGGTGACCAGCACCAGGCAGCCGGAGCCGGGCAGCAACGGCCGCACCTGGGCAGAGTCGCGGGCATCGTCGAGCACCACCAGGAAACGGCGCCCGGTGGTGCGCGAGCGCCACAGCGCGGCGCGGTCGTCGAGTGCGGCGGGCACCTCCTCCCCAGGCACGCCGATCGCCCACAGCAACCGGGTGAGCAGCACCGCGGGGTCGGCCGGGGCGACCGGCCCGAAGCCCGCCAGGTCCAGGAACAGCTGCCCGTCGGGGAAGTCGCCGGCGACCTGGTGGGCGAAGTGCACGGCGAGCGCGGACTTGCCGACCCCAGCGGTCCCTTCCAAAACCGCGACGGCGCCCGGCGGCAGCGCCCGCAGCCGAGCCAGCTCACGGTCCCGCGCGGTGAACCCACGCACGTCGGCGGGCAGCTGCCGCGGCACGTCCGACTCCCCGGAGACGCCGGGCTCGAGCGCGGGATCGGCGGTGATGACGGCTTGCCGCACGGCCCGCAACCCGGGACCAGGAACCAACCCGAGCTCTTGGTCGAGGGCGCCGCGCACCCGGTCGAAGACGGCCAGCGCGTCCGCCTGCCGGCCTTCCCGGTAGAGCGCCACCATCAGCTGCTCGTGCACGCGTTCGCGCAACGGGTGCCCGGCGCTCAGCTCGGTCAGTTCCGCGACCAGGCGGCGGCTCTGGCCCAGCGCGAGCAAGGCGTCCGCGCGGGCCTCCCGCACTGCCAGGGCTTCCTCGCGCAGCGCGGACACGACATCCCGCCGCAGCACCTCGGACTCGACGTTGGCCAGCGGTTCACCCGACCACTCACCAAGAGCCGCCTCGAACGCCGATACGGCCTCGCTGTGTTCTCCCCGTCCGGCCGCTGCCCACCCCCGCCCGGCGGCGTCGCGAAACCGCGTCAGATCGACGGCGTCATCGGCGACGGCCAGCCGGTAACCACCCCGCTCGGTCCGGACCACATCGGCGGCACCGAGCGCACGGCGAAGACGGGAGACGTAGGTCTGGATCGCCGCACGGGCGTTGCGCGGGCCGTCGTCCTCCCAGAGCCAGCGCGTCAGCTGAGCGATCGTGACCCGCTGACCCGGATGCGTCAGCAGCCCGGCGAGCACCACGCGCGGTCGTTCCCCATCGGTCGGCAAGACGATGTCGCCGGCCATCGCTTCCACCGGCCCCAGTACGCGAAACCCCAGCCCCATGAGGTGCAGTATCGCCAGCCGGGAGCGGTTTCGGGATGGTTTCCGGAAGTCTTCACCCGGTGCCAGGAGGTGAAATATGCCGAGAAGTCCAGTTCGCGGCGGTGTTCCAGCTCAATAAGCAGTGGAGCGCCGTCACCGGCGACATGCTCATCGACCTCACCCAGCCACCAGCCTCCTCCGGCCGGCGTGCCCGTGACACAACGCTTACGGCGCCCGCGACCCGCCGCGAACTTTCCCAGGAATTCGCCGAGCACGCTCGCCTTAACCAAGCCGTACAGGACATCCGGGAACAGGCCACGGCCGCGATCACCTGGCGCATCGACGCGGAGACCTTCGATGAGCTGATCATCGAACTCCTCCGGAGAGACGACGACATCCCTCTTCGAAGCCTGCTCGACCAAGCCGCACGCGACGCGGCGACCTTCAGCACCGCCGACGACCGAGACGAACTTGACCGGCTTCTCGATCGAGTTACCACAGGTGCCGCGGTGACCCTGCACTGGCCCTGCACCAGCAGCTCAACCCCGCTGCCGTCCGCGGAACGCGGGACCTGCACGCCCCGATCGCCTACGTCCAGACCCCCGGTCACGGCGACGCCGAAGAGCCTGTGCCGGGCGATCCTGGACTTCTACGGCGCCGACCACCACGTCCGCACCACGCTGCCGCAGCTGACCCGCACCGTCCGAGCCTCCCTGCACGATCACGGAACCCGGGTGCTGCTCCTGGACGACATCACCCGGCTGAAGATGCACCGCGCCGACGACCAGGACACCCTCGACCTGATGCGGGCGTTCATGAGCATGAACACCACGCTGGTGCTCATCGGGGTCGGCCTTCCCGGCTCCGGGCTGCTGCGCGAAGGCCGCCACGACCCGCGCACCAGCCAATGGATCTTCCCGCCGCCGCGCGGCAGCCACGCCGGCGATGACCCGTCCACCCAGACCGAACGCCGCTTCGACCTGGTCCACCTCGACCCGTTGTCCTCGGCGCGCGAGCAAAAGCCTCCGCGGACGCCACTGCCGCTATCTCCCCACCTTCCCGACCACGCACCCGATCGGTTGTTCCGGCCCACCCGATCGGTGGGCTTGAGGTGGTCTGTAGTGCATCTGCGTCAGGCCAGCTCACGGCGATGTCAATAGCATTCTCGGAATGTCACACGGCATTGGCGTGAGTGCCGCCCAACCAGGCCGGACGTCCATTTGGTGACATTGGTACGCGTCCTGATCGTGGAACCAGTCGCCGGAAATCCGGACAGCTCTGCGCGAGGTCTTCGCTCCGGAACCGGACATCGACGTGGTCGCGGACACCGACAACCGGGACGAGGCGATCCGCATAGCCGCCGAGCATCGGCCGCACGTCGCGGTGTTCGATGCTCAACTGGGCGGTCACCACTTCAAAGCCCTTCGCCGTTTCCACGACTCCCAGCCCACGGTCAAGATCGTTGCGTTCTCTAAATTCGAACTAGGTCCCTCGGCCGCACAGCTCGACAGACTCGGAGTCACCGTGCGCATCCGTGAGCACGGCGCGGGTTTCCGGCGGTGTGGCGGCGCCTCGGGTCAGGCCGTGCCCTGGTGTTCGTCGCCGGTGTCGAAGAAACGGTCCACGTACTCTTCCGGCGGCAACGCGCTGTCACGCAGCAGCGAAAACACCTCGCTGCCGGACACCAGTTCCTCGTTCCCCGTGGCATAGGCCTGTGCGAGCCCCACGTAAGTCGCCCCCATTTCCTTCGCGTACTCCCGCGCTTCCGTCTCGGCCAGCGCCAGCGCCGAGTCGACGTCGACCGCGTGCCACACCGTGACCCGTTCCTCGTACGACGGTTCGACAGCTTCGGTCCACCGGAAGACGCACCGCACCCCGTACCACTCCGTCATGACTTCGCTCCCTCTCGGCTTCGCGGCAACCCGAACGCCGGAAACATACTGTTCTCGAAGCGAATCATGCCGCAGATCCGGTCGCCGGCGAGGGTGATCACGAACAGGCCCGTCCCGTGCAGGGCCACCAGGGCGTCGACGTCGGCCGCTTCCCAGGCGTGCACGAAATTCGCCACGATCGCGTTCTCGGCGGGCGAGCCGGCGGCGGTTCGGCCGTCCGCCGGTGCGCCAGGCCGGCCCGCGCCCGCTTGAGCGCGCTCTTCACCGATTCGACGTCGTGTCCAGCATGCCGGCGACCTCGCTCGCGGGAAAGCCGAGGACATCGCGCAGGACGAGCACGGCCAGCTGACGCGGCGGCAGGACCTGGAGCGCGCTCACGAAGGCGAGGGAGATGGATTCGCGCTGCTCGTAGCGGGCCTCGGGGCCGAGCGGCACGTCGAACGCCCGCTCGAGGAGGGCGTCAGGAAACGGTTCGAGCCAGACGACTTCGCCGAGCCGGGTAGGCTCGAGTGGTTCGACGCCGGGGATGTCCCACGCCTTGGCCGGGCGACGGCTGGCCGCGCGAAGCGTGCTGAGACAGCGGTTGGTGGCGATGCGGTACAGCCAGGTGCGGATCGAGGCCGGCCGTCGAAGCCGCCGAGCCCCCGCCAAACCGGGCCACCCTGAGCCCGATCCGACGCCCGCGTCGGTTGCGCCCTGGTGTCATGGACACCCCACCGCGACTCCCGCGTCAGCGTGTGCGTCCGGCCACCCACCGGCTCCTGGACGGACTTCGCGCGCCGGCGTACCTGCTGGACCGCCGGCTGGACGTGCTGGCCTGCAACCGGCTCGCCGGCGCGCTTATCGCGGACTTCCCGTCCTTGCCCCGGCCGGAGCGCAACCAGGCCAGGTTCGTCTTCACCGATCCGGACGCCCGCGAGTTGTTCGCCGACTGGCCCGCGGCGGCGGGCGCCACGACCGCGTTGCTCCACCGCGCCGCGCGACGGCACCACGACGACCCCCGAGCTCGGGGAGCTGGTCGGCGACCTGTCCATCCGCAGCCCCGAGTTCGCGGGCCGGTGGGCAGACAGCCGCGAGCGCACGACCGGGCTCACCGAGTACCACCACCCGCTGGTCGGCGACCTGACCTGGCAGACCTGGCAGGCCGCCGGCGACCCGGACCAGCTGCTGGTCGTGCAGACCGCCGAGCCGGGGTCACCGTCCGAGGCGGCGCTGACGCTGCTGGCCCAGCTCGTCGCCCGGTAGCTACCCCTCGGCGTCCGCGGCGAGCTTCCCGGCCAGCCGCTCGAGCAGCCGGGTGAGCGTCTCCTGCTCCGGCTCGGAAAGCTGGTCGAAGAAGTACCGGCGGACGGTGGCCACGTGCTCCGGAGCGGCCGCCTCGATCGCCGCGCGGCCGCTCGGCGTCAGTCGCACCATCAGGCCGCGGGCGTCATCGACGCACTCCTCGCGCGTGACCAGTCCGCGCGTCTCCATCCGCCGGACCTGGTGGGACAGGCGGCTGCGGTCCCACCCCACCGCGCGGCCCAGCTCTCGCATCCGGACGACCCCGTCGGGGGCCTCCGACAGCGGCACCAGGAGGGCGTAGTCGGCTCCGGACACGCCGCCGTCCCGCTCCAGCTGCCGGTCGAACGCCCGCTGGAGGTCCCGGGTGAGGGCGCGGTACGCCTGCCACAACCGGGCCTCCCGCTCGTCGAGCCACCTCGCACCAGCCATGCCCGCCACGGTAGCGCGGGCTTTGTTGACATGTCCACAGAGTCGTGGCTAGTTTGTGGACGCATCAACAAACTCGGTCGGGAGGAGTCCGGCGGTGCCCAAGGCGGTGCGATTCACCCGTTACGGCGGACCCGAGGTGCTGGAGATCACCGAGGTTCCCCAGCCGCGGGCCGGCCCGGGCCGGGTGCTGGTCGAGGTGGTCGCCGCGGCGCTGAACCCGGGTGAGATCGGCATCCGGGAAGGCGTGTTCGCGGCCGTCTGGCCGGCGCGCTTCCCCGAGGGACAGGGCAACGACTTCGCCGGTCACGTCGCCGAAGTGGGTGACGGCGTCGAGGGGTTCTCGGTCGGCGACCGGGTGCTCGGGTTCGCCCCGCGGGCCGCGCAGGCGGAGTTCGTCGTCGCGGGCCCGGGCGCCCTCGCGCCGATGCCCGCCGGGCTCGGCTGGGCGGAAGCGGCGAGCATCGCCGGAGCCGGCGCGACCGCGTGGGCCGGCGTCGAAGCCGTTGCCCCGCGGCCGGGCGAGACGGTCGTGGTGTCCGCGGCCGCGGGCGGCGTCGGGGTCCTCGCCGCCCAGCTGGCGAAGCTGCGCGGCGCCACCGTGATCGGCACCGCAAGTGAGGGCAACTTCGGCTTCCTGCGGGGATTCGGCATCCATCCCGTCGCGTACGGCCCCGGCTTGGCGGAGCGGCTGCGCATCGCGGCTCCGGACGGCGTCGACGCGTTCCTCGACACCTTCGGCAACGGCAACGTCGACGTCGCGATCGAGCTGGGCGTCTCCCCTGCCCGGATCAACACGATCGCCGACGGCCGGGCCGTCCACCGCTATGGCGTCCACTCCGACGCCCAGGAGCAGGCCGACGAGCCGGCGATCTGGGCGCAGCTCGCCGAGTACGCCGGGAAGGGCGAGCTGACCATCCCGATCGCCCGGACCTACCCCCTGGACGACGTCCGCGACGCCTACCGGGACCTCGCGACCCGCCACGTCAGCGGCAAGCGGGTGCTCGCCGTGAAGCCGTTCGCCAGTGAAGGGAATCGCCGATGAAAGCCCTGCTCGCCCGGTCCTACGGCCCGCTGGACCAGTTGGAGATCGGCGAGGCGCCGCAGCCGGTGCCCGGCCCGGGTCAGCTGCTCGTCCGGCTGGAGGCGGCGGCGGTGAACCCCGTCGACGTCGCCCTCGTCACCGGCCGGCTGCGGGCCGAGCTGCCCGTGCGCCACCCGTTCATCCCCGGTGTCGACGTCAGCGGCGTGGTGGAAGCCGTCGGCGAGGGTGTCACCGGGTTCGCGGTCGGCGACGCGGTCATCGCCTGGAACGGCGTGCCCTCGGGCGCGTTCGCCGAATACACGCTCGTCCAGGCGAACGGCTCGGGCGCCGTCCGCCCCGGCGGCCTCGACGCCCGCCACGGCGCCGCGCTGCCCACCGGGGCGCTGACGGCCTCCGCGCTGCTCGACGAAGCCGGGTTGACGCCCGGGTCGACGCTGCTGGTCGTCGGCGCCACCGGCGGCCTCGGCGGCTACGCCGTCCAGCTCGCCAAGCGGGCCGGGGCGACCGTGCTCGCCACCGGACGCGCCGGCGACAGCGACTACCTCCGGCACCTCGGCGCCGACGAAGCGATCGACTACAACACCGAGGACGTCACGGCGCGCGTCCGCGCGCGGGCACCCGACGGGGCTGACGTCGTCATCGACGTCGCCCGGGCCGGACCCGCTCTCGCCGCGTCCGCGGCCGCCGCGAAACCCGGCGGCCTGGTCGTCTCGCCGCTCGGCGGGCCGCCGTCCTTCGACCGCGACGTCACCGCTCGCTACACCGGCACCACCACACCCCCGGGACGGCTCGCCGAACTCGCCGGGCTGGCCGCGACCGGCGCCCTGCGTGCCGAGATCGGCGCGGAATACCCCTTCGCCGAGGCCCGGCAGGCGCTGACCGGCTTCGCCGGCCGCCACATCCGGGGAAAGGTCGTCATCACGTTCTGACCGTTCCGAGCGCGGCTGGGGGACCACTTTGTCCCTGGATACGCGGAGCCCTTTTCGACCCCCTTTCCGGTGGCACGGCTGGTTTTCTGAGGGCACGGACCACCCGGGTCCGGCCACCGATCGGGAAGAACCCATCATCTCGCAGGTCATCACCACCACCCCGCTCACCGGCCGCGTCGCCGTCGTCACCGGCGCCAGCAGCGGCATCGGCGAGGCCACCGCCGAGCGGCTCGCCCAGCTCGGTGCCAAGGTCGCCGTCGCGGCCCGGCGCAAGGAGAACCTCGACGCGCTCGTGGCGCGCGTCGGCGAGGCCGGCGGCACCGCGCTGGCCGTGCCGCTCGACGTGACCGACCGCGAGGCCGTCCGTGAGGCGGCGCAACGGGTCGAGCAGGAGCTGGGGCGCGTCGAGCTCGCGTCAACAACGCCGGGGTGCAGCTGATCTCGCCGATCGAAGACCTGAAGGTGGACGACTGGCAGCGCCAGATCGACCTGAACGTCACGGGCGTGATGAACGTGCTCGGCGCGTTCGTGCCCAGCTGATCGCGGCGGGCGAGGCGGGCGGCCCGGCCGACCTGATCACGACGTCCTCCATCGCGGCGACGCGCGTGCTGGCGAAGTTCTCGGTCTACTCGGGCACCAAGGCCTACCTCAGCCACTTCTCCCGTCTCGCCCGCGTCCAGCTGGGCCAGAAGATGGTCCGGGTCTCGGCGGTCGAGCCGGGCATGGTCGACACCGAGCTGCCCGACCACGTCACCGACCCCGACGCCGGCAAGCTGATGGCCGACCTGCTGCACGACATCGAGTGCCTCAGCCCCGCCGACGTCGCGGAGACGATCGCGTTCATCGCATCGGTCCCCCGGCACGTCAACCTCACCGAGATCACCATCCTGCCGACGGCCCAGGCGGTCTGACCGGAACGGGTGAAGGGGCGCACCGGTCACCTCCGGTGCGCCCCTTCGGCTTTCCCGCACCGGCAGTTCGGAGGATTTCCATGCACACCAACGCACTTCTCGTCCTGATCGGCGTCGTGGTGGCGGGCGCGCAAGTGGCCTCGCGCCGGCTCCGGCTGCCCGCGCCGACGCTGATCTTCCTCGCCGGCGCGGTCCTCGCCCTGCTGCCCACCACCGCCCGCGTCGAGCTGCCACCCGAACTGGTCCTGGTCGTGCTGCTGCCGATCATCCTCTACTGGGAGGCGTACTCGACCTCGATCGCCCAGCCCGCCGGTACTGGCGGCCGGTTCTCCTCCTGGGCGTCCCGCTGGTGATCGGCACGGCCGCGGTCACCGCCGTCGTCGCGCATGCCTTCGGCCTCGCTGGACGGCTGCCTGGATCCTGGGCGTGGTGCTCGCGCCCACCGACGCCAGCGCGGTCGCCACCTACGCCCGGGCGGAGCCGTCCCGGTGGATGACAGTTCCGGCTGCACTCGGCCCTTCGGCGGTGACGTGTCAGCGCGCGTTCAGGGCTGGGCGCTGCTCCTCGTCGGTGTTCCAGTTGGCCAGCAGCCGGATCGAGGTCTCCGACGGCGAGCCGGGTTCGGTCATGTAGACGAAGAGGATCTGGTCAGGGTCCCCCGCCGGGTGCAGGGCCTGGTACTGCACGGTCAGGTCACCCACAAGCGGGTGGTGGTAACCCTTCGACCCGGTGGTGCGGCGGCGCACCTTGTGGTCGGACCACCACCGCCGGAACTCCTCGGAGTGGATGGACAGGTCGCCGATCAGCGCCGACAGCTGCGGGTCCTCGGGGTAGCGTCCGGCGTCGAGCCGCAGCATCGCCACGGTGTCGGCCGCGACGGCGTCCCAGTCTTCGTAGAGCTCGCGGGCGAACGGGTCGAAGAACACGAACCGCACTTGGTTGCGCTCGGCCGCAGGCAGCGCCTGGAACTCCGTGATGAGCAAACCGGAGATCCGGTTGTGCGCCAGAACGTCGAGACGGCGCCCCAGGACGAACGCCGGCGAGTGCACCTCGTCGAGCATCTCGATCAGCCGGAGCGTGGCGGGATCGACGCGCTGCGGGCGGCTGCGGCGCTTGCGCTGCGCGGGTTCGGGCCGGGCGAGGTCCATCAGGTGCTGGCGCTCAGCGTCGTTCAGCCGCAGCGCGGTGGCGAGCGCCCCGAGTACCTCGGCGGACGCGCTGCGGCTGCGGCCCTGCTCGAGCCGGGTGTAGTAGTCCACGCTCACCCCGGCCAGCCCGCCGACGACGTCGCGGCCGGAGAGCTCAGCGCGGCCCCGCTCTGCGAACCCGAGGTCCGGCGGTCGATCGTGCTCGGTGTGCCGCGCGCCGGCCGGGTCACCGCCGCCGTCGAGGCCGTCGCCCGCGAGCTCGTCCACCAGATCCGCGCGGCCGTCCACAGTGGACGCTGGACGTCCGCGGAACTGCACGAGGGAAACCGATGATCGCCCCGGCCCGCCCGCTCCGAAATCTACCCCCGTAGGGCATTGACATTACCAGTGGTAAGGAGCACGCTACCGAAGACGAATTCGTCTAGACCAATCTGCCCACTCCCCAAAGGCTCACGCCCGCACGGGGAGGCATCACCGGCTGCTCCGCGACGAGCTCCCAACGCGGCACAGCCGTGTGCCCGGCCACCACCGGAGCACACCGGATCTCCCGTCTCGGCCGCCCCTCGGCCAAACCGCGGAAAGAACCTCGCCCACCTCGAAATTGAAACGTTACAATCGTGGGAGGTAGCCATGCATCCTGCCGCCTTGGCGGGTGCCCTGCTTCTGGTGGCTCTGGCAACGCCACCGGCCGAAGCCCGGACCGATACGCCGCCCACCTCGGCCGCCTCGACGGCCTTGGCGCCGCCGCCCGGCGCACTCGAGGCGCTGAACCTCTCACCGACGTCCCGGACGGTTCGGCCGGTCGCCGTCCAAGGCACGTCCGGGTCGGTGGCCAACCCGCAGAACGTGCTGTCCGGGCAGCCGACCCGGCTTTCCGGGACGAACTCCTCGATCACCCTCGACTTCGGCAAGGAGGTCGGCGGGATCGCCACGCTCTCGTTCGGCGCCACCAGTGGCGGGCAGCGCGTCGGGCTCGCGTTCACCGAGTCGTCCCTCTACATCGGACGGACGAGTGACGCCAGCAGCGGCGGCAACGCCGACGGCGCGATCTACGGAACCGCCACCACCAACGGAACCTACGTGATGCCGGCGGCGAGACTGCGTGGCGGGTTCCGGTATCTGACGATCTTCCTGAACACGGCGGGCTCGGTGGATCTCACCGGCGTGTCACTCGCCTTCACGCCCGCGCCGGGCAAGGCCAACCCCGCCGCCTACGCGAACTACTTCTACTCGAACGACGATCTGCTCAACCGGATCTGGTACGCCGGCGCCTACACCGTGCAGACCAACGTCATCGCGAGCAACCAGGGCAGGGCCTGGCCACCCCCCTCGTCCGAATGGGACAACAGTGCCGTGGTCGGCGTGGGCAACTCCGTGCTGGTGGACGGCGCGAAACGCGACCGGACCGTCTGGCCGGGCGACCTCGGCATCTCGGTGCCGACCGCGTATGCGTCGATGAACGAGCTCGAAGCGACCCGCAACGCCCTGTCCACCATGTACAGCGTGCAGGACGGCAACGGCGAGATTCCCTGGTCCGGGCCGGTGTTCAACCTCAAGGGATCGGACACCTACCACACCTGGACCCTGCTCGGAACCTCGTTGTACTACACCTACTCCGCCGACCGGTCCTGGCTCGACTCCGTGTGGTCCAACTACACCCGCGGGATGCAGTTCATCATCACCAAGATCGACGGCAACAGCCTGCTCAACGTGACCCAGACCCAGGACTGGGCGCGCGCCGGCCAGGGCGGCGAGAACATCGAGGCGAACGCGCTGCTCTACGCCGCGCTCACCGGCGGCGCCACGCTCGCGTCCGTCAAGGGGGACAGCGGGTTGGCGGCCACCTATGCAAACCGGGCCGCCGCACTGAAGACCGCGGTGAACGCACGCCTCTGGGATGCCGACGCGGGCATGTACCGCGACAACCCCTCCAGCGCGCTGTACCCGCAGGACGGTAACTCGCTCGCGGTCTGGTACGGCCTGACCGACTCGCCGGCGAAGGCCACCAGCATCGCCAAGGCACTCAGCGCCCGCTGGAACGCTTTCGGCGCGACGACTCCCGAGTGGGGCGGTGGCGTGCACCCCTTCGCCGGCGGCATGGAGGTGAACGCCCACTTCACCGCCAACGACGACTTCACCGCCCTCGCGCAGATCCGCCGCACCTGGGGCTACATGCTGGACAGCCCGGTCGGCACGAAGAGCACCTTCTGGGAAGGCATCAACGCCGACGGCAGCCCGGCCTACGGCGGGGCGTTCATGAGCATGGCGCACGGCTGGTCCAGCGGCCCCACCTCCGCGCTCACCTTCGACGTCCTCGGCACCGCACCGGAACCCCAAGTGGGCCAATACCGGTTCGTGCCCCACCCCGGCGACCTGACCAGCACGGAAGGCCGCATCACGCTGCCCCAGGGACAGCTGAACGCGTCCTGGTCCCGCAATCCGGCCGCCGGCACCTACGCCGCCCACCTCACCAGTCCCGGCGGCACGACGGGCCGGATCGGCGTGCCCAAACTGGGCGGCGCCAACATTTCGGTGTCCGTCAACGGAACGGTCGTGTGGAAGGACAACACCTTCACTCCCGTCCCCGGGATCGGCGCGGCCTCCCAGGACGGCAACTACGTCTACCTCACGGGCGTCACCCCGGGCACCTTCGACGTGACCGCCACCGGACTCGGCAACCCCACCGCTCCCCCGCTGCCCACCGCCGGCGGGCTCCCGGCCGGGTTCACCTACTGTGCCGGCGAAAGCGGGCAATGCGCCTTCACCGGCACCCGCAGCGTCGCCTACGGCGCCGGGACCTACACCTTCAAGGCCGCGACCTCCGCGACCGCGTGCACGAACGACGCGTTCGGCACCGACCCGGCCGCGAACCTGGTCAAGTCCTGTTACGTGGCACCCCTCGGCGGCCCCGCCGGGTACACGGCGTGCGCGGCCGAGAACGGCACCTGCTCCTTCTCCGGCTACGGCCGCACCATCGCCTACGGCGCGAACGGTGCGTTCACCTACCGGGTGTTCAGCGCCGCCACTCCCTGTACCAACGCCGTCTTCGGCGATCCGATCGGCAACGTCGCGAAATCCTGCTACATCGCGTCGGCCGGACCACCGGCCGGCGGCTGGAGCCAGTGCGCGGGCGAGGGCGGCACCTGTCCCGCCGTCAGCGGCCAGCCGGTGGCCTACGGCGCGTACGGCGCGTTCCGGTACGCCAACGCCTCGGGGACCATGGCGTGTTCGAACGCCTCCTTCGGCGGCGATCCGATCCCCGGCGAAGCCAAGGCCTGCTACACGAAGGACGGCAGCCCGCCCGGCTACGCCACCTCGTGCGCCGGTGAAGGCGCCACCTGCGGGTTCTCCGGGCAGCGCACCGTGGCCTACGGCGCTCGAGGCGCGTTCGTCTACCGGACGTTCACCGGCGGGACGCCCTGCACGACCGCGGCGTTCGGCACCGATCCCTTGAACGGCGTCGCGAAGGCCTGCTACCTGACGCCGTAACGCGCTCTCTCCACGAAGGCACCGATCGGCAGTTCCCGATTTCGCAGGAGGACCGAATGCGCAGAAGAGCCCGAACCATCACGCGGATCGGCGCGGCGTTGGCGGCGGCGCTGCTGGCCACCACGGCTCAGCAGGGCTTGGCCACCGGCATGGTGCCGGGCCAGGCCGGCGGCGTGGCGTTCGACCAGAGACTGGCGCTGCTGCCGATCGGGGCGGCGACCGCGGCCGGCACCGCGCAGGCGGATGCGGACCGCGCCGCCCGGGGCAAGGTGCGGGCCGCGCAGCGGCTCGCCTCCGGGCAGCCGAAAACGTACGCGGAGAAGGAAGCCGCCGGCACGTCCGGCGCCAACGACACCGTGGCCACGGCCGAAGCCGTACCCGATTTCGGTTCGGCCCGCGGGAAGAGCCCGAAGGCCTCGATCACCGGCGATCTGGCCCTGGGCGATGTTCCCCGGCTGCCGCAGGCGGCCGAGGACAACGGCGCCATCGCGCTCGCCGCCGACACCGGCCTGATGGGCTCCCGCAAGATCGTCGAGATCCCCGGCGTCATCGGCGACGGCCCGCACGGCAAGGCGGGCGACGGGCACGGCGACTTCGACTTCTACCAGGTGTCGGGGGTGCCGACCGTGACGCCCCTGTCCGTGGACGTCACCGCTGCGAACGGCCTCAACGCGGTCGTGATCTTCTACGACTCGAACGGTGGGTCGTTCGTCTACCTCGACGATCCGACCAGCGGCAACGTCTCGAGCACCGTGCAACTCCCCGCGGGAGACTGGTACGTCATGGTGTCGGGCTGGGGCAGCCTGCCCGGCAACGCGACGGATCCGGCCAGCGGCAACGGAGCCGGCTCCGAAGGGCCGTACACCCTGCGCCTCGCCAACGGCCTCGACGGTGACCGCGATCTGTACTCCGTCGATCTGAAGGCCGGCGACGTCCTGGGCGCGACGGTCACCGGCGGCAGCCAGACGCTGTCGTTCTACGACGCCGCCGGGACGGAACTGGAGAGCTCGAGCAGCGACAACAGTGGCAGCTACGCGCTGAACTCGCCGCTGCCGGGCGGCGGCAACGCCACCGTGGACCTCGTCGCGCCGAAGACCGGCCGCTACGTCGTGGCGGCTCGCAGCGGAGTCGGGCCCTACACGGTCGATCTCGAGGTCTACCGGCCGGGAACGGAAACCGAGACGGCCGGGACCGTGCAGACACTCTTCCTGGACTTCGACGGCGCCCGCGTCAACACCTCCATGTTCGGCGGCAACGGTGCCCAGCGCGACCTGTCACCGCTGTCGGCGTTCCTGGCGAACTGGGGACTCACCGCGGCCGACGAAGGCAAGCTCATCGACGCCGTCGTGGCCACGGTGAAGGAGAACATGTCCCGCGATCTCGCCGCGCGGGGCACCAACCCGGACTTCGCCATCAGAATCCTCGACAGCCGCCACAACGCCGACCCGTTCGGCAAGCCCGACGTCAGCCGCGTCGTCGTCGGCGGCACCACCAAGGAGGCGGGGATCGACACGATCGGCATCGCCCAGTCGATCGACCCCGGCAACTTCGGCCACGAGGAAACGGCGCTGCTCATGCTCGACTACGTCAGCAAGCCGGCACCGGACCCGAACTCGTTCAACACCTTCCTCGCGCCCGGCGCCGACAAGATCGCGTTCATCGGCCGGGCGCTGGGCAACTACATCTCCCACGAGGCCGGCCATTTCTCGGGCAGCTGGCACACCACGGAGAAGAACGCCGTCGCCAACATCATGGACCAGGGCGGCAATCCCCGGCAGATGGTCGGGGCCGGCCCGGACGGGCTGGGCGGCAATGCCGACGACGTGGACGTGGACTACACCACCGACGCATACGACGCCCAGTTCACGGGCGCCGAAGACACGCTGAACCGCACGGCCTGGGCGTACAGCCGCGGCCGGCGCTAGCCGGTGCCCACCCTGGAACACGCCTCCAGGCCGGGGGGCGCGTTCCCGGGTCAGCCGGCGCGGTAGACGTGGACGTAGTCAATGGTCAGCTGCTGCGGGAACTGCGTCGACGCGTCGGGTCGCCCGGCCAGGTCCCGCCGACGGCGAGGTCAGGAGCATGAAGAAGGGATGGTCGAAGACCCAAGCGAGCGCCGGCGGGGATGTTGTCGGGAGTCAGGGGTCAGGTAGCGCGCGCCGTCGAGGAACCAGGCGACCGAGTTCGGCTGCCATTCGACGCCGTAGGTGTGGAAGGCCGTGGACAGTGGGGCGCCGTCCGGGCTTCGGGTGGAGCCACCCGGGCCGTTCGCATCGTGACCGGCACCGGCACCTACGCCGCGTTCGCCACCCGGCAACGGAACTGGGTGCTCGGCGCGAACGCGTGGGGCTCGTCGTTCGTCATCGGCACCGGTTCCGTCTCCCCGCACTGCCCGGAGCACCAGTCCGCCGACCTGACCGGCGAGTTCCCCGCCGGTGCCGCGGTGAACGGTCCGAACCAGGCGGAGAAGTTCGCCGAGCTCAACCGCTTCCCGACGATGCGTGCCTGCGCCGTCCCGGACTTCTCCCGCTTCGACGGCCACGGTGCCCGCTACCTCGACGACGTCGGGGTCTGGCAAAGCGTCGAGCCCGCCGACGACTTCACGGCGACCGCGCTGCTGTACTTCGCGCTGGCAGGGGGACGACGAATAGCACGCTGGCCAGGACGCCGACGACACTTCCGACAGTCCAGTGTTCATGATCTGCCACCTCGTCACGGACCGCAGGGGTGCAGGTTTCACCGGCGTGCGTGGTTGTCGGGACCGCGCGCGGGGACCGGTGTCCTCACCGACGGCTGGGGAGCCTGAGGACGCCACCAGGGGATACGGTGTGCCGGGCTCGCGTAGGGGGCGAGCCTGGCACACCGCCGACCTTGCCGTCGACGCCGCGCTCAACGGCGAGAATCTCGGTGCTGCACGCGTGCGCGGACGCCCACGGCTGGGCGTCGATGTCGTAACAGGCGTAAGCGCCGGCTCGACATCGGCACTGCGGCACCCGCCGCGGGCCTGGGACCGGCGGCAGCTCTCCTCCCCCGAGACTGCCGCCGCCCCAGGCCTTTCCGCGATCTCGCGCGCAACGACCGCGGCTCGCCCACGAGCCGGTCATTAAGCCAACAGCCACCTGCCCGCCGCAAGCGTCTCGTGCCCCAACCGAAAGAAAGGGGACGGCGGTCCAGCAGGACCACGGGCACGTCGGCAGCCGCCAGCCAGCCCTCGTCGGCGGCCTCGGCCGCGACGGTGCGCCAGCGGCGCGATCAGCAGGCCCCGGACGTCGCCCTCGGCGAGCGCCCGCTCGACGATCGGCCGTTCCGCGCCCGCGACCTGTGGCGCCGGGTGCAACACGATCCGCGCGCCGGCGTCCTCCAGCGCGGCGCGGGCGCCGTGCACGACCTCGTTGAGGTAGACGTGCCGCTCGGGCACGACCAGCGCGACGACCCCGGTGCCCCGCTCCCCCGGCACCGGGGCCCGCCGCGCCGGCACCAGCGACCGCGCGACGCCGTGACCTCGGCGGAGGCGTCCCGCCCTGGCGAGGTCTTCAACGTCCCGGCGAGCCGTGATGACCGAGACCTCCAGCTCGGCGGCGAGATCGGTGACCCGCACCTCGCCCCGCGACTCGACCACGGCCATGACCCGCTGCCGCCGGTCCGCACCCGCTTCCCATATCCCACCACCCGAATGTTTCATTTGACCGTTTGACCGAGCAAAGCGATCAGGCGGCGACCTCGACAGTGCCGGTCATCCGGAGGACCGGCCCAGCGGCGTCTCGAACGACGTCACGGTGGTGGGAGGTGCAGGAGCCGGGCGATGCCGTAGCCGAACCGGGCGTCGAAGGAGTCGGCCACCATGAACTGCTCCCCGACCTTGGCCAGAGCCGGGTAGGCGCCGGTATCGAGCAGTTGCCTGAACTCGCGCACCGGCGTGTCGGCCGCGGTCTGCTGCTCCTGGGTCAGGCCGAGCGTGAAGTAGACGATCGCCCAGCACAGCCGCGCGGCGTCGGGCTCGGGGTAACCGGCCTCGAGCAGCGCTCCCACGATCGTGTCGCCGACGTGGAGGGTCTTCCCGGTGCCGGTGTAGGTGCCCGCGACCAGGCGGCCGCCGTCGCGGTGGGCCAGCATCGCCGCGCGATAGCGCTCGGCCACGACGCGGACGCGCTCGACCGGGTCGGCCGGCAGCTCGTCGGTGCGGACGGTGCCGACGATCGTGTCGGCCATCGTTTCGATCAGCGTCTGCTTGGTCTTGACGTACCAGCTGACCGAGTTCAGGTGGGCGCCGAGCGTGCGGGCGACACCGCGCAGCGACAGCTTCTCGAGGCCCTCGGCCTGCAGCGTCGTGAACGCGGCGTCGAGCACGTCGTCCTGGGTCCAGCGCATCCTGGTGATCGTACAAGTCACTGGGGTACACCGAAGGCGGCCTGCGACACCTGGTCCCAGCGCTCCCACTCCTCGATCCGGGCCGCGTACTCCTGCCGCATCAGGGGCAGTGGTCCCGGTCCGAAGAAGATTCGCAAGGGCGGCTCTTCGGCGTCGACAACCCGCAGGATGGCCGCGCGGGTGGCGACCGGATCCCCGCGCTTCCCCGCCGGGCGTGCCATCGCCGCGCGGAAGCCGTCGTAGACCGGGGACTTCTCGGCGTGCACCGCGGACGGGCCGGCCCAGTCGGTGGCGTAGCCCGCCGGCTCGACCAGGGTGACCTTGATCCCGAAGTCCTTCACCTCGGCCGCCAAGCTGGCCGTGAAGCCCTCCAAGCCGAACTTCGACGCGTGGTAGATCCCCAGGCCAGGCAGGGAATAGACCCCGGCGATCGACGACACCTGGACGATGTGGCCGCCGCGGGCGCGCAGGTGCGGCAGCGCCGCCTGGGTGACCCACAGCACGCCGAACAGGTTCACCTCGACCTGGTCGCGGGCCTGCTGCTCGGTGACCTCCTCGACCATCCCGAACAGGCCGTACCCGGCGTTGTTGACCACGATGTCGAGGCCTCCGAAATGGTCTGCCGCCTGCCGCACCGCCTCGGTGACGGCGGCCCGGTCAGTGACGTCGGTCGTCAGAGGCAGGAGCGCGTCGCCGTGCTTCTCGGCCAGGTCGTCGAAGGCGCCGGCCGTGCGGCTCAGCGCCGCCACGCGATCGCCGCGTTCGAGCGCCGCCTCCGTCCATTCGCGACCGAAGCCCTTGGACGCGCCGGTGATGATCCAGATCTTGGCCATGATGTTCCCCTCGACTCGATTTGGTCGGTGACCAAATTCAGTACACTTGGTCAGCGACCAAGTTGTCAAGGTGCCAGGCGGCACCCCCAGGCACCCGGTAAAATCCACCGGGTGTCCCAGTCGCGTGCGTCCGATTCGAGCAGCACCCCACGCACCGGACCGTCACGACGCGACGCGAAAGCGAATCTCGCCAGAATCCTCAGCGCGGCCGCGGACGTCTTCGCCGAGAAAGGCTGCACCGCCACCCTCGCCGACGTCGCCAAGGCGGCCGAGGTCGGCGTCGCGACCGTGTACCGCACCTTCGCGACGAAGGACGACCTGATCCACGAGGTGTACGAGCCGCAGTTCGCGCGGGCCGAACAGCAGGCGCTCGATGCCAGCCTCGACCCGGACCCGTGGGCCGGCATCGCCGGGTTCCTCGAAGACTGCATCATGACCATCGCGCCCGACCGCGGCTTCCGGGAACTGCTCAGCGGGTCCTACAGCGAGACGCTGGGCTGGTCGCGCCCGCGCACGCCGCATCGCCTGGCGAAACTGGTGGAAGAGAGCCACAACCGGACCGGCGAGCACTTGGAGAAGCTCGTCCAGCGTGCGCGGGAAGCCGGTCTGGTGCGTGACGACCTGGTGGCCGGGGACCTGTTGCTGTTGTCGATGGCGGTGCAGACCTCGGTCGAGTTCGGCGGACCGAGCCATCCCCGCCTGTACCGGCGGATGATCGGGTTCCTCATGGACAGCCTGCAGCCCGCGCGGGAAGCGCCGACTCCGTTGCCGGAGCCGGGGCTGACCAACCGCCAGATCGCCGCCCTGGAGCGGCAGCGGCGCAAGCGGATGTCCGGCACGTGACCCGGTAGCTCAGCCCTTCAAATGCCGGTCGAGGAAG
Organism: Amycolatopsis sp. NPDC051371; assembly: GCF_040682155.1. Taxonomy (NCBI): domain Bacteria; kingdom Bacillati; phylum Actinomycetota; class Actinomycetes; order Pseudonocardiales; family Pseudonocardiaceae; genus Amycolatopsis; species Amycolatopsis sp. NPDC051371. The sequence goes on from NZ_JBFBAG010000003.1 coordinate 27,836, forward strand.
CCGACCAGCTTGCCGGCGACCTCCTGAGTGGTCCACTGCAGGGAGTTCTGCGGGTTTCCGGTGAACGCGACGTCGCCGTGTGCGGCACCGTCCACCACGTACCGCGTGCTGTCCACACCGGACGCCCGCAAAGCGTTGTGCAGCTTCGAGGTCTCGCTCGGTGAGATGGTCGTGTCCGCGTTGCCGTGAAAGATCACGAACGGCGGGTCGGTGGGCTTGATGTAGGTGATCGGGTTGGCGCGGGCGACGGCCGCCGGGTCCTCGGCGAGCGAGGCCGTGCTCGTGGGCCCGTCGACGTACTTGGCGATCGAGGCGAGCAACGGGGCCATCGCGCGCTGGGTGTCGGGGTCGACGTCGGCCATGAGCTGCGAGAGGTCCGCGGCGCCGAACTTGTCGACCACGGCCTGTACGTCGCTGCTCTGGTCCAGGTCGGCGCCGACGTCGTAGTGCTTGTCTCCGTTGGTGACGCCGACCACGGAGACCAGGTAGCCGCCCGCGGAGTCGCCCCACACGCCGACCGAAGCGGGGTTGATCTCGTAGGTGGCGGCGTGGGCCCGCAGGAACCGGACCGCCGCCTTGACGTCGGAGACGCTGTCGACGTAGGTCGCGCCGTCCGGCTGGACGCGGTACTGGATGCTCGCGACCACGTAGCCGGCTTCGGCGGCGAAGGTGCGCAGAGGGAGGTTGCCGGTCTTGGCCGCCGTCATGAACCCGCCGCCCGGCACGTACACGACGAGCGGTTTGGGACCTGGGCCCTGCGGGACCTGGATGTCCATAGCGAGTTGTTTCGTCCGGCCGCCGGGCAGCGGAACCGTGGCGTAGGTGACATCGGCGTGCGTGGTCACGGCGGTGCGGCCGCACTGGATCTGGGGTGCCGTGCCCGGCTTGAGCAGTGTGCTGGTGCTCGTGTCCACCGGCACGACGATCCGGGGCGCCGTGGCCGCCGGGCCCGGCCCGCGTGCCGGGCCCGGCGGCGCCGGGCTGCTCGGACACTCCTTCACAGCCGCCGCGGGCGGTTCGGCCGCGCTGCTGCACGCGGCGGTCGCGAGAACGATCGTGGCGGCGAGCGCCACCAGCTTGTGGTGCGACATGACAACCTCCTACTACCGGAATTACTATTCCGTATAGCATGAGCGAACACCGTCACGCACCTGTTTGTGACCGGCACACCCGGTCGTGTCCCCGCCACCGAGGGGGCGGCGGGGACACGAACCCCGGGACACACGGCCGACGCGGCCTGCTTGACGAGGTCGGCCACGGCCGCCGGCTGCGACTCGTGGATCGCGTGGCTGCCGGCGACCTCGGTCACCGTCGCGCCCGCTCGCTCGGCCATGGCGCGCTGCGCGGGCGGCGGGGATCATGTGGTCGTCGGTGGCGACGAGGTACCAGCTCGGGGTGACGCGCCACGGCACCTGCGAGTGGGCGAGGAACGCCGCCCGCTCCGCGCTGACGTCCCCGGGCGAAGGAGGCATGAAACTTCTCCTTGTCCGGAACAGGAACCCGTCCTGCGGGGGGGGCGGGACCGGCGCGCCGGGCGGCGGGTCGGCGATCAGCACGTTCACCGATTCGCCCAGGACCGCGGGTCCGTCCTGCTGGTCGCGCATCGCCGGTGCTACGATCCGGAATAGCTATTCCGATACGGAGGTGACGATGAGGCCTGACCGGCGGCGGTGGCACGTGCTCGCGACAGTCGCGCTCGCCCAGCTCATGGTGGTGCTGGACGCGACCATCGTGAACATCACGTTGCCCGCTGCTCGTGGCGTTCGCGGTGATCGAAGCCCGGGTGGCCGCTCCCCTGTTGCCCCTGTCCATCGTGCGCTCGCGCACGCGCGGGACGTCGTACCTGGTCATGCTGCTCGCCGCGGTCGGGATGTTCTCGATGTACTTGTTCCTGGCCTACTACCTGCAACGAACTCTGGGATTCTCGCCGGTTCTCGCGGGAGTGGCGTTCCTGCCGATGGCGGTGTCGGTCGCCATCGGATCCCCGCGGCTTCCGGGGCAGCGCTCGCCCCCCGGTTCGGCATCCGGCTGCCCGTCACGGCCGGATCCGCGCTTGCCGGGTTCGGATTCCTCTACCTGACCGGGGTCGGTGCCGAGGCCGCGTACGCCTCGTCCGTGCTGCCGGGACTGCTGATGGCAGGGCTCGGCCTGGGAGCGGTCTTCGGCTCGACGATGGCGTCGGCGGCCACCGGGGTTTCCCCTGCGCAGGCCGGGATCGCGTCGGCGACGGTGAACACCACCCAGCAGATCGGCGGCTCGATCGGGATCGCCCTGCTCACCGGCCTTTCGCTGGCCGCTTCCCGTTCGGCCGGAGAGATCGCGGGCTACCACGCCGCATTCTGGAGCGCGGCCGGAGCCATGGCCGCGGCGGCGGTGGTCGCCGGCGTGCTCTACCCGCGCACCGCGGCGCACACTGACGAGACCGGCCATCCGGTCCGGTACCAGGAGAAGAAGTCATGACGAAGCCCCGGCGCGCAGGCGTCTTCTCTCGTGCCGCCGGCGCTGTCCACCGGCAGGTGTTCCGGCTGCCACCCGGCGGGGCGCCCTACACGGTCGAGAGAGGAATCCCGGTCCCCGCCACGGACGGCGCGCGGCTGCTCACCGACGTCTACACCCCGGGCGGAGCTGCTCGCGGCACGATCCTGATCCGCACGCCGTACGGGCGCGGCCTGCCGGAAAGCCTCTTCCACGGACGCGCGTTCGCCGAGCAGGGCTACCAGGTGGTCGTGCAGAGCGTCCGCGGTACCGGCGGCTCCACCGGCGAGTTCCGGCCGATGACGCAGGAGGCACCCGACGCCCAGGACGCCGTCGCGTGGCTGCGCACGCAGCCATGGTTCACCGGCCGCCTCGCCACCATCGGCGGTTCCTACCTCGGCTGGACCCAGTGGGCGCTGCTGCAAGCCCCTCCCCCGGAGCTGCAAGCGTCGGTCGTCGTGGCTGGCCCCCACGACTTCGCGCGCGCCCTTCGGGGAAACGGCTCCCTGGCGCTGGCCGACTTCCTCCGTTGGAGCGCCACGATGCAGGCGCAACGAGAAGGCGGGCTGCGCGCGATCCTCGCCGCCCGCCGCCGGGTCGCGGCCGCCCTGGGCGAACGGACACCCGAATCGGTCGCGGCCGCGGCACTGGGCACCGGCGCACCGTGGTTCGGCGACTGGATCACCCACACCGATCCCGACGATCCCTTTTGGACGGACTACGACGCGACACCGGCCCTCGCCGAGACGCGGACGCCCACGTTGCTCGTCGGCGGCTGGCACGACGTCTTCGTCGACCAGACCCTCGAACAGTACGAGGCGCTCGCGGCCCGCGACGTCGACGTGGCCATGACGATCGGTCCCTGGACCCACCTGGACACGGCGGTCAAGGCCGCTCGCGTCACCGATCCGGAGGCACTGGCCTGGTTCGACCAGCACCTCGGAACGGCCGCGCCGGCACGCGACGCCCCGGTACGCATCCGCCTGACCGGAACGGACACCTGGCGGACGTTGCCGTCCTGGCCGCCGAAGACCGGCGAACAGGTCTTGCACCTGGACGCGACCGGCATGCTCACTGAGGAACCGGCCGCCGCGGGCACCATCCCGTTCACCTACGACCCGGCCGACCCGACGCCCACGGTCGGCGGGCGGCACATGTCGGCCGAATCGGGCCGCCGGGACAACCGGAAGCTCGAACTGCGCGACGACGTCGTCACCTTCACGTCCGCACCCCTCGACGCGGCGCTGGAGGTGATCGGCGCCGCCCACGTCGAACTCCGGCTCGAGGTGGAATCCACGGAGCGGGCCGGCATCTTCGTCCGGCTGTGCGACGTCGACGAGCGCGGGCGGTCCTGGAACGTGACCGAGGCGTTCACCTCCGCCACCACGGCCGGGCACCTGACCCTCCGGCTGGGCTCGTGCGCCCACCGATTCGCGGCCGGCCACCGCATCCGCCTGCAGATCTCCGGCGGCGCTTATCCGCGGTTCGCCCGCAATGCCGCGCAGTGCCGCTACACGATCTCCTGCACGGACTCGCGCCTCGCGTTGCCGGTGGAACCAGCGACCCCTCATCACCCGGACGAATGATGACCAGCACCCAGATCCTCGTCGTGGACGATCACCCCGTGGTGCGCGACGGCGTCAAGCTGCTGCTGCGGCCTGACACCGGACTGGTCGTCACCGCCTCGCCGGAGTCCGGCCGGGCGGCGATCGAGCGGAGCCGGGAACTCCGGCCGGACATCGTCCTCCTGGACCTCCGGCTGGCGGACATGTCCGCCGCCGAGGTCATCACCAGGATCCGGCTGGTGAGCACGACAACCCGGATCGTGGTCTTCACCGCCCACATCGACTACCCCGCCATGAAACGCGCGCTCGACGCGGGGGCGTGCGGAGGCCTGCTGAAGGACATCGGCGGGAGCGGCCTGTCCGCGGCGCTGCGGCGGATCCTGCGCGGTGAGCGGGTCGTCGACCCCAGGATCGTCTCGGACGAGGCACGGTGCTCGAACGCGTTGTCCTGCCTCGGATTGACCCGCCGCGAACACGAGGTGCTGCGGCGGGCCGCGGAAGGCAAGACGAACCCCGAGATAGCCGAGTCGACCGGCTTGACCCGCAACACCGTCAAGACCTACCTGCAGTGCGCTTTGCACAAGCTCGGCGCCAGGAACCGCGTCGAGGCGATCACCAAGGCCGCCCGACTCGGCCTGCTGTGACCGGCCGTCGAGCCGACGCAAGCACTTCTTACCGAAATTCCGGATACGTGTACGAAAGTTTCAGAAATTAGTTCCACTCTTGCCGAGCCTTGTCCGGCAGCCTACAGTTCGTGCACCGGAAGACTCGGGCAATGGCGCCGGGAGGAACTGGCATGGCGATCTCGCGCAGGACGTTCATCGGCTCCGCCGCGGCCGCTTCGGCCTGGGGAGCGCTGTCCCTCGCCGGGGCACGCGAAACCGCTGCGGCGAGCCCACCTGGAGACGTCGTCGGCAAGATCACCGTCGGCTACCAAGGATGGTTCGCCTGCGCCGGCGACGGCGCGCCGATCAACGGCTGGTGGCACTGGAGCCAGGACTGGAGCCGGACGCCGTCGACCGGCAACAACGTCATCAAGGCCTGGCCGGACATGCGCGAATACACCCGCACCTACCCGACGGCCTACGGCAACCTCGGCAACGGCCAGCCGGCCACGCTGTTCTCTTCCTACGACCAGCAAACCGTCGACACGCACTTCCGGTGGATGCAGCAGAACGGCTGCGACACCGCCGCGCTGCAGCGCTTCAACCCCAACAGCAGCGAAGGCCCCACCCGCGACGCGATGGCCGCCAAAGTCCGCAGCGCCGCCGAGACACACGGGCGGAAGTTCTACATCATGTACGACGCCACCGGCTGGACGTACATGCAGCCGGAGATGAAAGCCGACTGGACGACGAAGATGTCCGCCCACACCGCCTCGCCCGCCTACGCGAGGCAGAACGGCAAACCCGTCGTCTGCATCTGGGGGTTCGGCTACAACGACGGCAACCACCCGTGGGACGCGAACACCTGTCTCGACGTCATCGACTGGTTCAAAGGCCAGGGCTGCTACGTCATCGGCGGCGTGCCCCGGGAATGGCGAACCAGCGACGGCGGGTCGCGGCCCGGCTTCGGCGACGTCTACCGCGCCTTCAGCATGATCTCGCCGTGGATGGTCGGGGCGGTCAGCGACGCGGCAGGCTCGGACTGGATGTACCAGAACCTGAACGTCCCCGACGCGACCGACTGCGCCGCTCACGGCATCGACTACCAGCCGTGCGTGCTGCCCGGCGACGTCTCCGGCCGCCAACGCGCGCACGGCGATTTCATGTGGCGCCAGTTCTACAACATGGTCCGCGCCGGCGCACAGGGCATCTACATCTCGATGTTCGACGAATACGGCGAAGGCAACCAAATCGCGAAGACGGCGGAGAACGCGTCCATGTCCCCCGCCGGCGCCGGCCTGCTCGCCCTCGACGAAGACGGGACGGCGTGCTCGTCGGACTACTACCTGCGCCTGACCGCCGACGGCGGCCGCATGCTCAAGGGCCAGATCGCGCTCACCGCGACCCGGCCGACCGCACCGACGCTGACCACCGGCGGCTCCGCCGACCTCGCCCGCGGCCGATCGACCGCCGAAAGCAGCCACACCCAGAACTACGGCGCGGGCAACGCCGTCGACGGAAACGCGGACACCTACTGGGAAAGCGCGAACAACGCGTTCCCCCAGTGGGTGCAGGCCGACCTCGGCGCGGCAACCGCGGTGACGCGGATCGTGGTGGCGGTGCCGCCGTCGAGTGCGTGGGGCACCCGGACGCAGACGCTGACCCTCTCCGGCTCCTCCGACGGCACCACGTTCGCCACCCTCGTCCCCACGACCGGATACGTGTTCGATCCGGCGCGGGGCAACAGCGTCACCATCACCGTTCCGGGCGGCAGCCACCGCTTCCTGCGGCTGACCTGCACGGGCAACACCGGGTGGCCGGCCGGCCAGATCGCCCGGTTCGAGGTCTACAGCTGAACCCGCGAGCCTCAGCGGGTGGATGAGCGAGGTCGGCCTCGGCAGCGGCGCCGACGTACCGCACCCGACGTGCTGGACCACCTCAGCGCCGACGACCACACCGGCGCCTTCGCACTGCACGTGGAGTCCGTCGCCGACGCCCCGCAGCTGGTCGACGCCGTCCGGCGGCTGACCTGCCGGAGCCCGGTGGCGGCGCCGGTCGCGGCAGCAACGACGTCGGTGCATTCGCCGCGTTCCACGCCGGGGCGCTCGCGTCGTGGCGGACCACCGGGCGGCACTCGCCCGGGCGCCGATCCCGGCGTCGGCGCGCTCACGGCTAAGGCCGGGTCCCCGGGCTGCTGCTCGAAGACCTGCACGGCCGCCGATGCGAGACGTGCGAGCTACTGCGGCTCGCCGAAGAGGCCGGCCTCAGAACCACCGACGATGACGCCGTCCACGATGAGCAAAGGACGCATGAACCATCGACTTCGGCATCAGTGCGATGAGCCCGAGGCGACGCTCCGCGGTCGATCTACTCCTCCAAGTGCCGCAGATTCTACCGCCCCCCAAAGACGCCTGGCGCCGTGGCGGCCTCAGCCGAACTGCAAGCCCACCGATTCGAGGCATGCGTCGACCCGGGCGCGGAGGTCTTCCGCGCGGGGATGCTGTCCGTGGCGAGGTCTTCCATGTCCAGCCGGGATACGAGAGCCGACCGGCAGACCAACGCGTTGGTGAATGTCTGAGTTCAACTGCCTGCTTCCGCCGAGTTGGCCGTCTCCCTACCCCGCAGCGGCCTTCCGGAACGTCGATCAGGGTGCAATCCGCGAGTGTGGCCACGACGTGACATCCGGACACGGGCGTGATGGCGCCATGCCGCACCGTGTCCTGCTGGCCGACGATGACCGCGCCATCCGCGAATCCCTCGTCCGGGCCCTCGACCTCGAGGGCTACCACGTCACCGAGGTGACCGACGGCGTGAGCGCGCTGGCCACGGCCCGGCGCGACGACTTCGACGTGCTGATCCTCGACGTCATGATGCCTGGTGTCGACGGCCTCGGCGTGTGCCGCGTTCTGCGCGCCGAAGGCGACCGGACGCCGATCCTCATGCTCACCGCACGGGTCGAGACACCCGACCGGGTGGCCGGGCTGGACGCCGGAGCCGATGACTACCTCCCGAAGCCCTTCGAACTCGACGAACTGCTCGCCCGCCTCCGGGCGCTGCTGCGCCGAACCTCGGCCGACACCGGGACGGCACCCCTGCGAACGCTGCGCCTCGGCGAGCTGGCGGTCGACCCGGCAGCCCGGCGTGTCTGGTGGCAAAGCACCGAAACCACCCTGTCGAAGACCGAGTTCGACCTGCTGGAACTACTGGTGCGCAACGCCGGGATCGTGCTCGACCGCACGACGATCTACCAGCGGATCTGGGGCTACGAGTTCGGCTCGGAGTCCAAGAACCTGGCCGTCTACATCGGATACCTGCGGCGCAAGCTGGATCAGGCCGGGGCGACCGACCTGATCCACACCGTCCGCGGGGTGGGCTACTCGGTGCGGCCGGCATGAACCTGCGCAGCATGCTCGCGATCGCGTTCGCCGGCGTCGGCGCGGCCGCGGCGATCCTCGTCGGGGTCTTCAGCTACCAGGCTGCCTCCGAGCGGATCAACGCGGAACTCGACCGGTCGCTGCTGACGACGTCTGCCGAAGTCGCGGCCGGGGCAACGCAGATTCTCGCGCCGAGCCCGGTCACTCGCGGCCTCGATGACGACGACCACGACGAAGCCCAGCCCATGGTCGCCCAGGCCATCGCCCCGGACGGCACCGTTCGCCCCATCGGCGGCCGCCCGGTCCGCCTCACCGTCGACGACGCCGACCGGGCGCTCGCCGCGGCCGGCTCCCTCGGCGACCACAGCTACCAGGACCTCACAGCCGCCCCGGACGACTACCGGGCGATCACCGTGGCGCTCGGACCCGGACGCGGCGCCGTGCAGCTCGGCATCGACGTCGACGAGTCCCGGCACGTACTCAGGGAGCTCGCCACTCGTATCACCGCCGTCAGCGCGCTCGTCCTGATCGCGGCGGCGCTGGCCGGCTGGCTGCTCGCCCGGCAGATCACCCGGCGGCTGGTCCGGCTGACCCGGGTGACCGAACAGGTCAGCGACGGCCGCCTCGACGACGTCGCCGTGCCCACCGGCGGCCGCGACGAGGTCGGGCGGCTCGCGGCGTCGTTCGACCGGATGCTCGGCCGGCTCGCCGACACCCGCGCCGACCAGGAACGCCTCGTTCAGGACGCCGCCCACGAGCTGCGGACCCCGCTGACCAGCCTGCGCACCAACGCCAGCGTCCTGCGCCGGTTCGCCGAACTCACCCCGGACGCCCGGGGCCGGCTGCTCGAGGACGTCGACGGCGAAACCCGCGAGCTGACCCACCTCGTCGACGAACTCGTCGAACTCGCGACCCGCCGCTACGAAACCGAAGAGCCTGCGCCGGTCGAGCTGAGCGACATCGTCGAGCGCGCCGCCGACCGCGTCCGACACCGGTCGGGTCGCACGATCACCGTCGAAACCGACGCCACAGCGCTCACCGGCCAGGCGAAAGCGCTCGAACGAGCGGTGTCGAACCTGCTGGAGAACGCCGTGAAGTTCGCTCCCGACGGGGCGATCGAAGTCGAGATATGTGACGGCCGGGTACAGGTGCTCGACCGCGGTCCTGGCATTGGCGACGAGGACGCGGCGCGGGTATTCGACCGGTTTCACCGCGCCGAGGGCGCCCGCAGCTTGCCCGGCTCGGGGCTCGGCCTGGCCATCGTGCGGGAGATCGCCCTCGCCCACGACGGTTCGGTGTTCGCCGGGCCGCGCCCCGGTGGCGGGGCCGTGATCGGGTTCACGGTCGGGGCCGATCTTCTCTTACCGGATTCTCACCCTGGTCACGTCGACGGCTAACCGGGCTCCGGAAGGGTGAATCCGAACGGATCACCCCGAGGAGCTCGACCATGTCCACCACCCTTGCGGCGTACCGCGCCGCAGTCCGGCGTCCGCGTCCGGTCCGCGCGTGGTGGCGGGACGCCGCGGGCCTGACGGCCTGGCTGAGCCTGCTTTTCGTGGTGGCACTCTGGGTGTCGGGCCGCGGGCTGCAGGACCTCGGCACCTCACCCGAAGCATTCCTGACCTCCACCGGGCGGCTCACCGGACTGCTGTCGGCGGACCTCCTGCTGCTGCAGGTGCTGCTGATGGCGCGGATCCCGTGGGTGGAGCGCACCTACGGCCAGGACGAGCTCGCCCGGCGGCACCGGCTGACCGGATTCGGCTCGATCACGCACCTGGCCGCCCACGTCGTGCTGATCAGCCTCGGCTACGCCGCGACCGACCGGTCGGGCCTCCTCGGCGAGGTCTGGTTGCTCGTGACGACCTATCCAGGCATGCTCCTGGCCACCGCGGGCACAGCCGCGCTGGCCATGGTCGCGGTGACGTCGGTGCGCGCGGCCCGGCAGCGCCTGCGCTACGAGTCGTGGCACCTGCTGCAGCTCTACGCCTACCTCGGCGCCGGCCTCGCCCTGCCGCACCAGCTCTGGACGGGTGCCGACTTCGCCGCCTCACCGGTGGCGACCGTGTTCTGGTGGACCGCGTACGCCGCGGCAGTGGGCGCGGTTCTCGTGTTCCGCGTCGGGCAGCCACTGTGGCTCAATGCGCGACACCGCCTCGTCGTCGAGCAGGTCGTCCGCGAAGGCCCCGATGTGGTCTCGGTGTACCTGCGCGGCCGGCACCTCGACCGGCTTCCCGCCGTGGCGGGCCAGTTCTTCATCTGGCGGTTCGTGTCCGGACCGGGCTGGACGCGGGGCAAGCCGTTCTCCCTCTCGGCCGCACCGGACGGCACCCGGCTCCGGATCACAGCCAAAGACCTCGGCCCGGGCAGTCGCCGGCCGGCCACGCTGAAACCCGGCACCCGCGCCCTGTTCGAAGGTCCGTACGGCAGGCTCACCGGAACCGTCCGAAAAGGACCGAAGCTCGCGATGTTCGCGTCCGGGATCGGAATCACCCCGCTGCGCGCACTGCTCGCGGAACTGCCCTACGGCGCCGGGGATGCCGTGCTGTTCCACCGGGCCCGCATGCAGGCGGACCTGCTGTTCCGTCGGGAGCTGGAGGATCTCGCCGCGCGCCGCAGCGTCCGGATCCACTACCTGCTCGGCCGCCGCTCCCACGACCGCGTGTCGTGGCTCCCGGCGAACTACGCCCCTGTCCCCGACGACCAGGTGCTGCGCCATCTGGTGCCCGACATCGCCGAGCACGACGTGTACGTCTGCGGCCCGGGCGCCTGGACCGAGGCGGTGCTCGACAGCGCGCGTCGCGCCGGCGTCCCCGCCGACCGCGTCCACTCCGAACGGTTCGGCTGGTAGGAAAGGACTTCCGATGCGCAGGATCGCCATCGCCGCCGCGGCGACCGTCTCGGTCGTGGTGCTGCTGTTCAGCTACCGCACCAGCACCGGCCAGACCCCGGTCGCCGCCGGCCGCCCGCTCGGCGGCGGCACGCAGCGGACCCGTACCACGAGCCCGGCCACGCCGGGTTCGGCGAGCGGCACGTTCACCGGCAGCGCCGCCGACACCCGCTACGGCCCGGTCCAGGTGCAGATCACCGTCGCCGGCGGCGAGATCACCGACGCCCAGGCCGTCCAAGTCCCCCAGGAAAGCGGCCGCGACGTCCGGATCAACTCCGCCGCCGTGCCGCAGCTGAACCAGGAGACCTTGCAGGCCCAGAGCGCGCAGATCGACACCGTCAGCGGCGCCACCTACACCTCCGAGGGCTACCAGCAGTCCTTGCAGTCCGCGATCGACGCGGCCCACCGGTGACCGCCACGCACCGGCAGCGCCGGTCCTGGACCCGGGCGGTCATGGGCACCCAGGTAAGCCTCCACCTGCGCGGCCACCGCGTGTACACCGATCCCGCGGTCGAACCGGCCGTGGCGGCGGTGTTCGGGCACCTGCGCATCGCCGACGAGCTGTTCAGCACCTACCGGGCCGACAGCCAGGTCAGCGCCATCCGCCGCGGCGAACTCGCCCGCGAGCACCGGCACCCGTGGGTGACCGAAGTGGTGGCACTGTGCGAGGAGGCGCGAGACCGGACCGACGGCTACTTCAACCCGTGGCGCCTGCCCGGCGGCTTCGACCCGTCCGGGCTGGTGAAGGGCTGGGCGGCCGAAAACGCCGCGGCCCACCTGGGCCGGTTGCGCGGCTTCGACCACTACCTCAACGCCGGCGGCGACATCACCGCCTGCGTCCGCACCTCCCGCGCCCCGGCATGGCGCGTCGGTGTCGAAGACCCCGCCGACCCGACTGCCTTCCTCGCGATCCTCGAGCTGCGCACCGGCGGTCTCGCGACGTCGGGCTCGGCCGCCCGCGGCGCACACATCGTCGACCCGCACACCGGCCTGCACACCAGCGATCTGCGGTCGGTGACGGTCTCCGGCCCGGCCCTGCTGTGGGCCGACATCTTCGCCACGGCCGCGTTCGCCCGCGGCGGCAACGTCGCCCGCTGGGTCGGCACTCGCGCACCGGGCTACGAAGTCGCGGCGATCGCCCGCGCCCCCTGACCCGCCCCACGACCGGCCCGATCCCACTCCACAAAGGACACCATGACCACCGTCAACGGCCTGCCCGCCCACATCCTGCTCGTGCACGCCATCGTCGTCCTGCTTCCCCTCGCCGCCCTGCTGCTGGTCCTCAGTGCGCTCTGGCCCGCCGCCCGCAGCAAACTGGCGGCCCCGAACGCGATTCTGTCCGTGCTGATCGTGATCTTGGTCCCGATCACCACCGACGCCGGCGAATGGCTCGAACGCCGCGTCGCCTCGACCCCGTTGGTGCGCACCCACACCGAACTCGGCGACACCGCCCTCTACGTCGCCATCCCGGTGGCCGTCCTGGCTCTGCTGCTGTGGTGGCGCCGCCGCGAGAACCTCCAGTCCCAGGCCGCGGAGACGAACACAGGAGCGAGGGCGACACGCCGCCGAACGTTCCTCGCCCCGGCCTCGTCCGCGGTCACCGTCGTGCTCGCCGTAATGGCGATCGCGGCCGCAGGAGCCGCGTTCTACGACATCTACCGCATCGGCGACTCCGGCGCCCAGGCGAGCTGGCAAGGCCAATTCAGTTCCTCCCCTGCACCCCGAAGCCCAGGTCACTGAGAAGCCAGGCGAACAGAGATGTCGCCGGAAGGAGTGGAGCGATGAACCCGCTGAGCGCCACGTCGTGGTTGGCGACTCTCGGCGCAGCCGGGGTGTTCCTCGTGCTCGTCGCCGAGACCGGGCTGTTGATCGGGTTCTTCCTGCCCGGCGACTCCCTGCTGTTCACCGCCGGCTTGTTCTGCACGACCGGCGCGACCGCGCCGGTGCACCTGTCGCTGCCGCTCGTGCTGGTCGCCGCCGTCGCCGGCGCGTTGTCCGGCGCCCAGACCGGGTTCATACTCGGCCGCCGCGGCGGCCGGGCCGCGCTGGCGAAGATCGGCAGCCCGCACCTGCACCGGGGCGTGGAACGCGCCGAGGAGCTGTTCTCCCGGTACGGCCACGCCAAGGCGATCGTGCTCGCGCGGTTCATCCCGGTGGTGCGAACCGTGCTGAACCCCCTGGCGGGCATCTTGGCCGTGCCGGCGCGGACGTTCACGCTGTGGCAGGCCCTCGGCGGCCTGCTGTGGACGATCGGCGTCACCGTTGCGGGTTACGTTCTCGGCGCGAGCGTCCCGGGCATCGACCAATACCTGCTGCCGATCATCGCCGTGGTCGTGGTGCTCTCGCTCCTTCCCCTGGCCTTCGAGTTGCGGCGCGGGCGCCGCGACTCGGTGAAGGGGCGGTGAGCGGCGTGGACGGCGGAGCCATCGACGGCAGCTGGTACCTGGACCTGCTGTCATTCGCCCGGGAAACCCCGTGGTTGCACGGGTTCTTCCAGATCTTCACCAACGCGGGCCTGGTGCTGTACGTGCTCGCCGTCGCCGCGGCGTGGTGGCGGGCCCGCGGCGACGCCGGGCGGACGGCGGCCGTGCTGTGGGTACCGATCGCGGTCGTGCTCGCCTACGGCGTGAGCAACCTCGTCAAGATCGTCGTGGAGGAGCCGCGGCCCTGCATCCGCTACCCCGCCGTGCCCACCGTGTCCTCATGCGACTTCGCGACGGACTACTCCTTCCCGAGCAACCACGTGACGATCGCCGTCGCCGCGGCGGTCGCCCTGCTGCCGGCCGACCGCCGGCTCGGGGTCACCGGGCTCGCCGTCGCGGCGGTGATCGGGTTCTCCCGGGTCTACCTCGGCGCGCACTACGTTCACGATGTGCTGGCCGGAGCGGTCCTGGGGGCTTTGGTGGCTCTGTGCGGCCTGCTCGTGCGCGCCCCGCTGACGGCGCTGGTCACCCGGTCGCGGGTGTTCTCACCCGATTTTCATCTTCACCAGGGAGAGTGAGGAGTGCGGGAAGGAGTCGGGAGTGCATCGGGGCGTAGTCGACGACGAGGAGGCCGTACGGGACTGACGTTAGCCGACCTCGGCGACAGCCCGATCCGGCTGACCCGCACCGAGTTCGCGAGCTGGAGGCGTTCCTGCGGCGCCCGCGGATGGTGCTCACCCGCGCCGCCATGTTCGACCAGGTCTGGGCTACGACTTCGGCACCGCCTCGAACGGCCTGGACAGCTACGTCAGCACGACCTGCACCCGCGCCGCCGCCGACGGTTTTCTGACGTGCAGGGTGGTGTGGTGCAACCAGGGACCTGTCCAGCTGATCACCCATCGCGGTGACTCGTCGCCGGCAGCGACTGTCGTCGGCACCTCGGTGAGTTCACCGCGGGCTGTAAAGCCAACGTCGCGGCCGTCGGCGCCGCGGCGATTCTCGACGACCGGCTCCCCAGCACTCCCCCGGGCTCATCGCCTGAAGTCGTCGCCACCGCGGTGAGCGCAGGGCGGTCCGGTTCGCCGCATCGCGATGCGTGCCCGGAACGACTGGGCCACCGGGCCGGTCGGCAGCGGGGCCGTCCACCGGTACGCCGGAGCGCGGGCCAACGCGGCCGCGACGAGTGTCCGGCCGTAGCCGAGACGCCGGTGACCGGCGGCGACGTGAACGTAGTCGAGGGTGGCCATCCAGCACGGGACACAGATGCTGAGCGTCGCCGTGGCGACCTGACTGCCCATCGAGGTGGAGAGCGACCTGGCCCGCCAGGGACCCGTGCGCCGATGGACGGGCGATGAGGACGAGTCCTTCGCTGGCCGCCGCGTCGGAAGTGCGCTGGCTCGTGACGTCGAGGTGAGCCCATTCGGCCAGACGCCGCTGGGACGGGTCGCAGCCCTCCAGGCGCGGCACACCTCGCACAGCGTGGCGTGCAGCCGGTAGCGATGGCTGTACGGCGCGAGCTTGCCGTAAAGATCGAAGTCGAGCCGGTGCCCGCGCAGGCAGACTGTGGGTCTGCCGGTCGCCGGCCGGACCGGAATCAGCTCGCCGAACTCCCGGCGCGCGTCTGAGCGGACCACACCGCCGACCTGCTCGCCGATCATCGGGCGACGTGCAGGCGGTCGGTGGCGGGCGACCGAGCCGGACGGCTCACCCTACGGCCTCGGTCAGGCCCCGCCGGGCTAACGGATGTCCCGCCGCAGCGGCACCGCCCGGGCCTGGCAGCTGGAGCGCGGCGGTCTGCGGGCGAGTTGCCGCACCACGGCCCCGGCTGGACACGACGACATCGCGGTGCTCAAGGTGACCGAAGCCGTCCTCGGTCAGGCCACGCCACTTGCGGTTCGAGACGCGGAGCTCGAGGTCGACACCAGGCCAGGCACCGGCGGTGATCAGCACCGCACCTCGGTTGCGCACACGCCCGGTCAGCCGACGAGCGAGCTGCGGCTGGACACTCCGGGCGGCGACCGGGCCGAGCACGACCAAGTCGAACCCGTCGATCAACGCCGACACGACCGCGACAAGCTCGGCCCCGGGCTCGGGCACCAGCGCGAACCGGTCCAAGTCGATACCCAATTCGGCGGCCGCGGCGATACCGATCTCGGGCATACCGGTGATAGCCGCCCACGAGCCCCGCTGTGTTGCCTCGGCGAGCAGCGCGAGGACCAGCGCGGTCGAGCCCGAGACCGACACACTGCTGCCGCGTCGGAGTCCGCCGCCTGGCAGCAGTTCGGCGATCGCCGGCACGACGGGCAGCAACCCGGCGGCAGTCGGTGTCTCAGGGTCGGGCTGCTTGAGCTGCGCCGCCGTGCGGACGCCAGGGATCGCCGCGAGCCCGGCCACCACCTCCGGCACCGCCACCACGCACCTCCAGCACCCCGAGCACGCACCGGAGACACCCGCGCGGGGAGTTGCGAGCGAACCCGGCCGCTCATCGAACATATGTTCGGATACTGGGAGATGTCGGCCGTCCTGTCAAGCCGAGAACGAGCGACGTTACGTCTGCCACAACAGGCGATCTGGTTGAAGGGTCCGCAGGTCAAAGGGCCGTGTCGGCAGCCTAGCTCCCGGCAGGCGATCGTGTGAGCACTGTATCAACGACCGAGGATGCTCTGGCGGGAGGTGAATCTATGAACGGCCGGTTCGTGGAGACTCGCCGGCTGATGCGACGTCACATTGTTGTGTTTAGTGCAACGGTGTGGAGTCTGATCATGAACTCGTCGGCTCCGCGCGGCTGGTTCTGACCGCCGGGGTGTCGATCCTCGACCCCGGAGTCGGCGGGGGTCTCTGGCGCGCTATGGCGATCCGTCGCTAGACCAGTCCTCGTTGTGGATGTTGGAAACACGGAGCCGAACCGGTTATGGAGCGAACCTTTCTTAGTCGATGACTGAGGCAGGCCAGCGTCGTCAGGCACCAGAGCTGATCTGGGGCCTCTTACGGAGACCCTGAGCGGCGTTCTTGCAACCAGTCGAGCACGCTGAGCGACACCTCCAACGCTTTGCCGTGTGCACCTGATCGTTGCTGGGCGACCCGGCGTTGGATGTCGACGGCTTCTCCGATTGCGGTCAAGCCGTCTTCGTATCGGCTGAGGTCACCGAGTAGTTTCGCGCGGCGGTAGAGGCTCGAGGCGAGTTCGGGTAGGTGGATGTGGGGGCCCTGCTTGGCGAGCCGCCGCTGAATGTCGACGGCTTCCTCGATTGCGGCGAGGCCCTCCTCGTGTCGGCCAAGGTCACCGAGCAGCTTCGCGCGGTCGTTGAGACTTGTGGCGAGGTCGCGTAGGTAGTCGTGGGGGCGCTGCTTGGCGAGCCGCCGCTGAATCTCGACGGCTTCCTCGATTGCGGCCAGGCCCTCCTCGTGTCGGCCGACGTCAGCAAGCCGCAGTCCGTAGTTGCTGAGGATCCTGGTAGGTAGGAAGGTGCCGAGGCGCTGCTTGGCCAGCCGACGGTAAGGGCCGACGGCTTCCTCGATCGCCGCCAGGCCCTCCTCGTGCCGGCCAAGCTCACCGAGCAATTTCGCGCGGCGGTAGAGGCTCGTGGCGAAGTAGAGCAGGTAGGCGTCGGGGCGCTGCTTGGCCAGCCGCCGCAGAATCTCGACGGCCTCCTCGATCGGGGGTAGGCCCTCCTCGTACCGGCCGAGGTCTTCTAGCAATTTCGCGCGGTTGTTGAGGCCCGTGGCGAAGGCAGCAAGGTAAGCGTCGGGGCGCTCCTTGGTCAGCCGCCGCAGAATCTCGACAGCCTCCTCGATCGGGGCTAGCCCCTCCCCATACCGGCCAAGGTCACCAAGCCTCAATCCGTAGTTCAGGAGGCTCGTTGTGAGGTCGAGCAGGTAGGCGTCGGGGCCCTGCTCGGCGAGCCGACGGTTCGCGTCCACTGCTTCCTCGATTGCGGCCAGGCCTTCCTCATATCGGCCGAGTTCGCCAAGAAGGTTCCCGCGGATGTTGAGGCTCGAGACGAGGTACGGTAAGTAGATGTCGGGCCGCTGCCAGGCCAGCCGCCGCAGAATTTCGACGGCTTCTCCGATCGCGGTCAGGCCGCCCTCTTGTTGGCCGAGGTCACCAAGCCGGTACGCGAGTACGGTGAGGCTCGCAGCGAGGTCACGTAGGTAGGCGTCGGGGCGCTGCTTACCCAGCCAGCGGAGAATTTTGACGGCTTCCTCGATTGCGGCCAGGCTCTCCTCGTGCCGGCCAAGCTCACCGAGCAGAACTGAACGGAGATTGAGGCTCGTGGCGAGTTCGGCTAGGTGAATAAAGGCGTCGAGACGCCATCGCTTGGCGTACCGCCGCAGAATCTCGACGGCTTCTCCGATCGCGGTCAAGCCGTCCTCGTATCGGCCAAGATCACCAAGTCGGCCTGCGAGATGGATGAGACTCGCGGCGAGGGCAGGACGACGCCGGGAGGGATGGTCGATGAGGGCTTGTCGGTCCCGACCGACGATCGCTGCGGCGACGTCGGCAGCCGTGTCGGCCAAGACGTGCGTTCGCTCGGGTAATGCGGCCTGGATCCTGTACAGCGTGTCGATGCGGGTTTCGGCGGAGGCGGCAGCCTGTTCGAGAGCGCGCAGCAGCGGGGCTGGCCGCTCGACGCGCACCGCCACCCGGACAGCCGCGACCAGCAAGCTCAGATGACGCACGCAGAGCGACACTAAGATTTCACCAGCCCGAGGATGCACGACGGGGTGCGCCACGGCCCGGGTGGCCACTGTCAGCAGCGTTTCTGCCTCCGCCTCCTCGAGTTCAGCCCCAATGACCTCGACGACGCTGGTGCGTGTGGTGTCCTCCAGCAGCCTGCCGACCAGGCGCTCCGCGAGCCGGTCTGGTGCCAGCCCGGCGAACGTGTGAGGTTGCGTGCCGGGGTAGAGATGCAGCAGCCAGGCTCGCACGGCGTCCTGGCGGTCACGGCGCAAGTCGGCCACCGCCGGAACCCGCGCCACGACCGACTCCAGCTCCTGAGCCGTCGTGGGACCGAGCAGCGCCGTAGCGGCGACCACGTCCTTCTGCGCCGCCAGGCTCAGACCCAAATCGCCGACGTTGGCCCCCCAATAGCTGTATTCATGCTGAAGCAACCGATCCTCGGGCGAGTCACCGGCTGACGAACCTGCGGCGGTCGTGCTGTCGAGCAGATCGGCCAAGGCGGTCATCTGGACCGCCAGCACCGTCTGCCCCCCGACCTCTGGCGCCGCTCGCTCGGTCAACCGGGCCGCCGCCGCGGCCCAAGGCTCGTCGTCGTGGCCCGGGACGCGGGTGAGCGCAGCAGCGAACGCGTTCACCGCCGCGCGGTAGCTGTCGCCGCGGTCCTGGTTCGTGTCGTCCAGCACGTCGAGTGCCGCGACCCGGGCAGTCGTGGCCAGGTCCCGCGCTGCAACACCGGCCGTGGGAAGGGTGTCGGTCCACCAGGCACCCGCGGTCCGGGCGAGCAACAGCAGCTTCACCGGCGCCGAACCTGCCTGCTGGGCCAGCAGATCGGCGACGTCGGCGAGCTGGGCCGTCCGACCCTCGGCGTAGTCCACTACCACCAGCAGCGGCACCCGAACCTCCGCCAGCACCGCCAAGTCGGCCGCCGTCGCCCGCGGGTCCAGCCAGAGCACCGCCCGCCCCTGCTGGACAAGCTGTCCGCCGAAGTGGTGCGCAAGGCGGGTTTTGCCCTGGCCCCCGCGGGCATGCAGGAGCCAGACGCCCAGGCCGGGATCGTTCGCCCAAGTGGTGAGTTCGGCGAGCAACTCGGCGCGACCGCGGAAGGGAACGACCGCGCGGCGCGCGGGAAGCAGCCCGGCCGGTGACGGTACAGCCCGCTCGTTGGGCGCCTTCGCCTGCGCGTCGGCCAGCGGACGCAGTTCTACCGCGTCGCACTTGATCAAGGCGGATCCGGCGTGCGCGGCGACGACCGCTGTGAAGGAGGGGTTGCGCAGCAGTACCGAGACCGGCACGGCCTCCAGCGCAGCGTGGCCACGGCCGGCCGGTTCGGTCGCGATGACCCCGAGGACCAGGCCGTCGCTGAGCAGCGCGGCGCCGGACATGCCGCCCCACGGCGAGTCGCCTTCGGGTGGGAACCCGTCCAGCCGGGCGACATAGCGGTTGCCGACGATCCGGTCACCTGGGTTCAGGGTGCCGGTCGCCTGCACCACGTCGATCGGGCGGCCCGAGCGCTGCACGAGATTCGGCACGCCCCAGCTTTCGCAGGCGATCCCGGGGCGGTGGGTGACCGAGCGGCCCCATCCGACCTGACCGGGCTGCGGCTCCCAGGCGTCGTCCTCGACCGCGACCAACGCCGCGTCGTCCGCCCCACCCGAGGCACCGCACCAGACCACCGTCCCGGCGAACACTCCCGGCCGGCCCGGGTGGAACACCGACACCGGCGCTCCGACTTCGGCCGATACGTGCGCAGAGGTCAGCAGCAGCCTCGGTGCGACCTCATATCCCGACCCCGGCCCGCCCGGACCGGTGACCGCAGTGACCCGCTCCCACACCTCCGCGGCTCCTGTCAGCGTTCGACGTACCCAGACACTTCACCCGGCCCTGCCGGTCGTGCTTGATCGCCCGCGACCAGCAGATCCGCGCCGCCCGGCCGCTTCGGGGTCAGAGTGAGCTTTACCTTGTGCGTCTGGCCCTGCGCCAGTCCACCCTCAGCGTCGGCGGAAATCAGCCACGCCTTGAACCCGGCCTTCACCTTGGCGTCCCGGCGCATCTCTACCGCGAACTCCAGCTCGATCGGACCCACCACGAACTCGACATCGCTCCCGGCTCCCCGCGCCGCAGCCGCCATCAGCTCGTCCCGCACCGAAGCCACCGCGTCCGCCAACTCAATCTCCATACCCACCACAGTCGCAGCTCGCGCGGGACTTGCAACAGTCCCGCCGTGGAGCAGCAGTGAATTTGGATGCAGTCGGCTGACGATCCTTCGACGAATACCGCACGACCGAATACATGCACTGCACCGGTAGCGACCCGATGTCACTTCGCCGTGGCACAGCTGGCGCGCTGAGCGCCCAAGGGGGCACCTACCGTCATCAGACAGGGCGTTGACCAGCGCAGACACAGCGAAACTAGGCCGATCGAGTTACCGTCGAGATCTGAGTTCGCGCCGCAAAGATCGGAGGCCGGCATGGCACGTCGCTCGTCCGGCGTCCCGGACTGGATCGAGCCGATGCTGGCCAAGGCCGACGGCGGCCGGCTGCGCGAGGACCCGGACTGGGCGTATGAGTACAAGCTGGACGGCTACCGGGCCTGCATGCAGATCGCCGCCGACGGCACCACCGTACTCACCAGCCGCAACGGCATCGACTTCACCCACGAATTCGCCGACCTCTCCGGCGTCCTCGCCCCCGCCCTCGACGGACAGCCCGCGGTGCTCGACGGCGAGATCGTCGTCTACAACGAAGCCGGGCAGATCGACTTCGGGCTGCTGCAGCAACGCCGCGGCCGCTACCAGACCCACCGCAGCTCACCCCGCCGCGACGAACCCTTCGACGACGCGCCCGTCCGGTTCCTCGCCTTCGACCTGCTCCAGCTCGGCACGACGTCGCTGCTGCGGGAGCCCTACGAGGAGCGCCGCAGCGTGCTCTCCGAGTTGGCGATGCCGGACCCGTACCGGATCTCGGTCGTGCGCGGGTTCGCCTTCACCGAGCTGGCCGCGGACCGGCGGACACCGAAAGACCTGCTCGACCACGTAGCCGCAACCGGGCACGAGGGCCTGGTGGCCAAGCTGCGCCGCTCCCCCTACGCCCCGGCAAACGCCCGGACTACTGGTGCAAGCACGCGCTGATCCAAACCACCGAGGTCGTCATCTGCGGCTGGCGCCCCGGCCAGAACCGACTGTCCGGCAATCTCGGCGGCGTCCTGCTCGGCGGACACGATCCAGAGACTGGCGAGCTGGTCTACATCGGCGACGTCGGCACCGGGTTCACCGAAGCCGACCGCGCCCGCCTGCTCGCCCGGCTCGAGAAGCTGGAACGGCGCAAGCATCCGTTTGCCGTGACTCCGCCGCGCGAGGACATCGCCCGCGCGCACTGGGTGAAGCCCGAGCTCGTCGGCGAGGTGGTGTTCCGGCAGTTCACCCGGGGCGAAGGCCGGCTGCGCCACACCGCCTGGCGCGGCATGCGCGACGATCGCACGCCCGCTGAGGTTCTCGCTCCCCGCGCCCGCGAGCGGGTCGCCGCCGAAACGGCGCCTGCGCCGAGCAGGCAGCCGGCCGCTCGCAAGAAGCCCTCGCCACCGGCTGACGCCGCGCCGCTCGGACCGAAAGTTACGGTGCAGACCGGAAACCGTCGCCTCACGCTGTCTAATTTGGACAAACAGCTCTACCCGGATGGCTTCACCAATGGCGAGGTCATCATTCACCGGACTAGCCATCGAGGAGCCCGATCCCGGCTCAGAGGAATGGGAACCAAGCAACATCGAAGTTCCGGCTGTCACGGGGCCGGGGTCATGAGCCCGGCTTCGTAGGCGGTGATGACGAGCTGGACCCGGTCGCGGGCGGCGAGTTTGGTGAGCAGGTTGGCGACGTGGGCTTTGGCGGTGCCGTGGCTGATGTGCAGGTGGGTGGCGATCTCGTGGTTGGACAGGCCGCGGGCTACCAGGACCAGCACCTCGTGTTCTCGTTCGGTGACGGCGTCGAGTTTGCGTGGGGGCGAGGCGGGTTGGGGGCGCGCCGCGAACTCTTCGATGAGCCGGCGGGTGACAGTCGGTGCGATCAGGGCGTTCCCCGCGGCGACCACGCGGACGGCGGCGAGGATGTCGTCCAGTGCCATGTCCTTGACGAGGAATCCGCTCGCTCCGGCGCGAAGGGCGGCGTAGACGTTGTTGTCGTCGTCGAACGTGGTGAGGATGACGACACGGGACTCCGCGGTGATCATCCGAGTGGCCTCGATGCCGTTCATGCCCGGCATGCGGATGTCCATGACGACCACGTCCGGGCGCAGCTCCCTGGTCAGTCGGACCGCCTCGGTCCCGGTACCGGCTTCTCCGACGACCTCGATGTCGGGTGTGTCGGTGACGACCATGCACAGGCCGGCGCGGATCAGCGGCTGGTCGTCGGCGAGTACCACCCGGATCGTCATCCTGCCTCCCGTGGCAACGGTAGCCGTGCGGTCACCCGGAAGCCGCCCTCGGCTCGGGGGCCCGCGCTGAAGTGGCCGTCGAGGAGGGCGACACGTTCGCGCATCCCGGGGATACCGTATCCGGTTTCTCCTGATGTGGCGCCGGTTCCTTCGTCGAGGATCTCGATGCGCAGTTCCTCGTCGGAGTAGTCGATCAGCACCTGGCAGTGGTCGGTGTTGGCGTGGCGGGTCACATTGGTCACCGACTCCTGGATGATCCGGAACGCGGACTGGTCGAGGGTGACAGGCAGTGGGCGACGCCGTCCGCGCCACCGCACGTCGACGTGGACATCGGCGGCCGCCGCCATCTCGGTCAGGCGATCCACATCGGACAGTCCGGTCGGCCGGGTGTCCCGGAGTGCGCCGAGTACGTGCCGCAACTCCTTGAGGGTGTCGCGGCTGGTCACCTCGATGGCGGTCAGCGCGGTCTTCGCGTCGTCGGGCCGGGTGTCGATCACCCGCCGGGCCGCGCCGGACTGGAAGGCGATGATGCCGATGCTGTGGGCGATCATGTCGTGCAGTTCGCGGGCGATGCGCAGCCGCTCGGCCGTGGCCGCCTCGGCGGCGGCATGGGTGTGCCGGGCCACCGAGTACTCGCGGCGCTGCCGGACCGTGATCCCGGCGATCCAGGCGAGCAGCACGAACAGGGCGATCAGGACCGTGAGCGCGACCATGCCCACGGCCAGCGCCCTGCTCT
This sequence comes from Amycolatopsis sp. NPDC051371, assembly GCF_040682155.1. NCBI lineage: Bacteria > Bacillati > Actinomycetota > Actinomycetes > Pseudonocardiales > Pseudonocardiaceae > Amycolatopsis > Amycolatopsis sp. NPDC051371. The sequence continues at coordinate 51,003 of NZ_JBFBAG010000003.1, forward strand.
GGCCGCCGCTGGTCCACAGGTCCAGCTGCCACACCGCTTCCTGCACGGCAAGGGTGACGATCGCGGCGGTGACGCCGGCGCGACGGGAAGCCGTCGCCGTGATCAGGCCGACCAGAACGTCCGCGGCGAGCACGAGCGGCCAGATCTGCCCGGTGCGTGCGTGCAGCGCGGTGGCCACGACCATGCCGGTCAACAGGGCGGCGAGCACGGGCGACGGCCGCCGCCGGGCCCAGCCCAGCGGCAGGGCGAGCACCAGCGCCGCGACCCACTGCTGCCAGGCCGCGGGCGGCTGTTCGTGCGCCGGTTCTGGACCCGACCCCAGTGCACCGTAGAGCACCACGACGAAACCGCACACCGTGAGCGCCGCCCACGCAACGGGGGGCAGCCGGCGCGGCGGCCGGGGCGGATCATCGGGCACTCACGGATCGTGCCACCCGCGTCCGGACTCCGGTATCGGTCTCCAGGCCTATGCCCACAGGCCGATCGGCCGATGCCGGATCTGGCCCGCGGCGGGATGCCGTGCCCATCTGATCGGCGGAATCTTGATCACGTGATCGAAGTCAACGGACTGACCAAACGCTACGGCGACGTCCTCGCCGTGAAAGACCTGACCTTTTCGGTACGGCCGGGGCACGTCACGGGATTCCTCGGCCCGAACGGCGCCGGCAAGAGCACCACGCTGCGGATGATCCTCGGCCTGAACCGGCCGACCAGCGGGACCGCCACCGTGGCCGGCCGGCCGTTCACCGCCGTAGGTACCGGCTTGCGCCACGTCGGTGCGCTCCTCGACGCGAACGACGTGCACGGCGGGCGCAGCGCGGCGGCGCACCTGTCCGCGCTGGCGCGCACCAACTGCCTGCCGAAGCGTCGCGTGGGCGAGGTGCTGGACGAGGTGGGGCTCGCCGGGGTGGCCCGCCGCCGGGTCGGCGGGTTCTCCCTGGGGATGCGCCAGCGGCTCGGCATCGCCGCGGCCCTGCTCGGCGACCCGCCCGTGCTGCTGTTCGACGAGCCGGTCAACGGACTGGACCCGGAAGGGGTGCGCTGGGTGCGGGACCTGTTCCGGTCGCTCGCCGCCGAGGGGCGCACGGTCCTGGTCTCCAGCCACCTGATGAGCGAGATGGAGCACACCGCGGATCATCTCGTGGTCATCGGCCGGGGCGAGCTAATCGCGCAGGAGTCCGTCGCCGAGTTCGCCGCGCGCGGCACCGGTGCGCTGGTGTCGGTACGGACACCCGCCGCGACGGAACTCGCCCGGGTCCTCACCCACGCCGGCGCCTCCGTCGCACCTGATGGGGCCGGGGCACTGTCGGTGACCGGGATGAGCGCGGCCCGGATCGGTGAGGTCGCGTTCGGACGCGGGATCGTGCTGCACGAACTCGCCACCCGTACCGCGTCGCTGGAGCAGGCGTTCATGGAGCTCACCGCCGACCGCGTCGAGTACCTGGCCGGTGAGCGCCGATGACCACGGTCACCACCCACGCCCGGTTCCGCGACCTGGTCGCCGCCGAGTGGATCAAACTGTGGTCGCTGCGCTCGACCCGCTGGCTGCTCGGGCTCGGCGTGCTGGCGCTGATCGGGCTTTCCGTGCGCGGCAGCGCCAGTACCTACGCCGACTGGCCGACCTACACCCCGCGTGAACGGGCCGGGTACGACCCCATGACGGAGATCCTCGACAGCGCGACCGCCGCCCTGCTCATGATCGGCGCCGGCAGCGTGGGCGCCCTGACCATCGTCGGCGAGTACGCCACCGGTCTGATCCGCCCCACCCTCGCCGCGGTTCCCACGCGCCACCGCGTGGCGGCCGCCAAGCTGACGCTCGTCGCGGGTGTCATGCTCGCCTTCGGCGCACTCGTCGTGCTGGTGTCGTTCGCCGCGAGCCAGGCCATCCTGTCCGGCCGCGGGCTCGACGTGTCCTTTGCCGATCCCGGCGTCCTGCGCGTCCTCGCCGCCGACACGCTGCTCGCTCCGATCGCCGCACTGGCCGGCATGGGACTCGGTGCGCTGCTGCGGCACACCGCGGCCACCGTCGTCGCGGTGTGTGCCGTGCTGGTCGTCGTGCCGTCGTTCTTCAAACCCACCGTCTACCAGTGGGTCAACGACCTCTACGCCACCGTTCCCCTTTATGTGTGGCGCAACTGCCTGTCCCAGCTGCACCCCCGCGTCAACGACGCACTACCCACCCCCTCCGGCTCCTGGGCCGTGTTCGTGCTCTGGCCGCTGATCGCGGCCCTGCTCACCCTGTTCGCCGTCCACCGCCGCGACGTGTGATCCGAAAGGGACAGTGATGAAACGTCTTCTCACGCTCGTCATGTGCCTCACCGTGCTGAGTCCGCCCGTCGCGTCGGCGGCTCCCGCTGCGGTCCACTCAGGACTGCCGCGTCCCACCGGCCGGTACGCGGTCGGCCGGGACGTGCTCCAACTGGTCGACCGGCACCGCACCGACCCTGGGTCCCCGAAGCCGGTGCCCGGCAGCTGATGGTGTCGATGTACTACCCCGCACGACTTGGTACCGGCCGGCCCGCGTCGTACATGACACGTGCGGAAGCCCAGTTGCTGCTCGAGCGCAAAGCCCCGGACGCCACGACGTCACCCGAGGTGATCAGCGGCTTGCCCGTCCACGCCCGCACCGACGCGCGCCCGGCACCCGGCCGCTTCCCGCTGGTTGTGCTCTCCCGGGGCTCACCCTGCCCAGGGCCACCCTCACCAGCCTCGCCGAAGACCTGACCAGCCACGGCTACGTGGTCGCGCTGGTCGACCACACCTACGAGTCCTCCGGGACGACCTTCCCGACGGACGCACCCTGACCTGCGTCGTCTGCGACCAGCCACCGGAGGGTGGCCCCGCCGCCAGCGCCGTCAGCCGGGCACGGGACATCTCGTTCGTGCTCGACCAGGTCACCGGTCGCCACGCCGTCTGGCGACACCCCAAGCTGATCGATCCCGACCGGATCGGCATGGCCGGCCACTCCATCGGCGGCGCCGCGAGCGCCACCGCGATGGCCGCCGCCCCCCGCATCCGCGCCGGAGTGAACATGGACGGCACGTTCCGCGCGGCAGTCCCGCCCACCGGTCTCGGCGGCCGGGCCTTCCTGCTGCTCGGCACCCGGGCCGACCACGCTCCCGGTCGCGATCACACCTGGGACCGCGACTGGCCCAGCCTCGACGGCTGGAAACGCTGGCTCACCGTCGACGGCGCCCAGCACGGCAGCTTCACCGACACCCCCATCCTGGAAAACCTGTTGGGTGTCCCCGACTCGGGGGAACTACCCGCCCAGCGGGCCGTCGAGATCACCCGCACCTACGTCACCGCCTTCTTCGACCTGCACCTGAAAAGCACACCCCAACCCGTCCTGGACGGCGTCTCAGCAAACAATGCCGAAGTCGCCTTCGAACAACCCTGAACCCTCACGGCGCGCAGGCTAGGACCGTCCTCGAAGTGACGCCGGCGCTGAACCTGCACACGGGACATCCGCTCGTCGGCACGTGCGGACGTTGGCTCGTGTCCTTCTATAGTTGCCACTGTCGTCCAGTGGCTCCGCTCCTCACCCAGGTGAGTCGATGATGACGGGTACCCCCAGATCGACGGTGCCGGCTTGACCGCGTGCGCGGTCGAGGCTGGTCAGCTTCCGGGCAGCTTCGTTGAGGCTGGCCTGCAGGCCAGCGACCTCGCCGAGCCAGCCGTTGAGCTGGGCTTCCTGGATTCGGTCTCGGAGGTTGGCGATGATCTCGACCAGCCGTGGCCGGGCTGAAGGGTTCAGGCGCAGGCTGGGGCAGCGGATGCAGGCTTAACCGAAATGATCTTGCGTGAATCGGGGGGCCGCTCAATGATGCGCCGTCACCCACGGTCACATATGAAATCTTGGCGAGGCGTGTGGGTCGGGCGTGTCGTGGCTCTGGCGGAAACTGGCTGGGCCTTTCGCGTTGGTCGCGGAAGACTGCGTCCATGAGCAACGAGGCAAGACGCGCTGTGGTGGTGGCCCTAATCGAGCTTGCGGGAAGCCCTGACTATCGCGACAGGGCGGACGCAGGGCGGGGCCTGGCCAGCTTTGCTGAGATGCCTGAGGCCCGGGGACCGTTGTTGGAGCTCGTGCTCGACGACCGCGACACGGGGTCTGCCCAGGGTCTGGTTGACACCTCACCTGTGAGGCTCCGGCCTCACCTGGAAGGATGTCACCGTGCCCAAGCCCTACCCCCGCGAGTTCCGTGACGACGTGATCGCTGTGGCCCGCCGTGGCGATACCCCGTTGAAGCAGGTCGCCAAGGATTTCGGGATCTCCGAGTCGTGTCTGGCCAACTGGTTACGCGCCGCCGACGTCGAGGACGGCACCCGGCCCGGCGTGACCCGCGACGAGTCCGCCGAGCTGCGCGAGTTGCGCAAACGCAACCGGCTGCTGGAGCAGGAGAACGAGGTCCTGCGCAAGGCCGCCGCCTACCTCGCGCAGGGCAACCTGCCGGGAAAATAGCCTTCCCGCTCGTCCGTGAACTGGCCGCGGCCGGCGCCCCGATCAGGGTGCCGGTCGCGGTGACGTGCAGGGTGCTGGGCATCTCCCGGCAGGCCTACTACCAGTGGTGCGCAGCCCCAGTCTGCCAGCGCAACTGGGACGACGCGCACCTGATCAACGCCGCGCTCGACATCCACGCCGACGATCCGGCCGATGGGTACCGGTTCATCGCCGACGAACTCGCCCGCCGCGGGTTCACCGCCTCAAAGAATCGGGTGTGGCGGATCTGCTCGATGCAACAGATCTTTTCGTTGCACGCCACGAAGAAAGGACGCTACAAGAAGGCGGGGCCACCGGTGCATGACGACCTGGTCCGCCGGAACTTCACCGCCGACTCACCGAACGTGACGTGGTTGACCGACATCACCGAGCATCCCACCAGCGAGGGCAAGCTTTATCTGTGCGCCGTCAAGGACTGCTACTCCAACAAGATCGTCGGCTACTCCATCGCTTCCCACATGCGGGCCTCACTCGCCGTCAGCGCGTTACGCAACGCAATTACGCTCCGCGACCCGCGCGGTACCGTCGTCCACTCCGATCGCGGCGCCCAGTTCCGATCAGCTGCCTACCGGCGCCTGCTGCATGCTCACGGGCTGACCGGGTCGATGGGCCGGGTGGGTGCCTGCGGCGACAACGCCGCCATGGAATCGTTCTTTTCCTTGCTGCAGAAGAACGTCCTGGACACTCGACGGTGGCCGACCCGGGAAGAACTCCGCCTGGCCATCGTCACCTGGATCGAGACGAAGTACCACCGCAAACGCCGACAACGAGGGCTGGGCAAGCTCACCCCGGTCGAGTTTGAGACCATCTACACGACCGCGTCAGCGGCCTGAGAAACAGTCAGCTCCGGTGTCAACCGAAGTCTGGGCAGACCCTTTCACCCCCCTTCGGGCATGGACTTCACCGTGAGTGAGGTTTCGAGGCGCAGATCACCACCGGATTGGGTGGAGATCGAAGTTTTTCTTTCCGCTAAGACTGGTTTGCCGCCGTTGAGTGAGGGGTATCCCGCGACATTTGTGCCGTCAAAGCCACACACAACTCAGGCCGGACATTCGGTGACCAGATGTGGACGGCGCACTGACCTTTGGGCTCGACCGCACGCGGGGCTTCATCACCTGTTCAGCGTGACGACCCATCCGCAGCGGCGGCGGCCTCGAAAGGGAAGCGTCCACGAAGGATCCGTTCCACCGCCGGGAGGCTCGGCGGGTGGGGTGTCGCCCGCCGTAAGCGCGCGGGACACCGACGTTGGGGTACTCGCGACGGCGGAGATGGGTCGCCGCGGCGCCGATCATCAGGAGGACGACACCTGACGCCGCCAGCGGGACCAGCAGCGTCGCGATGTCCACCAGAGGCGGCACAATGAGCGCGACAGCGGCGCACCACATCCTCGAGCGCACGCCCGTTGCCACGGACGACGCCGTGCTGAACGAGGAGTGGGCGGTTCGCCATCGCGACTTCCACCGCGCCCTGCTCTCCGGATGCGGCAATACCCGGCTGGAGGGGATCGCCCAGTCCCTGCGAGACGGCGCGGAGCTCTACCGGCGGTGGTACTGGGCGCTGACGGACGACCATCATCGCGACATCGCGGCCGAACATCGGCAACTTAAGGAACTCGCACTCGCCCGCGACGCCGATTCCGCCGTCGACGTGCTGATCGAGCACATCGACGGGCGCCGCGACAGCTGATCGAGTACGCGCGCGCGCATGGCGTGGAAGATCTCCATCAACCGAGGAAGACCGACTGACAGCCACTGCGGGTCGCGATCGTGTCGCCGGCCCGCTCGCCGGGCGTGCGGCCCCAACCCGGCAGCGAACTGTTCGGCGCCGTCACCGATGCCGGCAACATCGGCATCATGCTCGAACGCTTCCCGGAATCCGGCCGAGGGCGCCTCGGCACCCGAACCGGCCCGCCGCTTCCGGCAAAGCCGCGTGGCGTCGCGTTCAGACGATGACCGTTCCTCGGATGCCGGGTCGGTCACCGGGCCGTGCGGCGGTCACCCTGCCGCCGGACCGTGCCGCGCTCGACCACTGCCAGGCAAGTGTCCGTCAGCGGCGACCACGGCTGGTCGCCGGAAAGTGCGTGAACGATCTTGCGGGCGATCTCGGTCGCGTGCGCCGGCACGTCTATCCGTACCGTGGTCAGCGGAGGATCGGTCAGCACACACGCCGGGATGTCGTCCACACCGATCAGCGACAGGTCGTCCGGGGCTCGCATCTCGTTCTCCCGAAGCCCAGCCAACATCACCAGCGCCATTTCGTCGTCGTAGGCGCACACCGCCGTAACCGGGCGCGCCCCCGACGTCCAGGTGTGGATCGCGGCAGCCGCCTCCTCGGGCGTCGGTGGCACGGTGAGCACCTGCGGCCCGGGCAACCCGAGTTCACGGCAGGCCTGGCGCACCCCGGCGAGGCGAGGTCGCGCGAACTGCTCGAGCCGAGCAGCGGCCGGGTAGGCGTAGCCCAGTCGCCGATGCCCGGCTTCGGCGAGATACCGAGCTTGAGCCTCGCCGGTACTCTCTTCGCCCAACCACACTCCGCTGTTGTCCTCGCGCGAACCGCCGACCACGACTTCGATGACGTCCGCCCCCGCGGTCCGCATCGCCGTCGTCTCCTCCTCCGACAGCGGCACGTACGACACGACGGCCACCGGATTGAGGATCTTACAGACGTCGAGCGCGGACTCGGAATCCTTGCCGAGCCAATGCGTGACCAGGGTGAGGTGGTACTTGGCGAGGTGGCGGGTCATGGTCGACATGCGGATGCCGAGGTGCCGCCCGGCGAGAGCGGCGGGCCAGAGGCACAACACGAGGCTGGTGCGGCCGGAAGCCAGCGCGAGCGCCTGAGCGGACGGCCAGTAGTCGAGTGCGTCCGCCGCCTCCAGTACTCGCCGCCGGGTGGCGTCGCTGATCTTCTGGTGCGGCGCGTTGTTCAGCACGTAGCTGACCGTCGCCCGTGAGACGCCCGCCAGGCGAGCGACGTCCGTGCTCGTCGCGCGCTTCGCGCGGGCAGACTCTCCGCTCTGGGCCCGCCCGGGTCCGTCTGAAGTCACTCGGTCTGCCCGGCCTCTCTCATCCGGGCGCGTCCCAGGGGCGGGAGGTGTTGCGTTGGCGTGCGCACGGGGTTAGCTTACCCGTGTCAAGTCAGTTAGGTCACCCGGCCGTCACGAAGAAGTGGATCCCATGGACGTTCCCAAGCCGAGGTTCAACTTACGCGCGTAAGCTACGCAGCGTCACGCCCTGGAAGGACTCACATGGGCCATCAGGCAAGGCTGCCCCGAGCAGGTGTGCCCTCGCTGGGCAGCGCACACCCCACGGTGCCCGGTGGACCTGACGAACCTCATGTGTCGCCGCGATCCCGGCGTGCTTACGGCAGCCGCCGCTGCCGGCGCCGGCGGATCCGTGCTCCCCCTCCGGCGCCACACTTCGGCGCCGAAGCAGACCCGCACTCCCGGTCGCTCGACGACGGCTTCCAGAATTGCGGCGAACCAGCACGGATTCTCCGAAGCAATTGCCTCGACAATGGAGCCCGAGGGCGACTGCCAACCATTTGCGCGGGCCACCCTGTGCCTTTTTCGCCAATGGCAGGGTTCAGCGCCTCTCCCTGCGCGGAACAGCGGGACACCTGGCCCGCACCCGCGGCACGCCCCACCATCGTGGCCGTCCACATCGGTCGGTTCAGCTTCACCTCGACACGTCGGATCGCGACGGCGGAACCCTGGGCATCGCGGTAGTTCTGCACCACCTTCACCCAAACCCTGCACCCTTCCGTCCACATCGGACACACCCCGGAACTCGCCGAGCACTTCCGCGATGCGGAACCGAAAGACCACGTTGCGGAAGAAATTTCCGCAGAGGTATTCACATCGGATCCGATCTGTGCCTACTCTGTCGGCACTCCGCAAATCGCGACGATCACGGCGCGAGATCGGACGGCACCGCGTACCCGGGGGCGCGGCTTTCTTGACGAGGAGGTCATGAGTTGCCGAAGTTTCCCTTGTTCTTGACGGCTTTACTCGCGTCTGCGGTGCTGGCGATATCGGGGTGTTCCGCGGGCGGCGCCGGCGCCGGCGCCGACACGTCGACGCTGGCGCTGGCCGCAGCGGTCGACAACGACACCTTCGACCCGGCGCAGTTGAGCGGCGGACAGAAGGACAACTACTGGCAGGCCGTGTACGACACGCTGCTCAAGCTGAACTACCAGACCATGCAGCCGGAACCGAACGTGGCCACGAAATGGTCCTACAACGACGACAAGACCGTCCTCACCATGACCCTCAGGGACGACGTGAAGTTCAGCGACGGGACACCGCTGACCGCGGACGTCGTCGCGAAGAACGCCATCGCCCTGCGAGATGGCAAAGGGCCCAACGGTTACATGGCGGCGAGCCTGGCCGATGCGACAGCTCCGGACCCGACGACCGTGGTGTACAAGTTCTCCGCGCCGGATCCGGCTTTCCTCGGCTACCTCACGACAACAGCCGGTGCGGTCGCCAACCCGAAAGCGATCGGGACACCGCAGATCGCCACCACGCCATCGGGGTCCGGTCCCTATGTGCTCGACACCGCCGCGACGATTCCGGGGACCAGCTACACTTTCACCCGCAATCCGCACTATTGGAACCGCATCGCGTTTCCCTACGACAAAGTCGTGATCACGCCGATCGTCGAGCTGTCCGCCCGGCTCAACGCGCTCAAATCGGGGCAGGTGCAGGGCGCGATCATCGAGACCGCGGGCATCGACGAGGCCAAGGCCAGCGGCCTGCAGGTCAAGTCGCAGTCGGTCGACTGGCGCGGGTTGATGCTCGCCGACCGCAACGGCACCCGCACTCCCGCACTGAAGGACGTCCGGGTCCGGCAGGCGATCAACTACGCGCTGGACAAGAACTCCTACCTGGCCAACATCGAGCGGGGTCATGGAAAACCGACCACGCAGATCTTCCTGCCCGGATCGCCCGGCTACGTCGACGCGCTCGACTCGCGTTACCCCTATGACCCTGCCAAGGCCCGGCAGCTCCTGGCCGAGGCCGGGTACGCGGGAGGGTTCGACCTCGTGATGCCGGCCTTCGACTACCGCAGCGGTGTCCAGCCGGTCATGGTCCAGCAGCTTGCCGCGGTCGGGATCCGGGTCCGGATCGAGTCCGTGGTCCCCGACCAGTACAACTCGGTGATGAAGGCCGGTAAGTATTCCGCGTTCTGGATGCAGCTCACGTCCGGTGATCCCTGGCGCAACGCGCAGAAAACCCTGCCCGCGCCTTCGGCCTGGAACGGGTTCCGGGTCGACGACCCCGAAGTGACCCGCTTGATGGAGACCGCAAGGCGCGCCTACGGCGATGACGGCGCCTACGCCAAGGCGATGGGCGACATCAGCACCTACGTCGTCGAGAACGCGTTCTTCGCACCGTGGTACCGGATCGACTCCTTCTACGCCACCGACGGTTCGGTTGACTTCACCTTCAGTGCCTGGGCGACGTCACCGGAAATCCGCACCTACCACCCGACACAGTGAGCGGGTCCGGCCGGCGGGAGCCACGTCCGCGCCCCGCCGGTCCACCCGGTATCACCCCAGCGCGCAAGGGGCCGACATGATCCTCTTCATCATCAAACGTGTGTTGGCGGGCTTCGCTCTGCTGTTCGGCGTATCCACGGCGACGTTCGCCCTCGTCTACAGCGGTGGCGGGGACATCGCCGGACAGCTCCTCGGTGGCGACGCCGGCCCGGAGGCCGTCGCCGCGAAAGCCCGGCAGCTGGGACTGGACCAGCCGCTGATGGCGCAGTACTGGCATTGGCTGACCCACGCGATCACCGGGGACCTCGGCGTTTCGTGGTACTCCTCGCAGCCGGTCTTGCCCACGATCCTCCAGCGCTTGTCCGTCACGCTGTCGATCGTGGTGGTCGCGCTCCTCGTCGTGACACTGGCGAGCGTCACGATCGGTATCGTCGCGGCCCTGCGCCGCGGCTGGATCGATCGCGTCCTGCAAACCGCGTCCGTAATCGGCCTGGCTCTGCCCAGTTTCTGGGTCGGGCTCGTCCTCGTCATCGTCTTCGCCATCTCGCTGCGCTGGGTTCCGGCCACCGGATTCGTCCCATTCCAGGAGTCCCCGGCCCGCTGGTTCGCCTCGATCGTCTTGCCGGTCGTCGCGCTGGGCCTGGCGGCGGCCAGTGCGACCGCGCAGCAGGTGCGCTCAGCCGTCATCGGTGTGCTCGAACAGGACTACGTGCGCACGCTGCGCGCTCGCGGCCTGTCCGGCACGCGCGTGCTGTGGGGCCATGTCCTGCGCAACGCCGCCCCGCCGGGCCTCACCGTGCTCTCCCTGCAGTTCATCTCGATGGTGGGCGGCGCTGTGATCATCGAACGCATCTTCGCCATCAACGGAATGGGCTCGCTGGCGGTGGATTCGACGCTCAAGAACGACATTCCCGTCGTGGTTGGCGTCATGGTGGTCATGACCGTCGTGGTGGTGCTCATCAACCTGGCCATCGACATCGTGAACGGATTCATCAACCCGAAGGCGACGGTTGCCTCATGACCGAATCGACAGTCCTCGAGAACGCCTCGCAGACATCCCTGGCAGGAGTTGCCCGGCGCGGCGTGATCCGCAGGCTGCTCCGGGATCCGCTGGGGATCGCTTCGACCCTCCTGCTCGCCCTCATCGCGCTCATCGCGATCTTCGCCCCGCTCATCGTCTGGAACGACCCCGGCGTCTCGCAGCTGGACAAGGTCAACGCTTCCCCGGGCGGCGGCTTCCTGCTCGGCGGTGACAGCGCCGGTCGCGACATCTTGTCCCGGCTGCTCGTCGGAGCCCGGCTCACCCTGCTCGGCGGTCTCGTGGCGGCGGGGGTGGCCGCCGTGGTCGGCGTGGGGTTCGGTCTCGCCGCCGGCTACCGGGGCAAGTGGTTCGACCTCGTGTCCGGCTGGGTGTCCGATCTGGTGATGGTCCTACCCAGCATCATCGTGCTGGTCGCGATGTTCACCGTGACCGGACCCAACGCGGTGCTGGCGATGTTCGTGCTCGGGATCATGCTGGCCCCCAGCTTCTTCCGGCTGACGCGGAGCCTGGTCATCCAGGTCAAGCGGAACCTCTACGTCGACGCCGCCAAGGTTTCGGCCATCTCGGACCTGCGGATCGTCGGCCGGCACATCTTCACGGTGATCCGTGGGCCCCTCGTGATCCACTTCGTGCTGATCACCAGTGTCGCGATCATCATCCAGTCCGGGCTGGACTTCATCGGGCTCGGCGACCCGAATGTCCCGACCTGGGGCAGCATGCTCCAGGACGCCTTCCGGTCGCTCTACCTGTCCTCGACGGCGTACATCTGGCCGGGTCTGGCGATCGCGTTGACCGTCGCGTCGTTGCTCCTGCTGGGGAACGCGCTGCGCGACGCGCTCGAGGACGTCGAACGCGCCCCCCGCGCCGCGCGCAAGGCGAACTGGGTGGCGCCCGTCCGCTCGACCGCGCCGACCGCCAGCGATGCCCTCCTGTGCGTGGAAGACCTGGTGATCAGCTACCGCAACGCGGACGGCGGCCTGAACCGGGTGGTCGACGGCGTGTCCTTCGAGGTGCGGGCCGGCGAGGTGCTGGGTCTGGTCGGCGAGTCGGGATCGGGCAAAACGCAGACCGCGCTGGCGATATTGCGCCTGCTGCCGACGGGCGGCCACGTCGCGGGCGGCCGGATCGTCCTCGACGGCGAGGATCTCGCGCACCGCAGCCAGCGGGAGATGACGTCCGTCCGCGGCCGGCGCATCGCCTACGTCCCGCAGGAGCCGATGAGCAACCTCGATCCGACGGCGAAGATCGGCAGCCAGCTGACCGAGCCGATCCGTGTCAAGCTCGGTCTGCCGCGGAGGGAGGCGAAGGAACGGGCGCTGGAGCTTCTCGAGCAGGTCAACATCACGAATCCACAGCGGGTGTTCGACTCCTACCCGCACGAGATCAGCGGTGGGATGGCCCAGCGGGTGCTGATCGCCGGCGCGGTGTCGTGCGATCCGGACATCATCATCGCCGACGAGCCCACCACCGCGCTCGACGTGACCGTCCAGGCGGAGATCCTCGACATCCTGCGCAGGCTGCGGACCGAGCGCAACCTCGCCGTCCTGCTCGTGACGCACAACTTCGGCGTCGTGGCCGACCTGTGCGACCGGGTGGTCGTCATGCAGACCGGCCAGATCGTCGAGGAGGGCGTTGTGGGCCGCATCTTCGCCGAGCCCCGGCATCCGTACACCCGGGCGCTCATGTCGGCGATGCTCACTGGGCGTCCCTCCAGGCGTGAGCGCTCCCTGCAGGAGGCCGTCCAATGAACGAGGAGCTCCTCGAGATCACCGATCTCGAAGTCACCTATGGCAAGCGAGGATTCGGCGCCGAACCGGCTCCGGCGCTGAAGGGCGTCTCACTCGGCATCGGCGCCGGTGAGACCATGGGCCTCGTCGGCGAGTCCGGCTCGGGCAAGACCACACTCGGCCGTGCGGTACTCGGGCTCGTGCCCGTGACCGGTGGTTCCATCCGGTACCTCGGACAGGACATCACGCAGGTCGATCGGCGACGGCGCCGCGCGCTCGCCGCGCAACTGCAGGTGATCTTCCAGGACCCCTACAGCTCGCTGAATCCGTCCATGCTCGTCGAGGACATCCTCAGCGAGCCGTTGCGGGCCGCCGGCGTACCCGGCCGAGACGCGCGCAAGCGGGTCAACGCACTGATGGAGCGCGTCGATCTGCCCGCAGGCGCGGGTCGCCGGCTGCCACGAGAGTTTTCGGGCGGCCAGCGGCAACGCATCGCGATCGCGCGGGCACTGGCACTCGAGCCGGCGCTGATCGTGTGCGACGAACCCGTGTCCGCGCTCGACATGTCGACCCAGATCCGGATTCTCGACCTGCTGGTCGATATCCAGCAGTCGACGAACGTGGCCTACCTTTTCATCTCGCACGATCTGGAAGTCGTTCGCTACGTCAGCCACCGCGTCGCCGTGATGTTCCGGGGCGAGATCGTCGAGCGCGGCGACGCCGAGCAGGTCACCGCGGACCCCAGCCACCCGTACACCCGCCGGCTGCTGATGGCGGCGCCCGTACCGGATCCGGCGGTGCAGGCCGTCCGCCGCGAGGAGCGCGCCCGCTTCCTCGCCGGCGAATCGTCCGCCGTGGCCGCGAGCTGAAGCCCTGACCACAGATCCGGAACCGACGAGTCAAGGAACAACATGGACCTCACCGACATGGCCCAAGCACGCCGTGATTTCCTGCGCGAACCCGAAAAGCTCACCATCCCGCACGTACTGGACGACCCGCCGCCGTTCCACACCAAGGTCACGGACTGGGGCGAGCGCCCGTACTGGCACCCCGGTGGCCGGCGGATCGCCTTCATCGGCCGCAACTACGGCGATGCCTACGAATACGATCTGGACACCGGCGAGATCGTGAACATCACCGAGCACGGTGACCACCACAGCTTCCTGCGCGTGTTGATCATGCACAACGGGGACTACCTCCTCGTCGGCCCGAAGGAGTTCAAGGACCGCATCACCAGCCGGGTGAAGGAATCCGAGACCTGGTGGATGCCGGCGGACCGCAGCAGGCCGCCGACCCCGCTCGACGACACGGTCATCCAGGAGGGCCTCGCCGTCTCCGTCCACCGGCCGCGGATCTCCTACATGCAGGGCTACCACCAGAAGCCCGAGCTGCCCGAGTTCACCTACCAGATCCACGTCCGCGAAATCGAGTACGGCGAGGACGGAATCCCGCACCTCGGTCCGGACCGGATCATCTACTCCGGAGGCAAGTACCGGTGGTGCGAGCCGCAAGACTTCCGCTTCGACGACACCGAGATCATCTTCGCGGAGTACCAGGGTCCGGAGCGCGGTGATCGCGCCGAGTACAACTCGGTGACCCGCGGCATCAACGTCGAGACCGGCCGCGTCCGCACCTACGTCGACGAGACCAACCGCCACAACGAGCCGGAGGGCATCTTCCCGGACGGCCTGCACATCTGCTTGGAGTCCTCGTGCGACGCGGACAAGCCCTACCCGCCGAAGGACCTGTGGAAGCTCAAGCTGGACGGCACGATGCGGCGGGTGCGGATGACGCGCATGCCCGACGACCACTCCTGGCGGGCGGTGAATTCGAACATCAGTCCGGACGGCAGGACCATGGCGTTCATGGTCGGTCTGCAGTCCGACGAGGCCGGGTACGGCCGCGGCATCGGTCTCTTCGATTTGGAGGCATGGGAGAAGACACCGGAGTCCGAGGAATGGGAGACCCCGTGGAGCCGCGCGGAGAACCATGGACGGTCACTTCCCCCAGGGGCGGCGTTCTGAGGCCTCGGCGATGACCGGAATGCGGATCTTGATGACCGGACAGACCCTTTCGGACGAGGAGGAGAACGCGCTGCGGGACGTCGCGATGGGCGCGTGCATCGACATCCGTCCACGCCTCGACCTCGGCGTGGACGAGGACCGGGCGGTGCTCGCCGCGGCCGAGGTCATCGCCGGCGCCCTGGACGACGACCAGGTGCCGGTGGCCACGGCGCTGCGGTGGAACCATCTGTGGACGGCAGGCGCCGACACGCTGCCTGCGTCGCTGACCCGGTCCTCCGTGCGCGTCACCTCCTCGGCCGGCAACGGCGCGGTCCCGCTCGCCGAGCACGCGATGATGCTGATGCTGATGCTCGACCGGGACGCACCACGGGCCCTGCGAGCGCAACAGAGCGCGGAGTGGGATCGGTTCCGCCACGGTGAGCTCGCGGGCTCGACGCTCGGGATCATCGGGCTCGGCAACGCCGGCCGTGAGCTCGCGCGCCGAGCATCGGCGTTCACCATGCGAGTGCTCGGTGTACGCAACCGTCCGGAGATCCCGGTCGACGGGGTGGACCGGATCTTCGGGCCGGACGGGCTGGCGCTGATGCTGCCCGAGTGCGACTTCGTGGTGGTGACAGCTCCGCTGACGGGGAAAACCCGCGGGCTGATGGGCGAAGCGCAGTTCAAGGCCATGAAGTCCTCGGCCTACTACGTGTGCGTGTCACGAGGTGCGGTCGCCGACCAGCCGGCATTGCTGCGCGCCCTGGAAGAGCGGTGGATCGCCGGTGCCGCCCTCGACGCCCACGACGTGGAGCCACTGCCCGCGGACAGTCCCTTCTGGTCGCTGCCGGGCGTGATCGTGACTCCGCATCACGGCGCCACCACCTGGCGCACTCCGCATCGTGGGTTCGAGATCTTCCTCGGCAATCTTCGCCGCTACCTCGCCGGGCGAGAACTGGTCAACGTGATCGACCGCGCGGCCGGTTACTGATGGAATCGACGACGGGAGACGAGTGAGCATGCCAACCCTGCCCTACGGGGCCGTCTACTTCCGCAAGTCCAACCCTCCGGCGCGGGACTGGGAGCGCGACTACGCGACCGCGGCGGCCGACGGGATGAACACGTTCCGGCACTGGTTCCTGTGGTCGGCGATCGAGCCGGCACCGGGACGATACGACTGGGCCGACTACGACCGGCAGTTCGAACTCGCCGAGCGGCACGGTCTCCGGACCATCGTCGCCGAGCTCACCAAGACCGCCCCGGAATGGGTGTTCCGCCGTCTCCCCCACGTGCGCTACCAGCGCCGTGACGGCAGCCCGGTCGAATCCGGCATGTTCGACAGCAGCGCCGTCGGCGGAAACCCCGGGGTGTGCCTCGACAACGACGACGCCCGCGCACTGGCGGGCGACTTCCTGCGCGCGCTCGCCGGCCGGTACGCCGAGCATCCGGCGATGGGCGGCTACGACGTCTGGAACGAGTGCAACTACGACGAAGACGTCTGCTACTGCCCGGCCACGGCCCGCCGCTTCCGGGAATGGCTGCGAAGCAAGTACGGCGACCCGTCCGCGCTGGGGCGGGCCTGGGGCCGGTACGTGACGGAATGGGACGACGTCGTCCCGCCGCGCGGTGGGGATGCCTACGGCGACGTGCTCGACTGGCTGGAGTTCCGGCGGGACAACGCCTACGCGCTGATGCGCTGGCGCATCGACGTGATCAAGAGTGTCGACCCGCACAGCCCGATCACCGCACACGGCGTCGCGGCCACGTTCGGCCACGCGGCGTCGCGGGGAGCCGATGACTGGCGGGCCGCCGCCGAGGTCGACGTCTACGGTCTGACCTTCGTGCCGGCCCGGCATGGCGACGACTCCTGGCGGCAGCCGCTGGCCTTCGACCTCGTCCGCTCGGCTGCCCGCGGCAAGCCGTTCTGGTACGCGGAAGCCCAAGCCGGTCCACTTTGGATGCAACCCCAGGTTGTCGGCCGGGCCCGGGACGACGGCCGGATCGCCACCCCGGACGACATCCGCTACTGGCACCTGACCGGGTTCGCCCACGGCGCGGCCGGGCACTTCTCCCTGCGCTGGCGTCCCCTGCTCAACGGCCCGCTGTTCGGCGCGTTCGGCGCCTACGGCATGGACGGATCCCGCACTGACCGCTCAGCTGCCGTGTCGGAACTCGCTCGCTGGGCGACCCACGACGACCAGGCGGACCTCTGGCGTTCCCGGCCCGGCCCGGCGGACATCGGCATCGTGTACGTCCCGGAATCGCAGGATTACGCCTACGCGGCACGGCTCAGCGCGCACACGAAAGCGAGTTCCCCCGACTCCTGGACCGCGGCGTCGGGAACCTACTACCAGTCCGTCACCGGCGCGTGGCGAGCGTTCTTCGACTCCGGGATCCACGCGGACTTCGTGCACCTCGACGACATCGCGGACCGGGACCTGCTCTACCTGCCGTTCCCGGCCTTGCTCAAGCGGCGCACGGTCGACGCACTGACGGAGTGGGTCCGCGCGGGGGGCACGCTGATATCCGAGGGATGTCCGGCGTACTTCTCGGACAATGGCTGGGCCGGGCCGGCTCAGCCGCAGCACGGCCTCGCCGAGGTGTTCGGCGTGCGCGAGAACTTCGTCGAGTTCGTCCCCGACCTCGCCGACGACCACTTCGTCGACAGCGATGGGCATCGGCTGCGCGGGGGCGGATTCCGGCAGGCTTACGAGACCACCACCGGAACCTCGGCCGGCCGATACGACGACGGCTCCGTGGCTGTGGCCGAAAACGTCTTCGGGCGGGGCCGGACCCTGCTGATCGGCACTCATCCCGGCGCCGGGTACAGCGTCCACGAGGACGAGGGCTCGCGGGCCTGGTTCGCCTCACTGCTCGGCTGGGCCGGGCGAACCCCACGACTCGGCGTCGACCACCCGGCGATCATCGCGCGTGAGCACGACGGCGAGGGCGGCCGGCACCTCTGGCTACTCAACCCCACCCGGAACGATATCGAGACCGTCGTGAGCACCGACCGGCCCCGGCGCGGATTCGGCGACTGGGCCGTTCGCTGGGGAGAGCACAGCTCACTGGTCTCGGCGAGCGACGACAAGGTGCACGTGCGGGTACCGGCACGGGATGGAGTGGTGCTGAGCCTGCGGACCCGGAAGGAGCGGTCGTGACCGGATCGAGCCGGGCGAGGACGTCGGATCATTGGTGGCAGCACCCTTTTCGCATGGTTCAGACGAACCTGCGGTTGATCGACGCGGACATGGACGCCGACCAGGTCGCCGACTTCGTGGCCCGGCACGGCGCCGACGCGTGGCTGGTGAACACGGGCGGCATCTACGCGAGCCACACCAGCCGCCTCGCGAGCCAGACCGTCAACCCCGAACTGACCACGCGACCAGGCGGCGATCTGGTCTCCGACGCCGTGACAGCCGCGCATGCTCGCGGCCTTCGTTACCTGGCACGCATGGACTTCTCCAAGGTCCTGCCCGAACACGCGGCCGCACACCCCGACTGGCTGTACTCCGGCCCCGGCGGCGAGCGGCAGGTGTTCAACGGCCTGTCCACGACGTGCCCGAGTGCCGGCTACTTCCAGGACGAGATCTTCCGGATCCTCGACCAGGTTCTCGGCACCTACGACGTCGACGGCTTCTTCTTCAACTGGTTCATGTACAGCGAATACGACTACGCCTACCGCTACTACGGCCCGTGCCACTGCGAGGCGTGCCACCGCCGGTTCGAAGCCGATACCGGGCTCACCCTGCCAACGTACCGGGACGACGCCGCGTACCCCCGCTGGCAGGAGTGGAGCCGGTCGATGATCCTCGACCTCGGCCGGCGCCTGCGGGCGCACATCCACGCCCGCAAGCCCGGAACGCCACTGATACTCCACGACACCGCGGACCTTCGTTACGTGGAGGCCAACAATGCCGTGGGCCGCGCCCCTTGGCACCACCAGACGTCCGAGAGCGTCAGCGCGGCGCTGACCTACCTGCCGGACGCGCCGGTGCTGGTCAACTGCGTCAGCTTCCTCGACTTCCCCTACCGGATGGGCGCCGAGGAACCCGAACGGTTCGCCCAGTACCTCATCCAGGCCATCGCGCGGGGCGCGAACATCTCGACCTACATCATGGGGTACCCGGGGCGGATCCCGTACCCGTCGACCGCGCTCGCCGGGGAGATCACCCGGTTCCACCGGGACAACCAGGCCGCCTACGACCGGCTCCGGCAGGACTCCCCGATCTTGCTCGTCAGCCCGGGCGAACACCTCGGACCGCCGCCGCTTCCGCCGCGGGTCGCCGAGTTCCGCGGCCTCTACCGGGCGCTGCTGGAGACGCACCATCCGTTCGACGTCGTGCTGCACCAGCACCTGGGTGAGCTCGGCGACGAGGCGCTCGCGCGGTACCGGCTGGTGATCCTGCCCGCCTCCGGAGCGCTGAGCCCGGACGCTGTCGCGGTCGTCGATCGCTATGTCGCCACGGGTGGCGCGCTGCTCGGCACGCTCGACTCGGGAACGGACGGCGGCGAGGCCCAGCTGGCGAGCCTGGGTGTGCGAGCCGTCAAGCCGGCCGGCTCCGGCCGGGACCTGCTGTCGGCCTACGCCGAGGTCGATGAGCAGACGATCCTGCCCTTGCACGGCACACTGGTCACGCCGGTCCTGCGGGACGGCGCCGAAGCACAATGGCCCATCCTGCCTCCCGCGCCGTTCGGACCACCCGAATACTGCTACGGGCACGAGCGGTCCGGCGACGCCGGGCTCGTGCTCGGCCGCTACGGCGCAGGCCGGTCCGCGGTGATCAGCTGGAGCATCGGGACGAGCTACGAGGAAATCGGTACCCGCCTGATCCGGGACGCCCTGATCGGCGTCGTCGACCGGCTCGCTCCGGGAACCTCGCTGGAGACCGATCTTCCGCCGCAGGTCGAGCTGGTCCTCGGCCGGGCACCTGGCCGGCAGGTCGTCCACGTCATCAACCATGTCCACGCGACCGCGCACAGCTACGCCGAGCCCGTCCACCTGGCAGGCCGGCAGCTACGGCTGCCCGGGGCGGCGGGCCAACGGGCGAGAGCGCTCGTGGCCGGGACCGACCTTCGAACGCAGGACAAGGGCGACGACCTGGTGGTCGACCTGCCCGTCATCGAGCGGTTCGAAGTCCTCGTCGTCGACGAGGAGCAAAGGCCGGCCGGCACAGCCGTAGTCGCGAAAGGAAACTCATGACCACCATCGGTTTCGTCGGACTCGGCATCATGGGCCTGCCGATGGCCAAGAACCTCGTCCAAGCCGGATTCGACGTCCACGGCTACAACCGGAGCCCGGGCAGGATCTCCCAGCTGGTCGCCGCGGGTGGGCAAGGCGCCACCAGCGTGGGTGAGGCGACCCGGGAAGCAAGCATGGTGATCACCATGCTGCCGGACTCACCCGATGTGGAGTCGGTGGTTCTCGGCGAGCACGGCGTTATGGCCCATTCCCACCCCGGACAGCTGCTGATCGACATGAGCACCGTCCGGCCGGCCACCTCCCGCACGATCGCCGGTGAAGGCGCGAAAGTCGGTGTCCGAGTACTGGATGCCCCGGTGAGCGGCGGAGAAGCCGGCGCGGTCGAAGGCGTCCTGTCCATCATGGTCGGCGGAGACGCCACGGCCTTCGCGGAGGCCAAGCCCGTTCTCGAAGCCTTGGGCACCACCATCGTGCATGTCGGCGCCCACGGCGCCGGGCAAACCGTGAAGGCCGCCAACCAGCTCGTCGTCGCCGGCAACATCCAGCTTCTGGGCGAGGCCATCACACTGGCCGAGGCGCAGGGTGTCGACCCCGAGCTGGCGGTCAAGGTGCTCGGTGGCGGACTTGCCGGCAGTACCGTCCTTGACCGCAAGGCGGCCGGCATGCTGAACCGGGACTTCACTCCCGGATTCCGGTTATCGCTGCACCACAAGGATATGGGCATCGTCACGGCCACCGCGCGCGACGCGGGAGCCGTCATCCCGCTCGGTGCCGCGGTCGCGCAACTGATCGCCGCGCTCGTCGCCCGTGGCGACGGCGACCTCGACCACTCAGCCCTGGTGAAACTGACCGAAGAGCTGTCCGGACGGGCTGGGTAGGCCCGTCCGGGCGCTTCCGGCGGCCCGGCCGGTTCCGTCCATTGTAGATTTAGGCGAGCGCCCGCCGCAGGAGGGATGCCGAGGCCGTCATGAAACGATCGGCGTACGCCTTGTCGAATCCACGGGACGGCCGGATCGGCCGAGCCTTGTTGTTGAACAGGATTCCGGTGCGTCCCTCCGGTTCTTCCGCGAAGAGCAGCGGCACGATCCGCCTGGCGTAGGTCTGCGGAAACCGCCGGCGCGTACGCCATCAGCACGGCGGCCGACACCGCCGAAGAACGCGCCGCGACCGGCGGCACCGTGGTGGCCGGCCTCGAAGTCCGCATCGTCGACCCCGACACCGGCCTGGACCTCCCCGACGGCAGCGTCGGCGAAATCCTGGTCCGCGGCTACTCCGTCCTGGAGGGCTACTACCGCGACCCCGAGAAGACCGCCGCGGCGATCGACAGCGAAGGCTGGTTCCACACCAGCGACCTCTACTCCCGCCGACCAAGCGGCCACCTCACCTTCCACGGCCGAGCCAAGGACATGCGGTCCACACGCCCCAACGCTGGGGTTACGAGACATCCTTAGTGCGTGTCTGACAAAGGTTGAGGCTGGTGGCTGGGATGCTGCTGGTCGTGTCGCGGTTTCAGTTGCTCTCGGATGCTCAGTGGGCGTTGATCGAGGACCTGCTTCCGGTCCGGACGGGTAAGCGTGGCCGTCCGTTTTCCGATGCGCGGGCGATGGTGGAGGGGATCATCTACCGGTATCGGTGCGGGATCGCGTGGCGGGACGTGCCGCCGGTGTTCGGTCCGTGGCAGACGATCTGGACCTGGCATCGCCGGATGGCCGGCGACGGCACCTGGGACACCGTGCTGCAGCGCCTGCTCGCCGCCGCGGACGCGGCCGGGTTGGTGGATTGGTCGGTGTCGGTGGATTCCACGATCGCGCGGGCGCATCAGCACGCTACGAACGTCACCCGCCCCACAGGGGGCAGTCCCATCCGTCGGTGCTGGGCTCCATGAAGTCCACCTGCGGAAGCGTCTCAGCCGGATAGGAAACCTTCATCGCACACTCTCCTCAGCAGACTCAGCGCCCTCCCGAGCATCACGAGCGTGTGGCATCGCCGGGTGGTGCCGCGATCCTCGGCGCGAACCTCGTGAGGCGAGGCGGCGAACCCGGCCATCCGAGCCGGGCGTTACTGATGGCCGAACTCTCATCACGCCCTCCGTGGTCGTCCAAACCACCTCCGGAATCCGCCCGCCATCGAAAATAGACAGCTTGCTGTCTATTTTCAGAATATCAGAGTCCTCGCCGCCCAAGTGGCCCCTCGCCGAGCTGATCGTGATGGTCCCCAGCACTCTCGTGCCCTGAAGTCAGTGCGCTGTGTATATTTCGGGTGATACTGAGCGGAGGACGCCGGGAATGACAAGTACAGCGGCAGGCACGAGACGGCGCGCGCCCTCGGGACTTGGCAGTCTCGGCTACCGCTTGTCCCTTGTCGCGCGCCAGGCGCGGGCGGTGTTCGAGAAGGAACTGGCCGACGCGGGCGCAAGTTTCACGACGTGGACGGTGCTGGAAACGCTCCAGGTGAACGGCCCGATGATTCAGCGAGATCTCGCCGATTCGCTGGATGTCAGCGGTCAGACGCTCACACGGCAGGTCGACCGGCTCGTCAGCTCAGGTTGGCTGCAGCGCACCGAGGTCGCGACCGACCGGCGCGCCGTGCTGCTGGAGATCACACCCGAGGGAGACGCCCTTCACACGCGCTTGGCCGCGGCAGCCCGGCTCGCCAACTCGCGCCTGATCAAAGGATTCTCCAAGTCGGAGCGAGCGGTGCTGGACGAGCTGATCAGCCGGCTGGCCGCGAATCTCACACAGTAAGCGCGCCGCGGACTGCCTCCGGCGGTCGCGCCCTGCTGGCGACACTGCCCCCGAAGAGGTCCCACGTCGCTACACCGACGAGCCGGACATCGACCTCGGCCACGTGCGACGAAAGCTGACACGTGTCCGCACGCGGCGTTTCGCCATCAACGACCAGCTCACCGAAAACGGGCTGACCGCGATCGGGGGCGCCCTCTCCTGGCCCGCCGAGCGGCCTCTGGCCGTGTCGACAGCCTTGCCTTCCGTCCGATTCGGCCACGACCTGCTGCCCGGCTGGATTGCCGCTCTTACCGCCGCTGCCATCGCTCATGACCCGGAGGACAGCACCCGCGAAGTCCCCGACTGGCGCCGCTGCGGGACCCGACGGAGTGCTACGTCAGGCCGAACAACGCCGTCGCGTTGGTGTCAAGGATGCCCATCGCTTCGTCGTCATCGAGCGTCTCGCGGATGAACCCAACCGCGCCGTGCGTGAAGACCGAGCCGGTCTGGTACGGGAAATCGCTGCCCAGCAGGAGGCGGTCGGCGCCGACCGCGCCCACTCCCGCAAGCAGCGCTGTCGCGGAGCCGTGGCTCACCGTGTCGTACCACATCTTTCGCGCCGCTACGCTGGGCATGACCTCCGGCTCGGCGCCGCCGAGGCGGGACAGGCTGTCCCATCGCTCCAGCAACAGGGGCAGCGCCCCACCGAAGTGCGAGTTGATGACCCGGACCCGGGGGAACCGCACAAGATGGCCCTCGGTGATGAGCTTGGCCGCCGCGATCGTGTCCTCCATCGGTGCACCGACGAGCCAGCGCAGCGCACCTTCGATCTGCGCTGAGCCGGCACTGTCTCCCGCCGGGTGCAGGAACACCACCGAGGCCCGCCGGTCGAGCTCCGCCCAAAACGGCGTGAACACGGGATCGGTTAGTGCCCTGCCCGCGATCGTGGTGCCCAGCGTCACACCCACCATGCCGAGCTCGTCCAGGGCCCTGGCCAGCTCGACCAGCGCGTCGTCCAGATGAGGCAACGGCACGGTGGCGAACGCGCGAAACCGCCCGGGATGGCGCGCTGTCAGCTCGGCGTACCGGTCGTTGATCGTCCGGGTCGCGATGGCGGCCTGCGCGCAGTCGTCCAAGTGCCCGAACATCGGCGCCGCGCTCAGCACTTGCAGATCAACGCCGGCCTCGTCCATCAGGGCGAACCGCGCCGAAAGGTCGGTATCGGTGTCGTCCGCACCGAGACCGCGGTGGCTGCCGGTCGTCTTGACACCGCTGCGCTCGAGCAGGTCGAGATAGTCACTGGGATACACGTGGGCATGGACGTCGATGAGCATCGGACCGTGTCCCTCCTCTCCACTTTGGTCGCGGTCCAGCCGCTGTCGATCACGAGGTCCGCGTCCGTCATCAACTGGGGCCGTCCGACGCCAGGAACACCGCGGCATACGCAATGCCGGCCGGCCCAGCCTGGTACTTGTCGCGGGGAGCACAAGCGGGATGGACTCCGGCCAGGACGCGCCGTGCCCCCACGATGTCGCCGAGCGGGTGCGGCATGGAACCTCCTCGCGCAGCCGTCGCCGCTTCCAGCGCCCGTAAACGGCGGATCGCTGTCCGGCGGACATGGCACCGAGATCGAGTCAGGCTTCAGGAACGCCGTGCGGGTTCCCTCCCGCCACGTCTTGTCGCTTCGCCAGCTCCCGGTAGGGACCGGCATACTCCTGGTTCCGCAGGATGATCGGCCGCCACCCATGCGGCCCCTTTTCCGCGATGATGTGCATCGAACCCTCGCGTTCCGGGATCGCCTTGCCGTCAGGCGCCACCTGGCCGGCCATCAGCCACCGCGCGTCGATCGAGACCAGCGTGTCCGCCAGGGTTTTCGTCCGGACGTTGGTGCATTCGAGGACGGCGCTCGCGAAGATCCCCTGCATCACGCCGCGATGCCCTTCGGCGATCTCCCACGGACCAACCATCGGATAACCGTACGGGGTGGTCCACTCGCCGTCCACGGGAAAGAGGGCACCGAGTGCGTCGGGGTCCCCGCTGTTCCATACCTCGAACACGAGCGAAACCAGCTCCTTCGGCGTGGCCGTATCAAAGCTGTCAGCCATACCTGCTCCCTCCTTCGACTGCGGGCCTGCTGCAATCCACTCAGCATGCCGACTATCAGCATGGCACTGAACAACCCCTGTGTGCCTGCCCGGATGTCCTCGCTCTCCAACCAGGTCGACAAGACGGTAAACTGATAAGCATGCTGTTTATCAGCATACACTCTTATCTACGTACCTAGCCGAACGTAGAGCGACTCGCCCAACCGACAGCTGATCGTCGTGACTGACGTTCACCTTGGTCACCGACGGCACATTGAGGAGCCTGTCGTGCCCGATCTCGGACACCCTGCCCGGCTGACCATCGGCAAGGACGCCGGGCTGCTGCGCCTGGATGTCGTCCAGGTCCCGCAGCCCCACGATCAGCCGCCACTCGTACGCCGCTCCATTGCCGCCACAGATCGGGACCTGACCGAGGGACTGATCAAGAGCGGGGTCGTTCTGCGCGGACACAGCAAGCGGGATGTCGCGACGATCTCCGCCTGGGCGGGAGAACCGGTGGCGGCGCCCGATCTCTATCAGGTGGAGATCGTCGATCAGCTCGACAAGTCAGTCCAATCCGTCATCGAAGGAGGCTCGCCGGAGTTCCATTTCGTCAACGTGTTCCTGGTGGCGGACGGCAAGCAGAAAGAGGCGGTCGAGTACTTCGCGCACACGATCCCCTACGTGCGCAAGCAACCGGGGTACGTGTCGAACAACGTGCTGATGAGCACCGACGGACGGCACGCGGTGAACGTGGGCCAGTACGAGAGCAGGCAGGACTTCCTCGCGATCTTCCGGCAACCCGACGTGCTGGCCGCCTTCGGCAAAGCGCGGCGCATCGTCTGCCCCCTGCTCGGAGTACTCCCGCGGTCACCGCGCCTGCGGCTTCACGACCTCATCCACGTCACCGACCTGCCCCATCCGTCATTGGCCGAGGCCTGACGGTTGTGAGCCACAGGGCGACGGGCAACGAAGGCCCCGCCCGGTGGGTCATCGGTCCATCATCTTCTGGTTGATGGGACCCCAGATGTTGACCGTGGCCAGGTCAACCTCCCACGTCTTCGGGTACAGCGGGTAGGACTCTTGCCACGGGCGCGGCTCCCCGTAACCCTTGTTCTCGTCGTGCATCAGGTCGAGCTGGGTGAACAGCTCGATCGTGTTGCCGTCGGGGTCCTTGTGGTAGGTGAACAGTTGCTCCCCGGTCCGTGCCCGGGTCCCCAGACGAGGCTCCTGCGGCAAGAATCCGCGCGACAGTTGGAAAGACACCCGAAGGACGCGCCCAGCTAGACCCTTCGCGGCACTGCGGGGTGAAGCGGATCTGCGTTGATTCCCCAGGAAGACAACCAGTCCGGCACGATCTCGACCCAGTTGGGCCCGAAACCGGGCCCAAGCACCTCGCCGCCCTCCGAGTGCAGCTTCACAGTTCCCTTCACTGTCACTCCGCGCGGCCTCCAGGCCGGTTCCGTCGTGAGGTCGTCGACCACGAAGGCCACCAGCGGATTGTTCTTCAGGTGCCTGACATACAGCCGCTCCTGGCCGCGTTCCGGCAGCACATGCGCACCGATCTTAATGACGCCCCGCTCTGCGTCGAAGTGGTAGCCGGCCGGGACGACGTGCGGCTTACCGGACTTTCCGACGGTCGCCAGGTGTCCGATGCGATGGGTTGCCAGGAACTCTATTTCGTCGGCGTTGATGAGGTTCACCGGTCGCCCCCGTTCAGGCCGAAGATCTGCTGGAAACGACCGATCATCAGGTCCGCGCCCTTGTGCTGTGCCGTTTGCTCGGGGCCCATCAGGCCCGCACCGGGTAGGTACGACGCGCCCCATTCAGGCCCCAGCGGAAGCAGGAGCGCAGCCGGCCCAGGCTGGTAGGTACGCTGCTCTCCCTCTCCCGTCACCACTGCCTTGATGTTCTCGGCGATGACGTCCGCGTGCCGCATAGCCGCGCCTGCGCGCTTTGGCTCCGCGACCGCCGTGATGTCGCCCAGCGCGAAGACCGCCTCCTGCCCGCGCACCCTGAGCGTCTCGTCGACCTCGACCTGACCGCTGCCCAGCCGGGCCGTAGCCAGCTCGCCTGCGAGGTAGTCACTGCTGGGCAGGACGCCATAGCACCGGAACCAGATGTCGGCCGCGAGCTCGTGCCCAGTATCCGTGGTCACGGCGAACGCGCCGGCCGTACCACTCGCGGTCTCCGGGTTCTCGGCCAGCGAGGTGCCGAGCAGCAGCTCGATCTTCAGTTCGTCCAGCTGGCGGCGGATCTCGGCCTGAAGCTCGGACGCGTAGCCCGCCAGCAGGACGGGCGCGGGATCGACGAGCGTCACCCACTTGTCAGGCCATTGTGCACGGATCTCGCCCGCGAACTCCAGGCCCACGGGGCCTGCACCGAGCAGGAGTACGCGGTTAGCAGAGTCGAGATACTTCGCGGTGTCGCGGTAGGCCTCAGCCGCTTGGGCGCTGTCATCCCACGGGCTCTTCGCCGGGAACGGGTAGCGCGAACCCGTCGCGAGCACGATGTAGTCGGCCGCAAGGCGTTCTCCCGAGGCCAGCACTACGCTGCCCGGTGTGACCTCGGCCGCCCGGTCGTGAACCACGCGCCCTCGCGTCAGCAGCTTGTCATAGGTAAAAAAGATCTTCGGCGTGAAGTCTGGGCGAACCGCCGCCCGCAGCGCGCCCACCGAGTGGACGAATGCGTTCTTCGCTTCGACCAGCACGACGCTCGCGACGCCGTCCAGCGCCTTCGCGACCGTCACTCCACCATAACCGCCACCAACGACCACAACAGCCGGTGCCACATCGCCTCCATTTGAGTACAAAACTATCAGCTTGCGTACTAATGTAGTACATGGTGCCGACTGCTGCCAGGAAACATGGCACTCCCGCTGATCAAACCGGCCTGGTAGACCGAGAAGAGCACCGTGGGTTACCACACCGCGTGCCGGACGCAGGAGACCAGCGGGCCGTCGCGATCGTGCCGACCGAGCTGCGCCGCGAGCTCGCCTACGCGTCCCAGCGTTCGGTTACGGAAGCACTTGCCGAACGCCTCGAACAAGTCCCTCCGACTTTCAGCGGAAGCTGCCGCAGACGCTGTTCGCACTCGGAGGGAGGTGTCAACCTCGGTCGGCAACCGTGACGCCAGAGCCGGCTTGACCGCCGCCAGACACCTGCCAGGACGGACAGACCGCAGCACGGCACCACCTCGCCAACCTGTCAGCTTTCCTGGACACCCACACCCCCGACGACGCACGAGATCCCGGGCGGCGCGGGCGGCGAGCGCCACCAGGCGGTCACTGTCCGCGTCGGTCAACCCATTGAGGTAGAGCGACACAAGGCCGTGCAGTGTCGCACCCATGATCGTGACTTCGTCCTCGGCAGAAGGGTCTCTCCACGCCGATTCTCATAGCCGGTCTCAATGACACCGACGCGACCGTCGTCGACGTGACCGCCGCGTCGGGCATCACGGAACCTGCGCAGCTCCGCGGCCGCAAGGTCGCGATCAGCTCGCCGACCGGAAGCTCGACCATCCAGACCCAGTACGTGCTGTCCAAACTGTACGGAATGGACACCCGCCTGCAGGGCGGCGACATCACATTCCAGCCGACCGCACCGGAGGCACTCGTGAGTGTGCTGAACAACGGAGGCGTCGACGCGGCCACCAACCTGAACAAGCCGCGGTACCTCCTCGAGCACACTCAGGGATACGGACCCCTTGTGCACGTCAGCCAGGACGTACACAAGGCGCTGGGCGCATACCCCGTGACGACCGTGCTGGCCACCTACCCCGAGGTCGAGCGCGATCGGAGCGCCGACCTGACGAAACTCACCACCGCATTGCGAACGAGCGTGGACTACGCCCGATCCGACAAGCAGGAGCTCGCCGGCAAGGTAGATGGCGCGAACCCGGGTGACGTCGACTACCTCAACTGGTGGTGGAGCACGACCGACCCGAAATACGGCAGCCTGACACAGCAAGATGTAGCGGGAATCAAGGCGTTCTGGACCATGGCGAACGCCGTCGGCCAACTCGCCGACGTTCCGACCTTCGACACTCTGCGTTCCGCCGCGGCACCCACCCAGTGAAAGGGCCGGCGACACCATGACCACAGGTCCCGATGGAGCCCGCGCGTTCTTCGAACGCGAAATGGGTGACGAGGTCGATCCCGGGCACGTCTACCTCGCCCAGGCCGACCCGGCCTTCCTGTCCGCATACCAGCAGTTCGCGAACGTGCTCTACGGCCGCGACGACGCAGCGTTCCCGGCCGCGACGCGCAAACTGCTCGTCATCGTGTTACCGGCGGCCACGGGCGACTGGCCGGAATTCCGTGTTCACCTACGGCGCTGCCTTCGCGACGGACTGCAGGTGCCCCAGATCCTCCAGGGACTCGAAATCGCCGCCAATGCCACCGGCATGAGCGCGGTCGTGCACGGCGCACGTATTCTCCAGGAGGAGCTGGGTTCCGTGAACCTCGCCGGCAACGGGGACGCCGGCGACCAGGTCGCACGCAACATCGAGATGTTCCGGCGGCTCCAACATGACGTGATCGTGGGCGGGCGACTGGATCTGGTGGAGCAGATCTTCGCGCCGACGTTCGTCACCTTACGGGTCGGACTCGCCGATCTCATGGCCGCGACCGGCGGGCGCGAAGGCGCCCCGGGTGGGGCTGTATACGAGAGCTTCCGCAGCGGCCTCGCGGCGATGAATGCAGTGTTGTCCGATCAGGAGCGCACCATCGAAGCGATCGACGGTGCCGGTGACGCCGTCTGGGCGAAATGGCACATCGACGCCACACACGCCGGTACATTCCTCGGCCAGCCGGCAACCGGCAAGCGCGTCGGTTGGACGGCGGTCGCCGTGCTGCGATTCGATGATGACAACTGCATCGCGGAAGGGTGGTTCCTCGCCGACGAGCTGAACCTGGCCAAGCAGCTGGGCCTGACGCTCAGGTAGCCGACTCGCCACCCGGTGAGCAAACGAGCGGGGTGGGAACGTCACAATGCCGACCCCACCCCGTTCACCTAGCCGAGTGCGGCTTGCAGATCGTCGATCAGCTGACGCGCGGGCGGAAGCGCGAGTGTAGCGCGCTGCAAACCCTTGGCTCGCGCGCGGAACGAACGCTCGACGAGCACCCGGTCGACGGCTTCAGCCACCGAGTCAGGGCTGGCTTGGTCGATCGGCAGATGGATGGCCGCACCGAGTGCGGCGGCGCGTGCCGCGTTGGCCGGCTGCTCGGCGAAAGCCGGAAGCGCCACCATCGGCACGCCCGCTCCCAGTGCCTCCCTCGTGCTGTTGAAGCCGGCGTGGGTGACGAACGCGTCGCAGGCCTGCAGCAACGTCCGTTGCTGCACGAACGAGGCCAGATGCACGTTACTCGCGGATGCCCCTTGCCAAGTCTTGGGATCACGGCCGATCGCCACGATCCCAGTGACAGGAAGCGCCGCGAGTCCCTCGATCAAGATATCCAAAATCGACGGCCCCGGACCGAGCGTCCTCGGCAAGTTGGAACCCATGCTGGCAAGGACGATCGGCCGGTCGCCGGACAAGCCGGCGACAGCCGGCTCGAGAGTCTCCCGCTCGTCCTCCATCCGATAGCAACGCACTTCCAGCGCATCGTCTCCATAGAAGGATTCCGGAACGAACCCAGCGCGGAAAAGCCCGTTGAGGCTCCTCGGGTCGTTCGCTGGGTCGAGGTTCAGCCGAGCGCGCTGCTCGTTCACCGCGGCGAGCACAGCCGGATCTCCCACCGGTGCCATCGGTCCGATGTCGAGCACGCCATGAGCGATTCCGAGCTGCTCGGCGAGAAAGTAACCGCCGTACTCCGTGGTCTCACGCAGCACCAGATCCGGTTTCCACGATTCCGCGACCGACCGCGACTCGGCGACGAAGCTGGGCGCGCACAAGCCGATGAACATCTTCGCGTACGACTCGGCCACCAGCTCCCGGGTGGTCGTGCCCGGAGCGAAGTCGATGTCGAACCCGAACTGCGCCGCAAGATCCGGGTCGCGCACGATACGCTCCGGCGTAAGCAGGTCATCCATTCCGAACACCGTGACGCCTTCCCGCTCGACCCGGTCAGCCAGCCCCGCGCCGGTCGCGATCGCGACCTCGTGCCCGGCTTTTCGAGCCAGCCTCGCGACCGGCAGAACCAGCGGAACGAGATGAGAGAAGGTAGGCAGAGCAGTAAAAAGGATTCGCAAAGCGATTACCCCCGAACAAGATGGTCAACTTACCGGGTATCGATGGCACTGCCCGGAGCAGCACGGTGTTCAGCACCGTTGACTCCGTCTCCCTACTGGAAATCTCCCGCGTGACGAACTGCCCATTCCTCGTAAGTGTGCAGCGGGCGACCGAGCACCTCCGCCCCGGTGGGCGACACTTTCACCGACTCCTCGACACCTAGGCGGAGCAGCTCGAGCATGACATCGGCCAGCTCTTCGGGAACCTGCCGGAGCAGTTGCTCGCGCATCTCGGCTACCGGCTGTTCTTCGAAGCGGATCGGGCGACCGAGCACCTCCGCGAGAACGCGCACCCGCTCGACCTGGCTCAGTGCTTGGGGACCGGTCACCTCATATGCGTTGCCCGCATGCCCGTCCTCGAGCAAAGCCCGCACCACTACTCCCGCGATGTCGCGCTCGTCGATGTGTGCCGCGACCGCCTCGCCGTACGGGGCACGCACGATCCCCGCGGACTTGATCCCCGCGGCCCAGGCCAGGTCATTGACCATGAACGGTCCGGGCCGGACGAATGTCCATTGCACCCCCGCGGCTTCGACGGCCTGTTCCGCGGCAATGTGAGTCGCGCCGATGGGTGTCGCCTTCAACCGCTCGTCGGCCACCGCCGACGAGGACAGCAGCACGATGCGCTTGACCCCGGCCTGCGCGGCGGCGGACACGAACCCGGCCAGCGGGCCGCGCGCCGGGAACAGGAACAGGCCGTCGACCCCTTGGAAGACAGCCTGCGGCGAAGAGACGTCGGCTAGGTCGGCCCGCACGACCTCGACCTCGCCCGGCAGACTCGCGTGCTCGGGGTTCCGGCTGGCGGCACGCACCTTCACCCCCTCGGCCAGCAGCTGCGTAACCACGTTGCGGCCGACATTGCCGGTCGCCCCGGTCACGAAAAACATCGCGAACCTCCTTCTGTCAATATTACTTCCGAACAGCGCGGAACCGTTTCACCAACGCGGCACCGTCAACGAGTCCACAGCCAGCGCCGCGAAAATCGAGCACAGGAACAGGTTGGAGCGATGGAAGACCGTCATCGCATCGGCCTCGGCACCGCTCCGAACGGCTGAGCGCAGCCGGTGGACCGCGACCAGGAACCATGCCCCACAGGCGAGAGCGGCGGCGGCGAAGACCCATCCAGTAACCGGAATCAGCAGGAAAGTGCTCGTGACCGCCGCCCACGAGTAGACGGATATGCGAGTCACGACCTGCTCGCCGGTTCCTTTCACCGGCAACATCGGAACGCCGGCGCGGACGTAGTCCTCCCGGTACTTCATCGCCAGCGCCCACGAGTGTGGCGGTGTCCAGAAGAAGACGACCGCGAACAGAGCGAATGCCGGCCATTCCACCGTTCCGGTGACCGCCGACCAACCGATCAGAACCGGCATGCAGCCGCACACTCCGCCCCACACCACGTTCTGGGTGGTTCGCCGCTTCAGTACAGCTGTATAGACGACAACGTAGAAGAAGATGGCGAAGACAGTGAGTACGGTGGTGAGCAGATTGGTCGTAAGGAGTAGCAATGTCGCGGATCCGCAGCCCAGCAAAGCGCCGAAGACCACGGCACGGCCCATCGGAACGACCTGCTGGACCAGTGGGCGATGACGCGTCCGGTTCATGACCGCGTCGATGTCCGCGTCAAGCACGCAGTTGAAGACGCCGGCACTGGCCGCCGCCATCGCGCCCCCGGCCAGCGTGGCGAACACGACCTTCGCCGGTGGAAGGCCTCGCTCCGCCAGCAGCATCGCCGGCAACGTGATGATGAGCAACTGCGTCACGATCCGCGGTTTGGTCATCACGAGGTAGGCCCGGCCCCGGGGCCACGAACTCCGGATGGCGCTGCCGAGCCCGCTCCGTACCACGGCGCTCACCGGCTGAGCTTCCAGACGAGATGAACGGCAGGACGCACGACGCACCTCACCAACTAGTCAGCATGCTGTCTATCAGGACCCTACCATCATCCGACCAGCGGCCCGCGGGGCGTGCGTCCAGACCTTGATTCCGCGGATGGTGTACTCACTCTGTAGCGCGAACCACCCGCGGCGAGCGCCTTCCGCGTTCGTTCGCCCCAGAGCGCGCCGTCGACCCCTACAACAGTGAACGACGCTGGATCCGGCGCATCCACGCCGACGCCGGATGGCGCGTGATGTTCCCCGCCATGCTCACCCAGTCCGGCTACCACAAACGGCTCAAGTCAGCGCAGTCGTTGTTGTGCAAGGCGATCCTCACACTGGCCGCGTGCAGCCCGTCCTGGTTCGACGACCTATGGATCACCGGCGCCACCCCGGTTCCCTGCGGAATGTCACGAGAAACCGTGAAGCGCTCCGATCTGGCCGGGCACGCCGGCTATGGCTACTGCGCGTCACACTCACGCTGGTACTGGGGCCTGAAGCTCTACCTCGTCTGCGCCGGAGACGGAATGCCGGTCATGTGGTGCTTGGCCAACCCGAAACTCGGTGAACGCGAGGTGCTGGCCGCCCTGCTCGAGGACAACCACCACCTCTTCCGACACGGACAGATCTTGCTGGCGGATAAAGGTTTCGCCGGTATGGAGTTCAAGCAGCTGACCACCGCGATGGGCCTCGAGCTGCTGCGACCCGACCGCAGGGACGAGACCTACCGCAACGGCAACCTCGGCGGCGTCCGCCAGCGGATCGAGTCGGTCAATCAGCCCCTCAAAGGCGGCGGCAACTCGACCGAGTCAGGCCCCGGGGGCCGGCGGCATTGAAAAAAGCACCATCGCGGTCGCAACGGTCGCCACCGTGGACCTGGCGCCGTTCTGGATCGCACTCGACAACGGCTATTTCAAGGCCGAGGGCCTGGACGTGCGGGAGGTGCCGGCCGCCAAGACGGAGGTGTCTCTGACCAAGGTCCAGAGCGGTGAAGTGGACGTGGGCCTGTCGACCTATCCCGCGATATTTCTCGCACTGGCACGGGACGTCGCAGAACTGCGGCTCGTCGCCGATGGTACGTGGGCCAGCCCCAAGAGCAACGAGATCGTGACCGTGCCGAACTCGGGAATCAAGAACGTCCACGATCTCGCCG
The DNA here is from genome assembly GCF_040682155.1 of Amycolatopsis sp. NPDC051371. Classification (NCBI taxonomy): domain Bacteria; kingdom Bacillati; phylum Actinomycetota; class Actinomycetes; order Pseudonocardiales; family Pseudonocardiaceae; genus Amycolatopsis; species Amycolatopsis sp. NPDC051371. The sequence continues at coordinate 85,048 of NZ_JBFBAG010000003.1, forward strand.
GCAAGAGGATCGCGGTCAGCTCGATCACGCAGGCATCCGGCGTCCTCACCAAGTCGGTCATGGCCGATAACGGCGTCGACTTCTCGAAGGTGCAGTGGCAGCAGCTCCCATTCCCGAACATGGCTCAGGCACTCAAGGCCGGCGAGGTCGACGCGGCCACCTGCCCGAGCCGTTTCTGACTCAGGCGGCGGCCAGCGTGGGCGCGCTCCGTGTGATTGCCCGAGGAGCTTACCGGGAAGGACGACCATTCCTATCGGGCAAGGTGCTGCACTCCCCGTCGACTGACCACATGCGCCGAGCCAGTTCGGTCACATCTTTTGCCGGGTCGCGCCAGCTGGCCGGGCGCCGTCTGCGGCCACGAAGTCGCGCCGGGCCTGACGAACCGTGCCCACGGGCACCGTCCGCGGTGCTCGGAGCCTCACGTTCATGATTCTGATAGTCGTTGCACCCGACAGAAAGACCAGTCTGTGCCCAGCACTCCCACCGTCATCGTCGTGTCCGGTCCGCCCGCCGTCGGCAAGAGCACCCTCGCCGCGAGCTTGCCACACGGCTGACGCTGCCGCTGCTCTCGCGCGACGCGATCAAGGAAGCCCTATTCGACACGCTGGGCTACGGCGACTGCCTCCAGTCCAAGGGGTTCGCAGCCGCAGCCGCCGCCGTGCTGTTCACCCAGCTCACCGACATCCTCGACGCCGGCGCCTCCTGCGTGACCGAGTCGAACTTCCGCCGGACCCACTCCAGCGACGACTTCCGGCGGCTGATGAGAGACACCGGTGCACACGTCGTCCAGGTGCAGCTCACCGCCGACGGCCCGACCCTGCTCAACCGATTCACCGCCCGCTCAGCCACCGCCGAACGCCACCCCGGGCACGGCGACCAGAACAACCTCGACGAGTTCTCCGCCGAGCTGCTCGCCGACGCCTACGAGCCGCTGGACGTGCCCGGCGACGGCTTCGCCGACCTGCTCCGCGCAGTCCGGGCATGGCACGTCCGCGTCGTCCGCCATCTCGCCGCCCGCGGCATCGACCAGTTCCTCGACCTGGCCGCCGGACTGCCCACCACCAGCGACAACACCCACCAAACCGCCCAGCGACACAATCCCGATGTGAAAGTCATCTACGTCGAAACCGACAACCTCGTCCTCAGCTACGAACGCGCGCTGCTCGACGAGAACGACCGCACCGAGGTGGTCCAAGCCGACCACCTCGACCCGGGGGGCCTGCTCAGCCACGAAACGGTCAGCTCGGCGCTCGACCTCACCCGCCCGGTTGCGGTGCTGCTGACCACCGGCGTGCAGCACGAACCGGACGACGACCGCCTCACCTCAGCGCTGACGGCATACCGCACTCTGCTAGCACCCGGATCGGTGCTCGCCCTCAACTGATGGTCACCGCTGGACGACCCCACCGGGGAGAGCTCACTGACCGCTGCCATCGAGCGAAGGTGGGAATCCTGCTGCCACCACGCCATTCGCTGCCGTGCCGAAACGGACGTCAGGCGCCTCTTCGCTGGATTCGACCTGCTCGACCCTGGCTTCCAAGCGGTGCTGGAAGAGACCCGGCACGCCCTGGCCCGGCATTACCTGGAACGACCCGAAGTCTCCGTCACCGAATCGCGCTACTGCTCGGCTACGACGATCCCAGTTCGTTCTACCGGGCCTTCCACCAGTGGTCCGGGACCACTCCGCAGCAAGCCCGAGCCGCCGCGACCTGAACAACCGTGGCTCGCCGATGCGGCGCGAATTCCACACGCGCACCCGGCCGATTCGGGTACCGCTCGAAATCAGCGAAGGGCACTGGATCAAGGTAGCTGGCAACCCCGTAGCGTCCGGTGGCAAGGGGCAAGCGTTCGAACACGTGACGCAGCAGAACCGGGCCCGGTGCGCCGACCTGCCGCCCAGCGTGCGCTGAGACTTCGACACGTGGCTCACGGCATTCCGTCGTACTGGATATGGCGGACGGGCAGCATGATCCAGGGCTTGACCGGCTGGACTTCGGTCCCCGCCCACGGGATTGCCGTGGGAACCGGAGACCTAGCTCGAGGGTTGGCCGCCGCTGTCAGGACAGCCTCAACAGTGTCGAGCAGGATCGGCAAACGCTGCCAGCCCCGTGCGCCAAGCGCTGTCGAGGTCCGCGTCGGGCGGGAAGCGGCCGTCGAGCTCGAGGATGACCATGCCGTGCGCGAACGCCCAGACAGCGCGCGCCCGGTTCATCTCGCCGCCGACAGCGCGCACAAGCGGCAGCGTGGTCGCTTCCTCAACTCCGGGCGGCAGCAGGTGGCGAGGGAGCGGTCCGGAGTTCATCAGCCGGTAGAGATGGGGATGCGCGAGCGCATAGGCACGGTAGGTCGCCGCGAGCGCGACCAAGGAGTCGGTTCGTGCCAGCGCGCTCGCCAGCTCCCGCATGGCGAGCGTGATCACCTGTGCTTCGACCGCGCCCTTGTCCGGGAAGTGCTTGTAGAGCGACGGAGCGCGGATGCCCAGCCGGTCGCCGAGTGCTCGCATGGTCAGAGCCGCGGAGCCGCCTTCGTCGATCAGCACGCGTGCCGCGTCGACGATCTGCCCAGTCCGCTCAGACACGCCGGGTCCCGTCGCGCTCACGCAGGCCGTACCCGAAAGCCCGATCCAACGCGATGGCGCCGTACCCGGGTCAGGGGTGTGCCGGGCCACTGGCAGCAGCCGGACAGCAGCGGCGCCGAGGTCGGCGAGGATGTCGGCTACGACCTGCGCCTGGGTGGCCCGGCCCGGCGGCGGTTCGGACGGGGGGCGGAGGTACACGACGATGCCGCATCGGCTGCGTTCGATGGTCGTCAGCGCCTGGGCCAGCGTGGTGTGGCAGTCGCAGTTCTCGGCGCCGAGGACCTCGCCTGGGACGCACTCGTGGTGCACGTGGACGGGAACGTCGATACGTCCTTCGACCTCACCGCAGATGAACGCGAGGTGTTCGGCGCCGTCCACGGTCCCGCGGTAGCCGATGGTGCGGAACTGCCCGGTGGTCGCCACGGTGGCCGGCACCTCGCGCACGACCTGGCGTTCGGTGCGGCGGCGGTGGCCGGCGAGTTGCGCGATCGACACCATTTCCAGGTCGTGCGCGGCGGCGAACGCACGGAGTTCCGCGCGCCTGGCCATCCGGGTGGGATGCCGGGTGCTGACGATCTCGCACAGCACGCCCGCCGGTCGCAGGCCGGCGAGCGTCATCAGATCCACCGCGGCCTCGGTGTGCCCGGCTCGTTCGAGCACGCCGCCAGGGCGGGCCCGCAGGGGCACGACGTGACCTGGGCGACTGAAGTCCCGCGGTCCCGACGCCGGATCGGCCAGGGCCCTCGCGGTCCGTGCCCGGTCGGTCGCGGACACCCCGGTGGTCGTGCCGCCGCCGACCGCGTCGGCCGTGACGCAATAGGCGGTGCCGTAGTGGTCGGTGCTGGTCTGGTGCATCGGTGGCAGGCCGAGCCGGTCGCAGTCCGGTCCGGGCAGGGCGACGCACACGAAACCCGAGGAGTGCCGGACCAGGAACGCCATCAGAGCCGGCGTGGCGAGCTCGGCCGCGAAGATGAGATCACCCTCGTTCTCGCGGTCCTCGTCGTCGACGACGATCACCGGGCGGCCGGCCGAGAGCGCATCGAGGGCGCGGCGGATACCGGGATCGGAACCGGTGGTGGTGGCGGCCGCGGCGGTCAGTGTCATGGAAGACTCCCGGGATGGTCAGGTGCCGACGAGCGGACCGTGCCCGGCGAGTTCGCCGCCGTCGACCACGATCTCGGTGCCGGTGATGAAGCTCGATTCGTCGCTCGCCAGGTAGACGACCAGCGAGGCGACCTCCCGCGGGTCGGCCTTGCGGTTCATCGGGTTGAACCCGCTGACGTCGAGGCCCTCGTTCATGGGTGTCGCGATCGTGCCGGGGCAGATGGTGTTGGCCCGCACTCCTTGCGCCGCGAGCTCGAGCGCGACGGACTTCGTCAGCCCCCGCACGCCGAACTTCGACGCGGTGTATCCGTGCAGCTGCGCGATCCCCTCCATGCCCTGGGTCGACGCGATGTTGATGATCGACGCGGGCGCCGCGGCGACGAGCGCCGCGACCGAGGCTTTGATGCCGAGGAACTGCCCGGTGAGGTTGACGCCGATGATCCGGTTCCAGTCGTCGGCGGTGTACTCGAGGAGGCTGCCCATGGTGCAGATCCCCGCGTTGTTGACCAGCACGTTCAGCCGTCCGTACCGGCTGAGCGCGAGGTCGGCCGCCCGCGCCCAGTCATCGGCATCGGTGACGTCCAGCGTGGTGAAGGCGGCGGCCTCGCCCAGTGAGTCGGCCAGTGCCCGGCCCTCGGCCTCGAGAATGTCGCCGATGACGACCTGCCCGCCTTCGGCGACGATCGCGCGGCTGTGTGCGGCACCCATTCCGCGCGCGCCGCCGCTGACGATCGCGACCTTTCCTTCGAGTCGTCCCATGAGATTCCTTTCCTCCGCGGTTTCCGGCAGCATTCCCGGGCGGGTCGCTCAGCAGGCGACGAGCTGCCGGAACCTGCTGCCGTGGAAGACGAGCGGCTCGCTTTCGGGGTCGGCGCGCAGGCCGTGGATCCGCAGCAGCACGATCGCGTGGTCGCCCGCGGGCAGTTCGCCGTGGACGGAGCACTCCAGCCAGGCCGTCGCCCCGTGGACGAATACCGCGTCGTCGGCGCTCGGTTCCCAGCTCACCCCGGCGAACCGGTCCCCGTGCTTGTCCGACAGCGAGCGGCAGGCGCCGTCCTGGCCGTGGGCCAGCACGCTCAGTCCCAGTCGCCGCCGTTCACGCAGGCGGGGCCAGGTGGCCGAGGTGTTCTGCACGCACACCGAGACCAGCGGCGGATCGATCGAGACCGAGGTGAACGAGCTGGCGGCCATGCCGACCGGTTCGCCGCCGTCGATCGCGCACACCGCGGTGATCCCGCTCGGGAAGCAGCTGTAGGCACGCCGCAGCTCGGCCGGATCGTCGGGCAGGGCATCGACTTTCAGCATTTCGTCACCGTCCTTGCCACTGTGGCTTGCGTTTCTCGGCGAACGCGGCACGCCCTTCGAGCCGGTCCTTGCTCGACGCGTACGCCTCGATGGGCTCGTAGCGGGTAGCGAGTGCGACGTCCAGCGGCCAGCCGAGGCGGGACAACGCTGCGTCCTTCGCCGCCTGCACCGCCAGCGGGGAGCCGACGATGATCTTCTCCGCCCACCGCCGCGCGGCGGCCGCGAGGTCCTGGTAGGTGACGACTTCGTTGACCAGGCCGTACTGTTCGGCCTTGGCCGCGGGCAACCGTTCTCCGGTGAGGATCATCGCCAGCGCGACGTGGTGCGGCAGCTGGCGGATGGCCCGGTGCATGATCCCGGCCTCGCCGATGATGCCGACCTTGGTCTCGGGAATCCCGAACTGGGCGGTGTCGGCGGCGACGATGATGTCGGCGCACATGGCCAGTTCGCAGCCGCCGCCGATGACGTATCCCTGAACGGCGGCGATCAGGGGTTTGCGCAGGGTGAGCATCGGCCCGCCGACACCGGTGAGGCCACCGCCGAGCGCCATCCGCCGCTCGGGGCCGTCGCCTCCGCCGGATCCGGATACGTCGGCGCCGGCGCAGAAGGCCTTCTCCCCCGTCGCCGAGAGGATCACGGCCCGGATCTCCGGGTCGTCGTCGACCTCGGTCCACGCGGCGAACAACGCGTCGTCCATCCGCGGGGTGATCGCGTTGAGGGCCTTGGGGTTGTCCAGGGTCACGTGTGCGATGTGGCCGTCCTTGACGAACTCGACTCCGGAGCTCACGTGCCTTCCTTTCGTTCGGGTTCGGGGGCGCGCCGGAACTCGGCGATCATCTCTTTCAGTCCGACTTCGGCGATCCGGGCCCGCAACTGCCCCACCGATGGCGACAGGTGCAGCAGCGCGTCCATCTCCGCCACGCCCGCGGCGGCCGTGCGGACGCCCATCGCGTCCATCGCCCGGTTGATCGACAGCTTCTTGATCCGAAGCACGTCGGACGGGATGCGGGCGATCCGAGCGGCCAGGTCCTCGACCGTCTCGACCAAGGTGGCGGCGGGCACGGCGCGGTTGGCCCAGCCCCATTCGACGGCGGTGGTCCCGTCGATCGCGTTCCGCGGGAGGAAGGCCAGTTCCTTGGCCCGTTTCGGGCCGACGAGCGGTGCCCACAGCGGCGCGATGTAGCCGCCGCCCAGCGGCAGCGCGGGCTCGCCGATCCGGGCGTCCTCGGCGACGATCGTCAGGTCGGTGAACACGCACAGCTGGGTCGCCCCGGCCACGCAGTAGCCGTGCACGGCGGCGATCACCGGCTTGGGGTGGTCCCAGATCGCCAGGTAGCGCTCGACGTTGCGGGCCAGCCGGTCCCGGTCGGCGACCGGGTCCACGGCCTTGGGCGTGCCGACCTGGCCGATGTCGTACCCGGTGCAGAACCCCTTGCCCTCGCCCCGGATGCCGATCACCGGGCCGCCGGTGTGCGCGAGCCGGGCCAGCGCGTCGGAGAACTCGTCGAGCATCGCGTTCGACAGCGCGTTGGCCTTGTCCGGCCGGTCCAGCACGATCCAGCTGATCGGCCCGCGGTGCTCCACCCGGATATCCTGGTAGTCGGTCACGACCCGGCGCGCCCGATCGGGATCTGCTTTTTCACGTGGAAGTCCACCACACCGGCCGCACGCAGTTCACGCCGCTCGAAACGCCAGTCGCCGTCGATGCGAACCAGTTCGTCGTGGTACTGGCCGAAGAAGTGCCCGTCCGGGCGGTCCTTCGTGTACCGGTGCCAGGCGTGGAGCACCGACCGCACGGTCGCCGTGGCCAGGTCCAGCCCGAAGTCGACGACGATGTTCGACACGTGGTGGCTCGTCGCGGCGAAGAAGCTGCCGATCCCGCCCAGCGTCTCCCGGTACGCCTCCCGGCCTTCGGCACCGAAGTCCGGGCCGTAGGCCACGTAGCAGTCCTCGGTGAACAGCGCCGCGATCTCGTCCGGGTGGTTCATGTCGAGGTGGAAGGCGTAGTCGGACAACAGCCGGTGGATCCGCTCGATCTCCACCAGTTCGGCGACGAGCGTCTCGGTCGGTTTCTGGGTGGTCGTCACGATGTTCTCCCGGTGTACGGCCGGCCCGGGCGGGGCCCCACGGGGCGCCCGCCCGTCCCGGGGACGAGATCAGCGGCCGGTGGCGACGCTGAAGGGCAGCTGGATCTTCGGGGCGACCTCCTGGGCGATCAGCCGCAACGACTGGAACCACGGCGACGGGTCGTCCAGGTAGTCGTGCGACTCGACCTGCAGGGTGCCCCAGCCGCCGGTGAACTCGTAGAGCTTGTTCAGCTTTTCGATCACGGTCTCCGGGGATCCGACGACCCACACGTTGTCGCAGATCCACTCGAGGTCGACGTCCGAGGGATCGGCGCCCGCGTCCTTGATGTAGCCGTCGAGCATGCCGAACCGCTGCCAGATCGGCCACAGGTAGCGCTCGAACGCGTAGCCGACGCCGCCCTCCATCGCCAGCTTCTTCGCTTCCTTGTCGGTGTCGGCGACGAACACGGTCTGCGAGACGTGGTACTTGGAGCGATCCGGGGTGTGCCCGTGCTCGAGCGCGGCCTTTTCGTAGGTCTCCCAGTGGGTCTTGAGGATCGAAGACCCGGAGTAGATGGAAACCGGCATGAAGCCGCGCTCACCGGCGAACCGGATGGACGGCGAGTTGACGCTCAACCCGGTGACGGCGATGTCCAGCTTGCCGCCCCACGGGCTGTAGTCGGCCAGCTTGTGGTCGTCGTGCCCCTGGCCGTCGTCGACCTCCTCGGGATACCCCGCGTCCCAGAACTGGCCCTGCTGGAAGAAGGGTTCGCGCTTCCAGATCTTCTCCATGATCTCCAACGACTCGCGCACCCTCGCCGGGTTGGTCGCGAGGTCGGTGATGCCGTGCAGGTAGGACGCCTGGGGGTACGCGCCGGCTCCGACGCCGAGAAAGTAGCGACCCTCCAGGATCTGCGACAGCCAGCCCACCTGGATCGCGAGGTCCGCGGGGTGGTGGTGCGGGAGCAGGTGTGCCATCGGGGCGAACTTGATCCGCTCGGTCTGCGTCGCGGCCGCCGCGATGACCAACTCCGGGACGGGGATGCATTCCCACTTCTGGGTCGCGTGCTCAGCCACCATGAATTCGGTGAAGCCGGCTTCGTCGGCCTGACGGGCGTTTTCCAGCGCCCACTCGAAAGTTTGGCGACTGGTGCGCTCCGGGCGCATGTACGGGATGTGGATGAGTCCGGAATCCATCGGTTTCTGTGCTCCTCACCTGGCTGGACTTCGTTGTGCAGAACAGGGCGTCCCGGCCGGTCGCGACCGGGGGCCGCTACGAACCGAAGAAGGTTTCGTAGGCGTGTTGGGTGTCGAGGTACTCGTGGACGACGGAGATCCGGCCGTCCAGAGCGACTTCGAACAGGAAGTGGCAGCGCGGGTCGTACACCCGGCCGTCCTTGAGCTCGGCGCGGGAATCGGCTTCGACGGCGACCTTGCGGCCTTCGGCGACCATCGAGATCGGGGTGATCCGCAGCGGGCTGACGTAGACGTCGGCCACGCTGCTGATGAGCTGCCCGAAGGCCGCCTTGTCGTAGGTGCCGGACATGCCCTTCAGCCGGCCCGAAACCCACCAGGTCGCGTCGTCGGTCAGGCCGGCCAGGATCTTCTCGACGTTTCCCGAGGAGAACACCTCGAGGAAATGGGTGACGGCGTTCTTGCTCACGTCCTCGGTCGACATTCGGTGACGTCCTTTCCGGTCGGGGCGTTGGTCAGCTGAGCGTGCCTTCGGCGTCCTTGGTCGCGAACCGCGGCGCGACCTCTTCGGCGAACCGCGCGAGCTCGTCCTCGTTGCGGCCGGGCTCGAGGTGGCCCTGGCCGAACATCAGGAAGCATTCGTCGAAGCCCAGCCGGTCGTGGGCCTGCTCGATCTGGCGTGAGATGTCGTCGGCGGTGCCGATGAGGACGTTGGGGAACTGCTGGCCGTGCGGGATGAACCACTTGTCCCAGAACCAGCGGTGCTCCGCTTCCAGCCGGGCGGCCTGCTCCCGGTCGTCGGTGAGGATCAGGAAGCCGCCCCAGGCGCCGATGTCCTCCCGGGGAACGTCACGCCCGGCCTTCTTCGCGGTCTCCGAGTAGCGGTTCCACAGGGCTTCGCAGAAGTCGAGGTCGGTGGCGAACACGACCTGCTTGCCCCCTTCCCGCGCCCACATGTCGACGGTGCGCATGCTGTAGGCGAAGGCGCCGTAGAGCTTCGGATGCGGGTTCTGGAACGGCCGCGGTGCGATCCCGATCTCGCGGACGACGCCGTTTTCGTCCATGCCCTTGCCGAACTCGGCGTACCCGGGGTGCCCGGCCGAGCCACCTTCGGGAGGGAACTCCCAGTACTTGCCCTTGTGGCTGAACACCGAGTTCTCCCACGCCTTCTTCACGACGTGGACGGACTCTTCGAAGATCTCGCGGTTGACCGCGTCCTGTTCGTTCTTGGCCTTGGCGTGCAGCACGTTCGTCGCGCCGGTCCCGCGGACCGCGGCGTAGGAGTCGACCCAGCGGGCGTGATATCCGCGGGTGAACCCGACGATGAGCCTGCCCCGCAGCATGTGGTCGAGAGTGGCGATCTCCTCGGCGACCCGGACCGGGTTGTGCGTGGGCAGCACGTAGCCGAGGATCCCGGCGCTCATCCGCTTGGCGTGCGCGCCGACGAACAGCCCCCACATCCCGGGGTGGTTGGTGATCTCGAACCCCTCGATCTGCAGGTGGTGCTCGGGCGAGCAGTAGCTGGCGTAACCGAGCTCGTCGGCGAGGCGGACGTACCCCTTCACCTCTTCCAGGTAGCGCTGGTAGAGGTCCGGCCGCTGGCCCGCCATTCCCTGCTCGAGCTCGTGGCGGCGGCCGATCACACCGGTCTGCATGAGGTGGAACTTCACTTCGTCCTCCACGGGCCTGGCGTCCGGGAGGACGCTGGGCGAGTTGACGTTGACGTTGACGTTGATTCGATCGGCCGGATCGAGTGGTTCGTAGTGCCTGGGGAGCCACCGAGAGCGTCTCACCAGTCAACGCCAGTGTCAACTGTCTGCACTGACGTCGCCTGTTGAGCACCTTCGAGCCGGCGACCTGGCCAGATACCCCACGCGCCGAGCCGGACTTGCGTCAACACTGACGTTGAATCACGCACCCCTGGGCGAACACGGCGCGCCGATCGGGCGATATCGTGGACGCGACACCTGGTTGCCCGACAAGCGATAGGAGAGCCGAATGTCCGGTCCGCAGAGCAACATCGAGCGGAGACGACTCGCGGCTCGCGCCGAAGGCGGCGAGGAGTACCAGACCAAGCTCCGCCAGCTCGTCAACGTCGCCGCTGACGTGTTCAAGGAGAAGGGCTACGAGGCCGCGACGCTGGCCGAGATCGCGGAACGGTTCGGCTCCGTCCGCGCCTCCCTCTACTACTACGTCTCGGGCAAGGAGGAGCTGTTCCAGGAGGCGGTCCGGGACATCCTCGCCCGCAACCTCGCCGACGCCGAACGCGTCCAGGACCTGGACCTGCCGGTGCGCGAGAAGCTGGACAAGCTCATTTCCCAGCTGATCTCCTCCTACGAGGAGCACTACCCGCACATGTCGGTCTACGTGCAGGAGAACATGCAGCACGTCAACCACGAGCCGACTGCGTGGGCCACGCAGATGGTGCGGGAGACCCGGCGCTACGAAAAGGTCTGGATCGACCTTCTCCAGGAAGGCATGGACGAAGGGGTGCTGCGCAACGACATCCCCGTCGTCCTCGCCGCCAACATCGTCTTCGGCATGTGCAACTGGATGCACCGATGGTTCAAACCCGGCGCGAAGCTCAGCGCCGCCCAGGTCGCCGACGCGGTCTCGAAGGTGTTCTTCGAGGGGATGTAGCCGCTACTTCACCAGGAATCCCGCGTCGACGGGCAACTGCACGCCCGTGACGTACCGCCCCGCGTCCGAGGCGAGGTAGACGATCGCGTTGCTGATGTCCACCGGATCGACGGCGCCGACCGGCAGCGAGTTCTGGACCAGCTTCGCGAAGCCTGCGTTCTGGGCCATGTAGCGCTCGACGACCGCGTTTTCCACCATCGGTGTGTGCACGCCCGTCGGGTGGACGCTGTTGACCCTGATCATGTGCGGCGCGAGGTCCACCGCGTAGTTGCGCATCAGCCCCACCACGCCATGCTTGGCGGCGGTGTAGGCGTTCATCGCCAAGCTCTGGTTGGCCGCCGACTTCGAGGCGGCCGTGGACGCCGTCAGCACGATCGCGCCGCCACGTCCCGCCTCGATCATGATCGGCGCGGCGGCCTCCACGGTGTTCCAGACTCCCGTGAGGTTCACGTCGATCGTGTCCTGCCAGAACGTGCGGCGGCCGGCAGCGTCCGCCGGCTCGTCGAGCGTCAGCGCGTAGACGCCCGCGTTCGCGCAGACGACGTCCAGCCCGCCGAGCTCCGCAGCCCCGTGCCGTACGACATCGTGGAGCCCGACGCCGTCGCGAACATCGGCGACCGTCGCGACGATCCGCCGGCCCAGTGCCTCGACCTGACGGACCGTCTCGTCGAGATCGTCCTTGGTCGCCATCGGGATCTCCACCGACGGGATCTGGTCGCAGATGTCGACGGCGATCACGTCCGCCCCCTCTTCGGCCAGCCGGACCGCGTGACTGCGGCCCTGACCGCGCGCCGCCCCGGTCACCAGTGCGACTTTCCCTTGCAGAACTCCACCCATCGAACCGCTCCTCTCCGCTGAGGCCACCCGGCACCTGACCGGTACCGGTTCGACGGCGCACGTTATCAACGCTCACGTCAACTATCAACGTTCACGTCAACTGCCCTCGGCTACTGTCGCGATGCAGGTGACCCACACGACTACCCACCGCGACACCAGAGTCGTCTACTCCGCCGTTGACTGACTCGAAGTCCCGCGGCTACGCTCCTGCCGACGACGGGAGCGCCGCCGCCGGTCAAGACATGGCGGTCCTCCCCTTTCGTGCAACCGCTCCGGAGGCCAACGATGGTTGACTGGATCGAGGTATCACCCCTCGGCGACCTGCTCGTCCGCGCCGCTCATCGGTCGCCCGAGCAGGTGGCCCTCGCCTTCCCGGATCGGCGCTGCACCTACGCCGACCTCCTTCGCGGCGCCGAGCACGTGGCTAGGGGGTTGCACAGCCTCGGCGTCCGCCCCGGAGAACACGTCGGGCTGTTGATGCCCAGCTGCGTCGAGTACGTGGAGGCCGTCTTCGGAGCAGCACTCCTCGGTGCGGTCGTCGTTCCGCTCAACGCCCGCTACAAGCTCGCCGAGTTCGGGTACGTCGTCGAGCACGCCGACCTCGTCACCATCCTCACCACGGATCTCGTCGAAGACCACGTCGACTTCACCGCCGTCCTGCACGAAAGCCTCCCCGGGCTCGACAGCGCCGGCGATCCACGGGCACTCCGGCTCGCCATCGCGCCCCGGCTCCGCAGCGCGGTGATGCTGGGCGGGGAGGACAAGCGGGGCTTCCTCGGCCGGCACGAGTTCGACGAACTCGCGGCGGACGCCGACCCCGGCACGGTCGCCGCGCGCCGCGCGCACGTGCGCGTCCGGGACCTCGCCATGATCCTCTACACCTCGGGCACGACGTCGAATCCCAAGGGCTGCATGCTTTCCCACGAGGCCATCAGCCGCGGCCCGGTCTCCCGCGCACGCGAACGGGTGCCCTCCGGCGAAACCCCTGTGTATTGGTCCGCCGGCCCCCTCTTCCACATCGCGTCGCTCCAGCTGCTGATCGCCTCCATCGGGCTCGGCGGAACCTACCTCGCCGACACGCACTTCGACGCCGGCCGTGCCCTGGACATGATGAAACGCGAAGGCGTGACGTCGGCGTGGCCGTGGTTCCCGGCGGTCATGCAGGCCCTGCTCGCCGACCCCGCCTGCGACGGACCGGCCCTCGACTCCCTCCGGTCGATCATGCTGATCGGCTCCCCCGCGCTGCTCGACCAGGTGCAGAAGGCCTTCCCGCAGGCCAACCACATCAACGCCTGCGGCATGACCGAAACCGCCGGCGCGTATGCCATCAGCACGGCGGCCGACACCGCCGAGGAACGCGCCGCGACCGGCGGCACCGTGGTGGCCGGCCTCGAAGTCCGCATCGTCGACCCCGACACCGGCCTGGACCTCCCCGACGGCAGCGTCGGCGAAATCCTGGTCCGCGGCTACTCCGTCCTGGAGGGCTACTACCGGGACCCCGAGAAGACCGCCGCGGCGATCGACAGCGAAGGCTGGTTCCACACCAGCGACCTCTACTCCCGCCGACCGAGCGGCCACCTCACCTTCCACGGCCGGGCCAAGGACATGCTCAAGGTCGGCGGCGAAAACGTCGCCGCGATCGAAGTGGAGTCTTTCCTCTGCCGTCACCCCGCCGTGAAACTCGCCGAGGTCGTCGGCGCTCCCGACCCCCGCCTCGACGAGGTGCCGGTCGCCTTCGTGGAGCTCAAGGAAGGCCACGCCCTCGATCCCGACGACCTCATCACCTTCTGCCGCGGGAAGATCGCGAGTTTCAAGGTGCCTCGCGCCATCTACTTCATGACGAACGCGGACTGGCCCATGTCCGCGACCAAGGTCGACAAGACCGCCCTGCGCAAGAGGCTGAACGCGCGCGTCGGCGAAAGCCGGTAGCCGGCAAGCCCAGGGCCGGCGCAACGCTCAGCTGTGCCGGTAGAAGATCATGTGCCGGTTGACGTCCTTGTAGAGCAGGTACCGGAATCGCCCCCGACCACCGGCCTTGCCTGCAGCACGTACGGCCCGTGCTCCATCACATGCGCCTCGGTGAAGGGGATCGCCGCGCCCGGTTCAAACGTCACGATCGTTCTCCGACCCGGGGCAGGTCGCGATAGAGCAGCTCACTCAGCGGATCCGCTTGCGATCCACGGACACCGGCGCGTCGAGCAGCTGGCAGATCGCCACTCCTTTGGCCGGCACAGACGAGCGCGTGTGCGACGTCGACAACAGAGTCGATCATCTCGCGCTGGATCCATTCTCGACGACGGTCGGCAAGACTTTCATGGGGCATCCGAGGTTCCCCGTGTCACGACCGGCTCGCCGTAGAGGCGCAGGCGGGGAATCGCCGGAAGAACTCCCAGGGCTCGGCGCATCACCTTGTAGCTGGGGCCTGCGCTGAAAGCGCGGAGTACCGACTTCTGCCGGAAGATGGCGATGAACTCCTTGCGGGTGCGGTACTGCCCGATGTTCACCGCACGTGTACCGCTTGTGTTGACGATGAGGTTCGTGGAGACATAGCCGGGTTGCACCCGCACCGCCGGGATGGTGTGGGTGAAGTACTCGATCATGTGCTCGCTCCGGCCGGGCGCGACGGAAAACACGTTGATGAAGTGGAACAAACCTTCCGCGTCGTCGACGGTTGACGTGTCGCGGTCGTCGATGTGGTCGACGATCTCTGTCCGGTATGTGCGCTCGACGTCGTTCGAGAGAGCCGCAGAGTTCGTGAGCGCGGCGAGTACGGCTGTGTTGCGGGCCTTGGTTCCCTCGAAGATGACTCCAGCGGATACCTCCTCCTCGCTCAACAGGCGATCGAGCCGGCGGCCGAGACGTGCGACGGCTGTCGGCCGGAGTCGTGGAGCTGGTTCGTGTACGACATCGAGGTACAGGAGCTGGCCTCCGGGGGCGAGCGAGATCGTGCCGGCTCCGTGCTGCGCGGGAGGCAGCCGATTCTCTTTTCGACCTTGGGAAGTGGGACGCTCGGTCATCAGGAGAAGTCCGATCCGGCCGTACCGCGCTTCGACGTGGTCGGCACGGCCTGCGTGGCAGTGTCGCGCGCCGGTGCCTGTAGCCGGCCGGCGCGGCTTGCCCAGCGTTCGAAGATCAGAGTGGCGAGCGGCGGCACGCCGGCCAGAAGTGCGATGACGGCGGTCTTTCCGGGCCACCAGAGGCGGCGGCTTGCCACGATGGTCACCAGGACGTAAGCGATGAACGCGGCGCCGTGCAGGCGCCCGAAGAGCCAGACGCCCGCATCAGTGGTCTCGGTGACGTACTTGAGAAACATTCCGACCAGCAGGCCGGCCCAGGTGAAAGCTTCGATCAGAGCGACCATGGCGAAGGTTCGCCCGATGGTGGAACGGTCCGGACCGGGCATGGGCAGGGTTACCTCTCTCTGCGCTGAATGACGGGCGGTGAGGACGTTGATCAAGCCAGAATCGGATCGACGGTGGTCCAAATCTCTCGGAGTCAGGGGAAATGGCGCGGGAATACCGAAGAGAGAAAGTCGCTCGGAGACGATGGGGGGCGGGCCCCGCACCTGGATCTGCCCGCGGGCCCCTTCAGCGCTGGCGGTACAGAATCGGCTGTGCGGTCACGCCGTTGGCCATCGAGTTGTCGCCGACGTACCGGCGGAAGCTGGGGCGTAGCAAGAGGTGCGGCAGGAACGCATGCCAACTCGGCCAACGTGCGTGATTGATGACTGCGTACTCGTCGGCAGTGTCGTCGACAGGCTGCAACACAGTGGAGTTGTCAAGCTTCGTCTTCGCCACGAACCAGCGCGCCGAATGTTCCCAGACAGGCAACACCTCGGGTGTGTTGTCGAAGAAGTTGAACAAGAAGACGCCGCCACCGGTGTGCGGGACATCGCCGATCCGGCGGACGTTCCTCGCGACAACGTCAATTGTGTGCCGCGAGACAGAGCGCACCAGGGCACTCAGTTCGGTCCATGCCGCACCGGCGTCGAGTTCGGCGGCGTGGTCGGGTGCGGTGGTGCGGACAAGCACAACGACGTCGAAGCGCCGTTGGGACGGCCCACGAGCGTCTTCCGGGGTGCGGGAGAACGGTGCACCCTGTCCAGGCACGAAGAACTTGGCATCGAACACCGCGGCTTCGATCACCTGAGGTTCACCTTCGAGCTGCCGGGCAAGCATGCGCAAGCGGCGTAATAGCGCCCGCTTGCGAACACTGCTGGGCAGCATCGGTGGCCGACGATCGACCTCGGCCGCCAGTAGACGATAGCCCTCCGCACTGGCAGCCATGAGGTCGACTCTCGGAATGGATGGGTCGTCGTGGACCAGTTGCACGGCTCCTCCTGAACGGAGTGGACACGAGCGGACACTCGTCAGCCCGACGGATAGACAGCATGCTGGCTATCTGCGTACTGGATACCTGAAAGATGCGCGGACCGCAAGCCGCCCGGGCACCAGCGATCCCGGCGGACCCGGACTCGGCTGAACGATCAGCCGGCTTCGCGGACACCGCGAGCCGAGCGCGGCTCGGGTACCTCACATCGCGCCGGCAACGGCGGATTGAGACCGCTCACGATCTCCGCGAAACAACACATCATCAACTACCGACCGGCGCGTCCGTGTCCGACCAAACCCCATGCCTCCGGGCGAAGTCCTCTGCCACGTGCTCGGCCAATCCCAGGAGGCGATCTGGATCGAGACCACTCAAACCGTTGAGATACAACGAGACCAGGCCATGCAAGGCCGCCCCCATGATCGTGGTCTCGTTGTCGATGTCGACCCGCTCGTCGCCACCCTCGGCTACCACGGCGCGCATGGCATCGGCGACCAGATCCAGGGTGCCAGTGGGACGCAGGGGATACTTGGCGTTGTCGATCTGGGCGCCACCGAGCCCGAACATCGCCTGGTAAACCTCGGGCCGGACCAGCCCGAGGTTCACGTTCTCCCTGGCCATTGCGGCGAGCCGACGTCCTGGCGGCAGCGAGTCGGGCACCGCCCCCATCCGCTGGAACAGGTCTGCGAAGCCGTCCTGGCGGACCTGCGCGATGATCGCGTCCTTGCTGTCGAAGTACTGATAGAGGATCGGCGACGAGTACTCGATCTCATCGGCAATACGCCGGATCGTCACCGCCGCCCAGCCGTCGGCCCGGGCGACATCGCACACCGTGGCCAAGATGCGGTCGCGCATCTGCCCCCGCTCACGCTCACGGCGTTCCTTGAGCCCCACCAGCGCCTTCCTTTCCGCACCGCAACCGTACCCGAGTCCGCCGACCGGCAGACGCCCTTGCCAAGCGAGCTTATCATCGATAGATTATCTAACGTCGATAGGCCAGCGCCGACGAAGACGCCGGCAGCCGAGGAGTGGGTGCGATGAGCGGCATCACCGGACAACGGATCGGGTTCGGCGTCGGGCTCGTGACGGCCGCTGCCGATCCGGCTCCCGACGTATTGCCAGACCTTGTCCGGACTGCCCGGCTCGCCGAGGATCTCGGCTTCAGCCTGGTGACCGTCAGCGATCACGCCTCCGGCTCCCGGCCAAGCTTGGAGGCGTGGACAGCACTGTCGTTCGTCGCCGCACGAACACGGCGGATCGAGATCGCTCCCGTCGTACTGGGTCTTCCCTACCGCCACCCCGCCGTGCTGGCGAAGATGAGCGAAACCCTCGACCGACTTTCCGGCGGGCGGCTCGTCCTAGGCCTCGGCGCGGGTGGGTTCGACGAGGAGTTCGCCGCCTTCGGCCTGCCCACGCTCACCCCGGGCGGCAAGGTGACTGCCTTACGTGAAGCGGTGGACATCCTGCGTGGCCTGTGGTCAGCGCCGGCGTTCACCTTTTCCGGCAAGCAATTCACCCTCCACGGTGGACGGATCGAGCCGAGACCCGAACACCGAATTCCCCTGTGGCTGGGATCGTACGGGGACCAGGCACTGGCGCTGACTGGCCAGTTGGCCGACGGCTGGATCCCATCATTGCCCCGGCTCGGACTCTCTCGCGCCGCTGCGATGCGCGCAAAGGTGCGGGCCGCGGCGCAGTCTTGCGGCCGCGACCCCGACTCCATCACCTGTTCCTGCAACGTCGCGGTCCGCATCGGCCGCGACCTGCCCCCCGAACCGAACGTGGTCCAAGGCGACGCCGACTCGGTCGTCGCCCAGTTCGTCGAGATCATCCGGGCAGGTTTTACCTTCCCGGTATGCCATCTGGACTCCTCCCGCCAGCAGGAACTGTTCGCGACGGAGGTCATCCCCAGGGTGACCGCCGAGTTCACCGCCGTCCTCTGA
Source organism: Amycolatopsis sp. NPDC051371 (assembly GCF_040682155.1). Lineage (NCBI taxonomy): Bacteria > Bacillati > Actinomycetota > Actinomycetes > Pseudonocardiales > Pseudonocardiaceae > Amycolatopsis > Amycolatopsis sp. NPDC051371. The sequence continues at coordinate 103,044 of NZ_JBFBAG010000003.1, forward strand.
CAACAGTCCGACCCGGCTGAACTCGCGCACGCCCGTTGGTTAACAAAGATAGAAATTTAATCACTGAGAGGATCTCCGTGCGCTTCCACTGCTACGTGAACCCCCAGACGCCCGGGCCCGACCATGACACCGCCATCATCGATGCGGTGACCGAGCAGGCCGTCGAGGCCGACCGGGCCGGATTCGCCGGTATCTGCCTCACCGAACACCACTTCAGCGACTACAACACCTACGGCGACCCGTTCCTGTTCGGCTCCTACCTCGCCCCGCAGCTGGCCAATGCCTGGGTCATCCTGACCGTCGCGGTCGCGCCGTTGCACAACCCGCTCAAGCTCGCCGAACGGATCAACCTGCTCGACCAGCTGACCAAAGGCAGGCTGATCGTCGGAATCGGCCCTGGTAGTTCACCCTTCGAGTTCGCCGGGTTCGGCCGGGACCTGTCGCAAAGCGCGACGGACACCGAACAGGTGCTGCGCATCGTCCAGGAGGTCCTCGAGCACGACCGCGACGATCCGCCGTACCAGTGGAAGACCGCCTTCGGCGGTGGAGAACTCCTCGGCCGGATCATGCCCGCGTCGTACCGCCGTCCACACCCGCACTTCGGGCGTGGCGCGCTGAGCGACAAGAGCACGATCGACACGGCGCGGCGCGGCTGGCCTCTGTTCACCGGTCGGGTCGGGCCGGAGGCGATGGGGGCGAAGTTCCGTCTCTACCGGGAGACCCTGGCCGACGCCGGGCATGCCCAGGCGACCATCGACCACTGCCTGCGGTGGTCGTCGGTGCAGAAGACCATCTGGGTGGCCGAAACCGACGCGGAGGCGCAACGCCTGGCCGACGAACCACTGCGGGTGCAGACCAGCCTCGGCACCAGGGCGCATCAGTCCGGGCCGAAGGGAACCGACGTCAGCAGCGCACTCGCGCAGAAGACCGGGATCAGGCCGGGCGATCGCGCCGGTTTCGTCGAAGGCGCCACGATCATCGGCAGCCCGGAGACGGTGGTGTCCCGGATCAAGGAATACCAGGCCCAGGGTGTTCCAGGGATGGCCATGCACTTCACCTGGGGGCACGCCGACGCCGAAGCCGTCCGGCGGTCGTTCCGGCTGTTCGTCGACGAGGTCATGCCGCATTTCGCGGACGAAGCCGCCGCCTGAGCCGGCGGCCCGATCGGAAGGCGGGAATCACATGCGACAACCGACGACGGTCCCCACCGAGAGCGGAACCGCCCCCATCATCGAACTCTCCGACGTCACAACCGCATTCGGCCAGGAGAAGGTCCTCGACGAGGTCTCCTTCGACGTCCGTCCCGGCGAGTTCCTCTGTCTCCTGGGCCCCAGTGGTTGCGGCAAGTCCACCTCGCTGCGCCTCATCGGCGGTCTGCTACCACCGACCTCCGGCCACATCGAAGTGGCCGGGCAGCCACCCGAGGCCGCATGGACCGAACTCACCTATGTGTTCCAGCAACCCCGGTTGCTCCCCTGGCGCACCGTTCTCGCCAACGTCATGCTCGGTATGGAACTGCGCGGTACCGGCGGGGACCGGACGCGCCGACAGGCGCGGGCCGCCGCCCAACTGGAGCTGGTCGGTCTGGCCGAGGCAGCCGGCAAGTATCCCGGCGCGCTGTCCGGCGGTGAGCGGCAACGGGTCGCCATCGCCCGGGCGCTGGCACTCGACCCGCAGGTCATCCTGATGGACGAGCCACTGTCGGCACTGGACGTGTCCACGAAACAGCGACTGCGCGCCGAGATCCAGAACGTCTGGGCATACACCGGCAAAACCGTCGTGTTCGTGACGCATGACATCTCCGAGGCACTGTTCCTCGCCGACCGGATCATCGTCTTCTCCGGCAAGCCGACGCGCATCCTGCGCGAGTTCGCCGTCTCGCATCCGCGGCCACGGGAAGTGGACAGCGATCCGGTCTTCCTGGCAATGCACACCGAACTTCGGGAGCTCTTCGGCGTGCCGGACGCGTCGGCCGATGCAGAGGGGCCAAGGCAATGACCATCGATCTCCTGCCCGGCGCGCCCGATCGGCGCACCGGTTCGCGTTCGCGCCGGTCGACTCCCCCGCCGAAGCACGGCAGGGCCTGGCGAGCGAGCCGACTCACGCTGATGAACGGCGCACCAGTGCTGCTGATCATCGGGTGGTGGGTTGCTTCACGTTATCAACCCGCCTACATCGTGCCCGACCCGCTGGCCGTGCTGCACCGCACCTGGGACCTGCTGGCCGGTGACAGGGCCCTCTTCGCCAACACCTACATCTCGTTCGCCCGGGTCGGCATCTCGGTCCTGATCGCGGTCGCCCTGGGAACTGCGATCGCGCTCACGGCCAAATACGTCACGGTGCTCGAAGGACTCCTGGTCGACCGGCTGATGGTGTTCGTCAACGCGTTTCCCAGCATCGGCTGGGCCATCGCCGGCATGTACTGGTTCGGGGTCTCGACGCCCGCAGTGATCTTCGTCGAGGTCGCGATCATTCTCCCCTTCACTCTTATCACCATTTGGGAAGGCCTCAAGGCGCTGGACGCCGAGCTGATGGAAATGGCGCAGAGCTTCACTCGGGACACCGGGCGCATCATCGTCAAGGTCGTCGCGCCGTTCCTGGCACCGTATCTGTTCTCCGCGCTCCGCATCTCCTACGCAGGCGCATGGAAAGTCGCGATCATCGCCGAAATCTTCGGCGCGTCGGAAGGTCTGGGTTACCTCCTCAACACCGCACGCGAGCAGTTCGATTCGACCACGCTCTACGCCTGCATTCTCACGTTGATCCTCATCGTGTATGTGGTGGACAAAGGCATTTTCCGGCCTGTCGAAACCAAGCTGCTGCGCTACCGCAAAGCCGCGTCATCCCACCGCTAGACCTCTGAAGGGAGGACGCAATGCCGCGTCCCCACCACCCCGCCGGGCCGGCCCGCCTGCGTCGAATCGCAGCGGCTGTGATGTTCCTCGCCGCGCCTCTCAGCGGCTGCGCGCCGAGCGGATCCTCGTCCGTCCCGGGATCGGCCATCACCATCGGCATCTCGGACGATCCGGCCAAGCACCTCGCCTTCTGGGCCCTGGAGAATGGCAAGGTCGACACCGGCGGACTCGACATCAAGATCACCTACCTGCCCAATCAGAGTGCACTGCAGGCCTACCAGTCCCGCCAGTTCAACGTCGTCGAAGCGTCACCGGTCGGCGTTGCACTCGCCGCGCAGAAGGGCCTGGCCACCTCGATCCTCAGCGCAGGTCTCACCGACCTCGACGCCACCGTCATCGACGCCGCCCAGTCTTCGGGTGTCCGCGACCCCGGCCAACTGCGGGGCAAGAAGCTGGCGATCAGCTCCCCGACCGGAAGCTCGACCATTCAGACACAGTTCGTGCTGTCGAAGAAGTACGGACTGGACACGAAGCTGCAGGGAGGTGACCTCGCGTTCCAGACCACCGCACCGGAGGCTTGGTGAGCCTGCTCTCCGGCGGTGGTGTGGACGCGACCACCAACCTCAACAAACCGCGCTACCTGCTGGAGCACACTCCGGGATTCGCACCGATACTGCACGTGAGCAAAACCGTCCACGAGATCCTCGGCGCCTACCCGGTCACCACGGTGCTCACGACGTACCCGGAAATCGAGCGCGACCGCAAGGACGAGCTCACGACGCTGGCCACTGCGCTGAAGGCCAGCACCGACTACGCCCGCGAGCACAAGCCCGAGGTGATCGCCGCGGTCGCGGGCGGAAACCAGGCCGACGTGGACTATCTGAACTGGTGGGCAACGACGAGCGAGCTGCGTTACGGCAACCTCTCCACGCCGGACGAGGCCGGGATCAACGCATTCTGGACGATGGCCAACGCCGTCGGACAGCTGAGCAAGATTCCGAGCCTTGCCGAGCTGAAATCCGTCGCCGCACCGGCGCTCGCGGGAAAGTGAGCACAACACCATGACCAGCATCGACGGCGCTCAGGAGTACTTCGACCGCGAGATGGGTGACGACGTCGACCAAGGGCACGCCTACCTGGCACAGGCTGATCCGGAGTACCTCGCCGCCTACCAAGCCTTCGCGAAAGTCCTCTACGGCCGCGGCAACGCGGCGTTTCCACCGCGCGTGCGCAAACTGCTCGTCATCGCGCTCCTGGCCGGCACCGGCGACTGGCCGGAACTGCGCCTGCACGTGCGCCGCGGCCTGCGCGACGGGCTTCAAGCGGTCGAGGTCCTGCAGGCACTCGAGATCACCGCCAACGCAACCGGAATGACCGCCGTGGTCCACGGCGCACGCATCCTGCAGGAGGAACTCGAGGCGTCCGGACCGGTCGCGACAGTGTCCGAGACGGACATCGTCGCACGGAACATCGACACCTTCCGGAAGCTGCAGTACGACGTCATCGTCGGCGGTGACCTCGACGGCCTCGAAAAGATCTTCGCGCCGACCTTTGTCACCGAACGGGCGGGGCTCGCCGACCTCATGGCGCTGTCCGGCGGCTCGGAAGGTGGCAGGATCGGGGACGTGTACGAGGGCTTCCGCGCGGGGCTGGCGGTGATGAAATCCGCGCTGGCCGACCAGTCACGCGAGATCGAGGAGATCCACGGCACCGGTGACCTCGTCTGGGCCAAATGGCGGATCAGTGCCATTCACGCCGGCCCCTTCCTCGGCCGGCCGCCCAGCGGCAACCAGGTCAGCTGGACCGAAGTCGCCTTCCTGCGCTTCGACCGTCAGGGCCGCATCGCCCGCGGCTGGTTCCTCGCCGACGAACTCCAGCTCGCGGCGCAACTCGGGCTCGTGGTGAGCTGAGTTCCCAGCGTGCTCGACGGCCATCGGGATCCGTCCGGAAAGTGGTGTGGCGATGCTCGACAGCACGCCGCGCCGCGTCGGCCGAACCCCGGTGAGAACGGAATATTCGCGGTGGTCACGGAGGTGGGAGACCGCCTACGTCCCGTTCCGCTGGTCGGGTGGCCGCCGCGCTGGTGAGGCCATGACCGCGAAGCAGGACCACCGGGCGGTCGCCCATCGCGGCGACCATCTCCGCGGCCAACGCCCGATTGCTGACCAGCACCCCACGCCGATAGACCGGCACTCCGCCGGCACGGGGCGCTGTCAACAGAGGCAGCCTCTGTTACACAGAGACACTTCACACCTTGCGTGGAACCGCCGCCTGGAAGGAGTCCGTGTCGATACCCCACGCCGACACCCAGTCCGGCACGATCTCGATCCAGTTCGGCCCGAAGCCCGGCCCGAGTACCTCGCCCCCCTCGGTGCGCAGCCGCGCGTTCCCCTTGACGGTGAGTCCGCGCGGGCGCCAGACCGGCTCGGTCACCACGTCGTCGACGACGAACGCCACCCTCGGGCCGGCTTCGATGTGCCGCACGTACAACCGCCTCTGACCGCGGATCTCCAGTGAGTGCGCGCCGATCTTCAGCACGCCGCGGTCGGGGTCGAACTGGTAACCGGTGGGCACGACGTGCGGTGCGCCGTTCCGGCCGGCCGTAGCCAGCCGACCCAGTTGATGCTCCTGGAGAAAGGTCGCCTCATCGTTGCTGAACAGGCTCATGGGCCTCCTTCGTGTTGGGTGACCGGACTCGGTCAGTCTTCCGGCCAGGTGTTCAGGACTCGTTGTCGAGCACGAGCTTCGACAGCAGCGCATCGAGGTCGGCACATTCCTGCGGCGCGAACCGCGAAATCATGTGCTCGAGCCGCTCGGTCACCGCGCGCTTGAACCGTCGTACGGCCGCGCGGCCTTCCGGGGTGAAATCGACGAGCCAGGAGCGTCCGTCGCACGGATCGGGCGTTCGGACGATCAGCCCGGCGGAGTGGGCACGGTCCACCAGCCCGGTCACCGACGACTTCCTGATCCTCAGCAAACCGGACAGCTGCCTCATGCTCACCGGCGCGTGGTCCACGATGCACAGCACCTTCGCCTGCTGCGGAGTCAAACCCTGCTCAGCGGCGACTGTCACGAGCACCTGCTGAACGAGGTCTCGTCCCTGGACCAGCGCGGCCACGAGACCCGGCCTTGGTTCGCCGCTATTCGGACCGCAGTGGGTCACACCGGCCGCTCGGGCGCGCGCCCGAGCGGGTCGGCCGAGTAGGCGTGGGTGTAGTCGTTGTTGATCCCCGACACGACCTCCCACCGGCCGGACGGCACATTCTTGGACACGACGAGGGCCAGCACACCACGACGCTGTGCGACGTCGCCATCGGCACCGGCGTGCCCCGTCGAGGTCCAGTCCAGCTCCAGCACCGCAGCTGTCGACGACAACAGCCTGGACCGACGGCCGGTCACTTCAAGACTCGCCTGAGCGAGCGGCCCGGCGAAGGCGAACCGGTGCAATTCCTCGATTTCCGCATTGGTCGCCGCGCGATGTCTCAGCACATCCGTGAACCAGCCGTCACCGGCGAATGCGTCGGCGAAGGCAACGGGGTCGTGGGCGTTGAAGGCCGTGACGACCCGGTCACCGGCCTCGATCGCACCGGCGGGTACCGCCACCGGCGAGTCGGGCGTCGCATCCGCCCCGACAGCGTCGGCGAGCCGGACGAACGCCGCGCGCAACTCGTCGGCGTAGGGTTCCACGACGACGGCCGGATCGATGAGGGTGCCGTGCTCGGAGTAGGCGTCGCGCGGGAGCACCAGCTGCACCCCAAGCGGGTCGAGCACGAGCCCGACGAAGCGGAGGACCTGCGCGAGCTGGTCGTAAGACTGAATGCCGCCACGCGCGCCGTAGCTCACCAGCAACCCCGGCTTGCCACGCCATTCCGCGAACAGGTAGTCGATCGCGTTCTTCAAGCCGGCCGGGTAGCCGAAGTTGTATTGCGGACTGATCAAGACCACTGCGTCCGCCGAGTTAACCCGGGCGCTCCAGGCGCGGGTGTGCTCGTTGAGGTACACCCGCGTCGCCGCCATTTGCGGCTCGTCGAGCAGCGGCAGCGCGACGTCACGCAAGTCGGCGACGTCGACGTCGTCGAGTCCGGCTTCCTTCGCGATCCGCACCACCTGCTCGGTGAGCTGGTCGCCCACGCGGACAGGCCTGGTGCTGCCGGTGATGACAAGGACTCGCATGAACTACTGCCTTCCCTTGGGATACGGCCCAATAATACGCGTGCGAAACTAGTTCGCAAGCGGTTGGACAGCATGCTGACTATCTGTAGGCTTGCTGTCGCTACGGGACGGACGGAGTGACGATGCGTGTACTGATCCTGGGAGCCAGCGGGGGCACCGGTCGGCTGCTCGTGAATCTGGCGCTGGACCGAGGTCTCGAGGTGACCGGCGCGGCGCGCAATCTCGACACCCTGCGCGCACGACACCCCGGACTGCCACTGCACCCGGTCGACGTCCGGGACCAGCAGGCGTTGCGAACAGTGACAGCAGGGCACGACGCGGCCATCTCCGTGATCGGCGGTCGTGCACGAACTCCGGGCGGGATCTATTCAGAAGGTGGGCGGGCCATCGTGCAAGCCCTCGAAGACGAGGGTGTCCGGCGCTTCGTGTGCGTGTCGTCCGGGGGTGTGGCTTCGCGGGACCCCGGCCTGCCTCTTTGGTACCGCCTTGCCATACCCCTGTTCATGCGCGACCTCTACGACGACATGCGCCGGATGGAGGACATCGTGCGGGACAGCGCGCTGGAGTGGACGATCGTGCGGGCGTCCTATCTCGTGGACAAGCCCGCTCGCCGCGAGTTCCGCGTCGAAAACGGCCGAAACCCCCGCGGTGGTTGGAAGATCAGCCGTTCCGACCTGGCGGCGTTCCTGCTGGATCAGGTCGGCTCGAGCCGCTGGCTGAAGTCGACGCCCACACTCGCCTACTGACCGCCGACATTGGCCGCGACGCGGCTCAAGAGATCGTCCAGAGTGGCCCGTTCCTGTTTCGACAGGCCGCGGGCGAGCCGGGCATTGGCGGCACGAGCGGCCACGGCCAGCCGTTCGTAGAGGTCGTTCCCTTCGGCCGTGACCTCCAGCAGCGCGGCACGCCGGTCCTCGGCCATGCCGACGCGCCGCAACCAGCCGGACGTGACCAGGCGGTCGACATGCCGCGTGAGCGTCTGCCCGCTGAGGTTGAGCGATTCGGCCAAGTCCCGCTGGATCATCGGCCCGCGCACGCCGAGCGTTTCCAGGATCGTCCAGGTCGCGAAACTGGCCCCGGCGTCGGTCAGGCGTCGCTCGAACTCGGCACGCGCGAGCCGGGACACCAGGGACAGCCGGTATCCCAGGCTGCCCAGACCCGACGGAGATCGCCGCGAAGCCTTCACCAAACCGGCCATCCTTGCCCACCCTCCACGACGTCAGCAGCCACGATGGTAGTGGACAGTAGGCTGTCCATCAGCATGCCACGTCATTTATCAGAACAGGGCAAGGTGTGTGCACGCTGCCTGCCGGGGCACCCGACCTGGCGCCCCGGCAGAAGGTTCAGTGGTCCATCATCTCCTGGTTGATCGGACCCCAGATGTTCACGGTGGCCAGGTCGACCTCCCACGTCTTCGGGTAGAGCGGGTAGGACTCGTGCCACGGCCGCGGTTCCCAGTAGCCCTTGTTCTCGTCGTGCATGACATCGAGCTGGGTGAACAACTCGATCGTGTTGCCGTCGGGGTCCTTGTGGTAGGTGAACAGGTTGTGGCCGGGGCCATGCCGGCCCGGCCCCCAGTGCAGGCGGTAGCCCTCCTTGGCCAGGTGATCGATCATCGTGATCAAGTGGGCCGGATCCCGCATCTCGTAAGCGATGTGGTGCATTCCGTCGTACTTGTGGCTCGCCATGAAGTTCGCGGCGTGATGGTCGGCGTTGCACCGCAGGAACACGAAGAAGTCACCGATCGTGTCCGACCACTGGAAGCCCAGAAGTTCCTCGTAGAACTTCTGCAGCGACGCCAGTTCGGAGGTGAACGCCGCGACGTGCCCGAGCTTGGTCGGGCGCAGCGGCGTGTACCCCGCGACCCCGCTGGGATCCTGGGACTCGTACAGGTGCAGTGGCACTCCCGTCGCCGGTTCCGTGAGGATCAGCACATCCGGCGTACCCGGGCTGATGTCACTGCGACGCTCGACGTCGTACCCGGCGTCCCGGAGCCGGCGTTCGGCATCGGACAGGGCGCCCCACACCTCGTACCCCACGGCGGAACGGGCACGGGCATCGCCCTGGGTGAGGACCACGCTGTGGTGATCGAAGCCGGTGGTGAGGAACGCCCCCTCGGGACCCTGATCCACCAACTCGAAGTCCAGTGCCTTCGTGTAGTAGTGCACGAGACGCTCCACGTCCGGCGTCGTGAACTGTACGTAGCCGAGCCTGGAGACCCGGACCGCGGGGTCGGTGCCGTTGGTCGCGCTGCTCATGGTTTCGCTCCTTCTTCTCCGTCCACGGATCCGCGTGTCAGCGGCGGGCGACGATCTCGTTGACGATGCGGCCCAGACCTTCGATCTCGACGCTGACGATGTCGCCAGGCTTGAGAAAGTCCTTGCGCGGCATTCCGACGCCCGCGGGAGTCCCGGTCAGCACGAGATCACCGGGTTCCAGGGTGGTGATCCGGCTCGCCGCCGCAACCAGCTTGTCCACCCCGGCCACCATGGCCGATGTCGACGAGTCCTGCTTGACTTCACCGTTGACGGTCAGGCGGATCTTCAGCGCCTGGGGATCGGGCACCAGCCAGGACGGAACCAGGCCCGGGCCGATCGGGCAGAACCCGTCCTGGCTCTTGTGGGAGAACCAGTCCCAGGCGAAAGCGGGGAAGACCGCACCCGGCCGGGGGAACTGGCCTCGTGCCGAGAGGTCGTTCGCCACCACGTAACCCGCGATGTGCGCCCGTGCTTCAGCTGGATCGACGTCTCGGCAGGTGTCGGCGATGACGACGCCGAGTTCGGCTTCCCAGTCCACTCCGGCCCGTGGATCGGCCGGGATGGCGACGGTGGCCCGGGGCCCCACGATCGTGGTCGTGGGGGTCTTGAGGAAGAAGAAGGGCTCGGCGTCGGGATCCGGCGGCTCGGTACCCATTTCCTCGGCGTGGTCGAAATAGTTCACCCCGGCACACAGCACCTTCCGGGGATAGGTCAGCGGCGCCACCGGCTCCGCACCGACCACCTCCGGCAGGGACTCGACCTCGATGCCCTTCAACACGGATTCCCAGCGCGCCCAGTCGGCGAGCACGTCCATTACCGTCGCGCCGGTCAGGGACGGCGGCGGAAGCCGGACCACCCCCGACTCCTCGACGCCCAGGCGGACACCGCCGGAACCCGGTTCGGTGTACTGCACCAGTGCCCAGGTGCCTGCGGTCATCAGAGCTTCCTCCAGTCGTCGTCGGTGGTGGCGGTGAGCGCGACCCGCCCCATATTGCTGTCTGCCTCGAGATAGCGGTGGGCTCGCGCCGCCTCCGCGACCGGGAACGTCCGGTCAACGACCGGACGGAAGCCGGCTTCGACCTCTTCCCACAACCGCCGGGCACTGTCGGGGTTGCCGGTCCGCACGCCGAGCACCCGCTGGCACCGGGAATACAGGCGCATCAGGTCCAGCTCCACCCTTCCGCCGAGGAAGGCACCGGAGGACACCACGGTGCCGCGGTCGGCCAGTACCGCCATGGTGCGGGCCCAGATGCGCTGCTCGCCGAGGTCGTCGATGGCCACCCGCACCCCCGCACCGCCGGTGAGAGCGAGCACATCCTCGACGAAGGTGTCGCTCGCCGGGTCGAACGCGGCGGTGGCACCCAGTTCGACCAGTCGTTCGCGCTTCCACGCCGAACGCGACGTCGCGATGACCTTCGCGCCCAGGTGTTCGGCCAGGCCCGCGGTGAGAGAACCGAGGGCCGACGCGGCGCCCTGGACCAGCACCCAGTCTCCGGCCTCTACTCCGGCCTGGGTCAGCTGGTTCTGCGCCACGGGACCGGCCAAGGCCAGACCGGCCGCGGTGGCCGGACTCAGCCCCTCGGGCACCGCATGCACGTTCGTGACCGGCACCCGTGTGTACTCGGCGTACGCGCCGGGCTGGTGCACACCCATTATCTGCAGACCCGGGCAAGCTTCCGAACAGCCTTCCACGCAGGCCGCGCACTCGCCGCACGAGATCACCGGGAACACCGCGACGGGATCGCCCACGGCGGCGGCGTCGACGCCCGGTCCCACCGCGGCGACGGTCCCGGCGTGCTCCGCGCCGAGAATGTGCGGCAGCACGAACCGCGCGTAAGGATGTGTTCCCGCCCGCGCCGTCAGATCGAGCAGCCGGCCCACGCTCACCGCGCCGACCCGGACGAGCACCTCGTCCTTGCCCGGCATCGGGACGGGAACCTCGTCGACGTGCAGGACACCGGGGTCGCCGAACTCGCTGAACACAACGGCGCGCATGGTCGCCGGCACCGTCCCGGGCACGGCGGGCCACGCGTCGGTGCCGGTCAGTTCTTCGGACATCGTCGCCCTCCGTCGTCCTCGATCCACCGCGCAGCGAACGCCTGAGCACCGGCCCCGCCGATGCCGCGGGTGGCGCCGGGCACCGGCGCCACCCGGCCGGATAGGTCCTCTGTGGTCACTGTGATCGGACGCCAGGAAGGACAGTGCGCCGACCAGGTGGCCCGCTTCCGCGACGCGCTGCTGGGCGAGTACGTCGAACAGCTGCGCCGCGAACGCCTGCCCGATCCCGGACGCGCCACCGTGACGCCGGCGACCCGACCAGTACCCGAACGAGGCATGGAAGCCTCCTCTCGATGTCAGGCGTAGACCGGGGCGAGGTCGAAGAAGACCCGGTAGTCGTCGATCAGGCCGCGATCGTCGACGCGCCAGATGCTCACCACCGGGATGGTGACGGTCTTGCCGTCCAGCCGGTCGTACTCGACCGTGAGCTCGACGATGGTCTCCGCGCCGACCAGCCATTCGTTCTTCACGGTGTGGCGCAGCGCCTTGATGGTGCCGAAGAACCCGCGGACACCCGCTTCGATCTGTTCAGCGCCGAACATCGGCTCGCCGTTGGCGAAGACCATCCGGCCCCGCTCGGTGAAGAACCGGCTGAACGTGGTCGCATCACCGGCGTCGACCACGCCGAAAACCCGGGAGACGAGTTCACTCGCCATTGAGCACCTCCGGTCGCTTGAAAGGGGATCAGGCCGACGCGCCGGACGCGACCCGCTCGCGGCAGGCCCTGAGCGTGGTGCGGACGGCGTCGAGGTAGTCGTCCTCCATACGGACCGCGAACTCCTGCTCCGCGGCGCTGCCCGGCTCGACGCCATCGACCGCGATGCGGAACGTGAACGCCAGAACCGGCTGCCCGCCGCTGCCGAGCGCGATCTCGTTGTCGATCGTCCCCTTGGCGGCACCGTGAGTGCGCACGAAGTGCACGCGCTGCTTCGGATAGAAGGTGACGACCTCGCGCACCGGCTCGCCGGCATGGATGATGTCGCGCACCAGTCCGCCCTCGAACCGCTCCGCCACCGTGCATTCGGTGATGCTGGCGACGTAGGGCAGCGGGTTCTCAGCCTTCTCCACCAGCCCAGCCCAGACGTCGTCGACGGACAACTCCGGCTGGGCGCCGTCGTTGACCGGAAGTGATCGGCTCACCTCGATCATGGCTCCGCTCCTCGTCGTTGAGATGGGATGACCACCGGCGCTCGCGCCGGACCTCGATGCCCGTGTCACCACTAAGTGTGCACACTTAGCGGGCCTCTGTAAACAGTCGAGACGAAATAGCTAGTAACCAGCTGGACAGTCGACGCGAGGTCGCCGGAAGTGCATCCACGTAGGATCAAGTTCTCGCCAAGTGCGGGACAGTGTGCATACACTTCGCGGCGTGACGACCGGGAAGCGAACAGACGTCGGATATGTCGGCGAGACGGTGGAGCGCTCCCCAGGCACGGGGCGCCGGCTGGCGCTGGACGTCCACGACCGGCTGCGGACGATGATCCTGACCGGCGAGCTGCCGCCGGGTTCCTTCATCCTCCAGACCGAGATGGCGCGCCGGCTCGGGGTCAGCAGGACCCCGATGCGCGAGGCTTTCCGCCTCCTCCAGGAGGAAGGTCTGATCGAAGCCCAGCCGGATCAGCGCGCCAAGGTCCGCGCGGTCGATCCCGAGGATCTGGACGCCGTCTACGGCGCCAGGGTCCTGCTGGAAACCCTGGCGGTCAGCCTCACCATTCGCGTGGCGACCGACGAGGACATCGACCAGCTGCAGCAGGCGCTCGAGCTGATGCACGAGCACTCCGGGACCGACGAGGACACCGGCCACATCGATCGCTGGCATCTGGCCCACCGGGAGTTCCACCGCGTCGCCACCCATGCCGCGGGCGCCCATCTGCAACGACTCATCACGTCACTCGGCGAGCACAGCGAGCGCTACATCCGGCTCGCCCAGCTGGGCACCGACGCCTCCTGGGTCAGGGGCGAGAAGGACCACCAAGCTTTGCTGGACGCCTTCCGTGCTCGGGATCACGACGGCGCCAAGCGGGTCATCGCCCGTCACCTCGCCAGAACCGCGCTCACCGTCATGGCCGACATCGCGCCCGAGTGCGAACCGTCCACCACTCGCACCGCACTGCAGATCAGCGGTCAGGGCTGATCTCGTCAGACATCGAACCAGCCGAGACGAGCCCCGCTGATCGTCGGCCCGACCCGCATGCTGATCCGCGACCGGTGCAACGTCTCGGTACGCCCGGCGTAGAGCGCTTCACGTCGCGGCTCGGTGATGCTCAGGTGCCCGCCGGAACGGCGTCCGTGCCGAGACCACGGGTCAAGTCCTTGACGTGACCCGGCAACCCCGGGTCGGTCGCGTGCAGGATGTGGTCGTAGCCCCGGGTCCTGAGCTCGTCATCACGGTCGAGCTTGGAGGTGGTGCCGATACCGTGGCTCCACTCAGCCTCGCCAGCTGAGCGCCCTCCCCCGTCATGCAAAAGGGATCGGCGCTCCCGCGTCGGGAGATCGACGAGCTGATTCTGGCTCACGTTCAAGAACATGCCTGGTACAGCCGTCCATCGAGCACGCGGACGCAGTCGCTCATTCAATGACCGCCACGGTTCCGTCACCGCACACGCCCTCGAACAATCGGACGGGCGCGAACAGCAAAGTCCGCGAGCACAGCCCCTGGCCGACCCGGACCCACTGATCACCACCGGCTGGACCCACGCCCACGAGGCCGAAGCCTCACACGTGAGGTGTCAACCAGACCCTGGGCAGACCCAAGCGAAACAGGCCGCGACTCCGGTCTGCTGAGGAGAACCACATGGAGCTGTTCAGCGAGGACCGGTCGGCACAGGTGGTCGCCGCAAGCTTCGCCAACACCCTCGACCCTCGGTTACGGCAGCTGCTCGCCGCGCTGGTGCGGCACCTGCACGCCTTCGCCAAGGAGGTGGAGCTGACGGAACAGGAATGGGGCGCGGCAATCGACTTCCTGACCCGCACCGGGCAGAAATGCGACGACGTGCGGCAGGAGTTCGTACTGCTCTCCGACGTGTTGGGTATCTCGATGCTGGTGGAGACGATCAACCACCGCACCGGCGGCACCTCGACCGAGTCGACCGTCCTCGGTCCGTTCCACATGGTCGAATCCCCACCGCGGGAACTCGGCGACAACATCGCACTCGACGGCAAGGGCGAGCTCTGCCTGGTCACCGGTCGGGTGACAGGTACTGACGGCGAACCACTGGCGGGGGCACTGGTCGACGTGTGGCAGGCCAACGAGAACGGCTTCTACGACGTGCAGCAGCCAGACGTGCAGCCCGAACGCAACCTGCGCGGCCTGTTCACCGCCGATGAGGACGGCCGATTCTGGTTCCGCACGATCGTGCCCCGCTACTACCCGATCCCCGATGACGGCCCGGTCGGCGAGCTCCTGGCCGCGACCAGCCGACACCCGAACCGGCCCGCCCACGTGCACTTCATCGCCACCGCGTCGGGCTACCGGCCGGTCACCACGCACCTGTTCGTCGACGACAGCCCCTATCTGAACTCCGACGCCGTGTTCGGGGTCAAGGAAAGCCTGATTCGCCGGTTCCCCCTCATCGACGACCCCGCACGCGCGGCCGAGGCGGGGCTGCCCAACCCGTTCCGCACCGTCCACTTCGACATCGCCCTGCTGCGCGCCGATCAGAAACAGCCGACACAGCGGAATCGGCACGATGGCCCCTGACCGCGGCCCTGTGGACCTCGGCCGGCGCGGGCTGCCTCTGCGCCTCGCGCCGGCCGGGCACCATCCGCCACTGAGGAGGCCCCTCAGACATGACCCGCCCTTTCACCTGCCCGGCGCTGCCAACGCGGGTCGTGTTCGGCGCCCACGCAGTGCGCCGGCTCTTCGACGAAGTCGCCGCGCTGGGGCCCCACCCGCGTGCTCGTGCTCTGCTCCCCGAGCAGAAGCCCACCGGCGAGCTGCTCGCCGCCGCGCTTGGCGACCGTGCCTCACAGGCGTGCTGCCGGAGGCCCGCATGCACTCCCGGTCGAGACCGCCTGCCACGCCCGAACGGTGACCACCGAAGCCGGCGCCGACGGCTGTGCGGCCGTCGGCGCCTCGGCGCCCGTCAGCTCATGTTCTCGTAGGTCGTCACGATCACAGCGCGCGCCAGAGTGTGACTGGACAGGGTGTACCCGAGGAACGCTGGGCGCGTCTCCGCCGACAGGCCCAGGTTCTCGGCGTCCACCGCGTGCACCGCGATGTAGTAGTGGTGCGGGCCGTGCCCGGGAGGCGGGGCGGCGCCGAGATAACCCGTCAAGCCGCCGTCGTTCGCGAGCTGCACGGCGCCCTCCGGCAACCCGGAGCCCTTCTCGTCGCCCGCTCCGGTGGGCAGCGACGTGACCGATGCCGGGATGTCGGCGACGGCCCAGTGCCAGAAGCCCGACGCGGTGGGGGCGTCCGGGTCGTACACGGTGACCGCGAACGACTTCGTGCCCTCCGGGAATCCGCTCCACCCGAGCTGCGGCGACACGTCCTCGCCGCCCGCGCCGAAGATCCCGCTTCGCTGTGGGGTGGCGAGTTCCTGCCCATCGATGACGTCGGCGCTCGTCACGGTGAAGGCCGGGACGGCGGGGAGTTCGTCGTAGGGGTTACGACTCATCATTACTCCTTGCATGGATGCCGGTCGAAGTTCAGGGCCGAATACGCAAAAGTCATGCGACCTTTTCCGCAGCGGCTGCTTGGGCAGGCTCATCGGAGGACTCGAGCTTACGAGGCAACAGCGAGATGACGATCGCCCCCAGAATCGCGATGACGATGAATGCGAAGAACGGAGCCCTGGCTGCGTCGCTGAAGCTGGTGACAACGGACAAATAGATCGGGCCGGCAATGGCGCCGAGACGGCCGACGCCGGTGCCGACGCCCAACCCGGTACCACGCAGGCGGGGTGGATAAAACGCGCCCATGCACGAGATGATCATACTCTGAACCGCCTGCGCGCCGACACCCGCCAGCGCCGATACCACAAGCAGGATCGGGCGCGGCTGCGGTGTGCTGAGTGCGAGCAACGCAATTGCCGCGATCACGAACATACCCAACGTGACCGCCTTCAGGTGACCCCGGTCCGCAATGGGCGCAAGCGCGACATTGCCGATGACCGCGCCCACGGTGAAGGCAATCGTGAACTCCAGTGCCGAACCGAGATCGTATCCCGCTCTCACCATGACGGTGGGCAACCACACGGTGGAGCTGAAAAGCAGGGCGAAGCTCAGGAACGACGCGACCCAGAACAAGATCGTGGTCCGCCGGAGGTTCGGCGCGAGGAGCTGGAGGACACGGTTTCGTTGGATCATGGGCCCCGCAGGACCCTCTGACGGGGAACCAGCGGGCACGAACCGCCAGATGAGCGGAACGACCAGGATGGGCAGCACACCCGGAAGGAACAGCAGCTGGAAATGCACCTCGGGCAACAGCGCCCGGCCGGCGAGCGCCGCGAGGACACCGCCGACGCCGATGGCGCTCATCGCCACGGCGATGTGCAATGTCCGGTGCCGTGCCGGCGCCTGGTCGGCCACGAACACGGCCACCAGCGGAATCAGTGCCCCCAGCGCAAGACCGGTGCAAACCCTGACGACGGCGAAGAACACCAGATTCGGCGCGAGCGCGGCCGCCAACATCGACACCGAGATCCAGCTCAACGCGACGGCCAGGGGCATCCGACGTCCCCACCGGTCGGCGGCCCAGCCCGCGAAGACCGAACCGAACGGCATACCAAGGGCGGTCGCACTGCCGAGGACACCGATGGTCGCGGCGGTCGCGCCCCACGGCTCGTAGTTCACCAGGCTCGGCCCCACCGTGCCCAGAATGTAGAGGTCGTAGCCGTCCACGAAGAGAATCAGGCAGGCGATGACAAGCATGCCGGCCGGCCGCTTCGATGTCGTGGGCAATGTCGTCGAACTCATCTGCTCTCCAGTGAGAGATGGAATCAACAAGAGGAAGGAGCTCGCCACCTCTCGAAACGGCCGCGAACCAGCGTGCGACCCGGGAAAGCCGTTCCAGCGCGGTTCCCGGTCCGGGATCAGTCGGTCAAGTACTTGCTCGCGTCCACGACGATCTGTCCGTCGCGCAGTTCCGCCGCATAGCGCCACAGCTTGTATCGCGGGTTTTCTCTGCACACGCCGGTCTTCAGGTCGAAGGTGAATCTGTGCCACGGACAGACGACGGCGCCGTTCTTGACGGTGGCGTCGCCAAGCGGCCCGCCGCGGTGCGGGCACGCGGGCCGGAAGGCGTACGGCTCCCCGTCGACCATTGCGACGCCGACCTCGGACTTTTCCACGGGGACCAACGCGGCCGCGTCATCGCGCAACTCCGAGGCAGCTACGTGAACGGGCGGCGTGTCCTGCCGCGGGATTGTTCGCCTGAGTCGTTGCCGGCCGTCTTCGACGACCGTGTACGCACCTGCGTCCGCGCGGAGAGCAGACCACGCTTTGGCGACCGGTGTGCCACACGCCGCACAGGTCGACCCGCCGTGTCGTTCGTTGTGACGCGCGACGACCTGGTCCAGTTCGCGGACGAAGGCGGCCGGATCTTCGCCGGTGTCGAGGTCGTAGGCCGCGCCGATCGGCTCTCCGCATTCGCAGCGACCACGCACAGAATGGACCGAGTTCCTGCGCTGCTTGCCCCCGGAGATGAGAGAGCACCTCGCGAGCTCGCCGTCGCCGATGACCTGTATCAGGATATGGTCGGCCGTACCGGAGATCCACAGATTGGACATGATATCGACCTTGAATTCCCGCCCGGCCGGTATCACGTGACATGACGTGCGTGTCGGTACGTCCGGCGCACGTCCGTCATCGAGAATCTCTCGCGCATTGGGTACGTTTTCGAGTCCGCCCGGAAAGCTCCATACCCAATACCCGCCAAGACGCGAAATGATGACACCGTCATCACCCTCGTGCGCCATGGGCGCCTGGATCCAGCCTGTGGGTATGCGCTTCGCAGGCGCTGCCAAATTTTCGGTCATGGCTGCCGCTTCCTTCCCTACTACCAGACTTTGCGCGCCGCCGCCGCTTCCGGAGCGTCTTTCGCCGGGTTCCACGTGTAGCCGAGTTGATTGACGTGACCGCAGTCGCCGCAGTACTGGTTCCGCGGATCGCTGTTGTACTCCTCGACAGCCGCGCGTTCCACCTTCCAGAACGTCGACGTGAAGCCATCGTCGCCCGTGGTGTAGTCGCGCATGAACAACAGGCTCCAGCAGTTCTCGCAGTACCAGGCGAAACCGTCGCGCTCGCCACTTCCCGGGTTTCCCATGCAGACGAGGCTGTAACCGTTCTGTCCTTCGCCGGAATTCGGGATGTGCACGTACAGCTCGTCCATGTCGTTCACGTGCCAGTAGCCGAAGTCGTGCGGGATGTGGTGTGGGTTACCGGACGGGACCACGAACGGCGTCAACGGCCTGCGGAGGACCTCCTCCGGACCGCTCGGACCGAGCTGGTAGAAATTGTTGACCCGCCCCTTCTTGGGATCGACGATGACGCCTTCCGGAGAGATGCTTCGCGAGCGCACACCGTAGACGTTGTCCCCGTGCTCGCGAAATGTCGAGAAGCGACGGATGACCTTGTCCTCGAAGAAGTCCCAGTCATCGATGATGCGTTCGAGTTTCTCGTTCGTGTTGAACTGGGGGATCATACGGCCGACCTTTCTGTGCGATACTGTGCCGATCGTTACTAATCCGACCACAGTCACGGCCGAATGACTTCGTAGCTACGGTTACGTGCCACTCGGGGGTCGGCCTACTTTTGGTCGGATTAGTAAAAGTGCGCTGTCCGGTTCAGGGGACGACGGCGCGACTGTCTTCGTCGAGTGCGACGTAGGTGGCTTCCGCCGCGGGATGCAGCGGAATGGGTGTCGTGGCGATCGCCTTCGGCTCGAGGGGATAGGTGATCTGGCTGCGTTCGGGGGGAAGGTGGCGGTACTGGCCCTCGATCACCGAGCGGGTGGCCACCATGCACCAGGCGATCATGGACGCGACGTCGTCGGGCAGGTCGGCCCGGCACACGAGCGGGAAGTCGGCGAACTCGAGCGCGGTGAGGTCGTGGTCGAGCGTGGGCAGGTAGCCGTTCGGCACGGTGGCCGTGGGCCAGTGCCAGTCCGCGAACGCCTCGGCCACCGCGGGATCGACATCGAGGTAGGTGACCTCTCGCCGCTCGGTGATGCGCTGCCAGTTCGGCACCATGATCGCCTCGTGGATCAGGACGTTGGCCGCGCCGTCCCGGAGGGCGTCGATCGACGGATGCGGCCGCTCTGCGTAGAGGAAGGTGCCACCCGCCTCCCGCAGCCGCTCCGGGGTCACGCCCAGAACGCTCAACTGGCGGTGGGCGGCCCGGCCGATCAGGTTGATGCCGTTGTCGGGGCTGGTCGCGATGCGCAGCGACGGCATCAGCTCGGCGAGATCACTCATCCGCGACACACCGAGCGCCGCATCCACGCAGGTGACCAGCCGGTCGCGCTGGGGCACCGTGCCGAGAGCACGGAGCTGGTCGACACCCGGGACGTCAGCAAGTGGTCCCACGCCGGCGCCGAGTCCGCCGAGCGCGGCGGTCGGGGTCATGACGGCGACGTCGACGTCGTGCGCGAGGACCGCGTGGACGGCATCCGCGCCGCCGCTTCCGGACCAGATGGCGAATCGAGAGCCAGGCGCGGAACGGGCCCGGATCTCCTGGCACAGCCATCCGCAGACGCGGTGGAAGTTCGCCAGGCCCCAGTCGCCCTGGAAGTGCAGCGTGATCTTCCGGTCGATGAAGGGCTCGGCCATGGCGGCCTGCTCAGGACTGGTTCGGTGGGGCGCTGGTCTGGCGGAGGCGAACGACATCGGTGACCTCACGTGGAGTCGGGACGTGAGGGAAGGGTCGGTCTCACCTCGTCGTGACGGAACCCCGGTCGCCATTGAATGGACGACTACCGCCGCCGACGCGGGCGCCGACGTTCGGGGTCCATCCCAACCGGCGGGAGATCCCGAGGCCGCTGGTGACGACCGACGGAGTGACCGCGGTGGGCTGCACCGACCCGGCTCGCACGACGACCGACAGCGCGGCGACGACCCGGCCCTCGCCGTCCATGATCCGGGTCGCGACCGAGTCCGCGCCCGGCGTCAGCTCCTCACGCACGATCGCGGTCCCCGTTCGGCGGCAATCGGCGAGTTCGTGGCGCAGCTGAGCGGGGTCGGTGACCGTCCGCGGCGTGAACCGCGCGAACCCGCGCTCGACCAGTGCATCGAACAGAGCGGCATCGCCGTGGGCGAGCAGCACCTTGCCGACTGCCGTGCAGTGCAGGGGCAGTCCGCCGCCCACCCCGGACGTCAGGCCGACCGCGCTCGGCGTGGAGAGCCGTTCCACGATGACCCCTTCGTGTCCCTCGAGGACAGCGAGCTGCACGTGCTGTTGCAGGGCGGTGTAGAGGTCCTCCATGAACGGCAGAGCCACCGTCCGCAGCGGCTCCGTCAGCGGCGCCAGCGTCCCCAGCTGCCACAGCCGGGTTCCCACGGTGAAGGTCCCGTCGGGAGCCCGGTCGAGTGCGCCGGCGGCCACGAGCTCGAAGGCCAGCCGGCGGACCGTGGCCTGGGGCAACCCCGTCCGCCGGGCCAGCCCCGCCAGCGTGAACCGGGTATGCCCCGGCTGGAACGTGAACAGGACCTGCAGGAGCCGGGAGCTGACGCTGCGCCCCGGCTCACTGGTCGGTGGCATGGCTCCGGTCCTGTCCGCTGTACCGCACGACACATGTTATAGCCGTTCAATGAACACCCGCACCCGCGATCGTTCATTCAATGAACGCCACGCTTCCGTCACCGAACCGGCCCTCGAACAATCGCCGCCATGGTCGCATCGTCTGCCGGCACTCCCCGCATCGCCATCATCGGCGGCGGCATCGGCGGCCTCGCCGCGGCCGCCTTCCTCCAGCGCGCCGGACTACCCAGCACCATCCACGAACAAGCCCCGCGTCTCACGGAAGTCGGCGCCGGGCTCGTCCTCGCACCCAACGCGGTGCGGCTGCTGCGTCGGTTGGGCGCGATGGAGCGGCTCGACGAGCACGCAGTCCCGCTCGACATCGGGTGGGAGTTCCGCCGTTGGGAAGACGGGCGCGTCCTGTCCGCGGAGAACCTGGCCGGCTCCTGCGAGCGGCTCTACGGCGAACGCACCTACGCCGTCCACCGTGCCCACCTCCTCACCGCGATCGCCTCCACCGTCCCCCCGGACGCGCTCCACCTGGGTAAACGCTGCACCTCCGTCACGATGCGCGGCGACACCGCCGTGCTGGCCTTCGCCGACGGGACCTCTACCGAGGCCGACGTGGCGATCGGCGCCGACGGCGTGCACTCGACGGTCCGCGGCGCGATCGTCGAACCGACTCCGGCGACCTACTCGGGAATCTGCGCGTTCCGTGCCCTCGTGCCGGCTGCCCGAGCACCCGCGTTCGCCCGCCGCCGCGCCCAGACGCTGTGGATCGGCCCCGACCACCACCTCGTGCACTACCCCGTCGCCGGCGAAACCGCGATCAACCTCGTTGCGTTCGCCCCGGCCCGCGACTACACGACCGAGTCCTGGAGCGCCACCGCCACCGTGGAAGAGTTCCTCGCCGAGTTCACCGGCTGGGACCCCCGGCTACGAGAACTGATCCACGGCGCCGGCACCCCCGGCCGTTGGGCACTGCTCGACCGCGAACCACTCCAACACTGGAGCCACGGCCCCATCACCCTCCTCGGCGACGCCGCCCACCCCATGTTCCCCTTCTTCGCCCAGGGCGCCGCCCAGTCCATCGAGGACGCCGCGGTCCTCGCCCGCTGCCTCGCCCACGACGTGCGAGTACCCGAACGCGCCCTGCGCCGCTACGAATCACTCCGGATCGACCGCACCACCCGG
This sequence comes from Amycolatopsis sp. NPDC051371, assembly GCF_040682155.1. Classification (NCBI taxonomy): domain Bacteria; kingdom Bacillati; phylum Actinomycetota; class Actinomycetes; order Pseudonocardiales; family Pseudonocardiaceae; genus Amycolatopsis; species Amycolatopsis sp. NPDC051371. The sequence goes on from NZ_JBFBAG010000003.1 coordinate 125,260, forward strand.
CTACAGAAGATCAGCCACGCCCGAGCTCACCTCAACCACCTGCCCGACGGGCCAGAACAACAAGCCCGCGACGCGTCCTTGGCCGACGAGGACCCACTGATCGCCAACGGCTGGATCTACGCCCACGACGCCGAAGCGAACGAGACCGCAACTCCGGTCTCCCCCAGCGTCGGTTCGAACATGCGGCCGGCGATGACAACGAGGAGGTACAGATGAACGCCGATCAGTCCAAGATCAGGCAGGTCGTGGAGAACTGGGCGCTGTGGCGGGACGCCGGCGACTGGAACCGGTTCGCCACCACCTGGCACCCGGACGGATGGATGAGCGCCACGTGGTTCCAGGGCCCTGCCGCCGACTTCATCGCCGCCAGCGAACGGGGCTTCGAGAACGGCGTCAGGATCCTGCATTTCCTGGGCGGGCACACCTCGGACGTGGCGGGCGACCGGGCGATCGCCCAGACCAAGATGACGATCAGTCAGCGCGCGGAAGTCGACGACGTACTGGTGGACGTGGTGTGCACGGGCCGCTTCTACGACTTCCTCTCCCGCGACTCCGGCGAGTGGACGATCGTTCGCAGGCAGCCGATCTACGAGAAGGATCGCCTCGACATCGTCGATCCCGCCGCCTCGCTCAAACTCGACCCTGAGTTGCTCGCCCGGTTCCCGGACGGGTACCGCCATCTCGGCTACGTGCAGACGAAGGCCGGGTTCACGGTGAAACTCGGCCTGCCGGGCCTCGTCGGGCCGGCAGTAGACCGGCTCTACGGGGAGGGCGCCGCCTGGCTGGCGGGCTCCGAGCGTCCCGGGGTGCCGGCGTGACCCGGCTCGAACCGCGGGATCGGATGTCCGAGCTGTCGAAGATACCGGCCGAACCGACCTCCTTCGCGGCGCGGCACGCGAAGCCGGCCACGACCGTGTCATGCACACGCCGGTCGAGGTGACTCCCCTGCGCGCATGAGGCCAATCCGGCGATGGGGCGCATCGACTCGCAGAGTTGCCGCCACGCTGGAATCGGACCTCATGGCGGTGCCACCACTCCGTGGATCCGGGCGAGCTCGTGACGCCAGGCGGTTTCGGTGGTGAAGCCTGCGCCGAGGTCGGGTAGTTCGGCCATGTCCTCGGCGGGAAGATCGTCGAGCGTTCCGCCGGCGGAGACGATCCGCAGGGACAGCCGAGCGATCTGATCGACACTGATCGCCTGCAGCACCGACTGTTCGACGGTAGCCGCTGCGCTCGTGAGACCATGGCCGCGAAGCAGGACCACCGGGCGGTCGCCCATCGCGCCGACCATCTCCGCGGCCAACGCCCGATTGCTGACCAGCACCCCACGCCGATAGACCGGCACCCCGCCGGCAGCCAAGCGGGTACCCGGGATGTCGAAGGCTCCGACGACCGGCCGGATCGCGACGCCGGCCAAATCCGCCGCGACCACCTCCGGTGGATGCGCATGCACGACCGCCCGGACATCCCCGCGGGTACGCAACACCTCGGTGTGCAGGGGCAGCTCGTTGGGTGGGCGGTATCCGCCGTCGAGCGCGCCGGGTGCACCCGGCGCGCCGTCGAGATCGACCAGGCGGATGTCCTCGTCCGTGGTGTATCCGAGACCGCGTTCCCGCGGCCCCCGGCAGCGGATGAGGAGCCGGGTCGCGTCGACCCGGAGGCTGACGTGACCGAGGATCCCGTCCGCGAGCCCCCGGGCAGCCAGCACCCGGCAAGCTCCGGCCACCAACGTCCGCAACTCGTCCAGCTCGCTCATCGCGTTCCTCCCTTCATCGGCACGCTCATGGCCTGCGCCGTGAGGGTTTCGCGGACGGACTCGAAGGTGGCCCGGGCAGTCAGTGCCTTGCGCGACGTGATGAGTGCCCGAGGCCAGTTCACGGTGACCGCGCCCGCGAAGTCACCCCCGGGGTCGGCGTAAAGGACCGCGAAGGTCCGTTCGGGATCGGCACCTGGAACCACGACGTGGCCGAGGTCTCCCCCGGTGCGGCCGGCCAACTGGATCTTCCAGTCGTACTGGTCGCTCCACACATACTCGACCGGCTCGTGCGTACGCGGGTCGCCCGGGTGGACGATGTGGTGCGCGACCTGGTTCGCCTGCTCGACGGCGTTGGTCCAGTGTTCGGCCCGGACCAGCCGCCGATGCCGCGGGTGGAACCAGCGCGCGACGTCGCCGACGGCGTGGACGTGCTCGGCCGCCTGGCTGAACCGGTCGCACACCACCCCGTCCTCGATGGTCAGACCGGATCCGCGAAGCCACTCGTCGTTGGGCACCGAACCGATGCCGACGACGACCGTGGCGGCGGGCAGCTCGGTCCCGTCGGCGAGGACGACGCGGAGCCCGCTGCCTCGGCCCTCGATGCCGGTCACCCCGACCCCGAACCTGGTCCGGACGCCACGGTCGGTGTGCAGCCGGCCGAACCGTTCGGCGACGGCGGGATTGAGGACCCGGCTGAGCGGCACCGCCACCGGGTCGACGAGCGTCACCTCGCCGGTCCCCATCGCGGTGGCGGTCGCGGCGATCTCGGCACCGATGAAGCCCGCACCGACGATGACCAGCGGACCGCCGCGCGCCAGGTCCTCGCGCAGGGCCACGGCGTCGGCGGCTGTCCGCACCGTGTGCACTCCGGGCCGCTCACCCCACGGAGAGGGCCGGGCACGGGCGCCGGTCGCGATCACCAGCTCGTCGAAGCCGAGCCGGGCACCGTCCGCCAGTTCGACCGAGCGGCCCGCGAGGTCCAGTCCGGTCGCCGCCCGGCCGAGCCTTAGCTGGATCCCTGCGACAGCCGCCGTCGTGTCATCGAGCAGCGTGATGTCGGCGTGCGTCACGGTTCCGGCGAGAAACGCCTTGGACAACGGCGGTTTGTCGTATGGCAGCGCGGCCTCTCCGCCGACGAGCACGATCTCACCGGCGTAGCCTTCCGCGCGCAACGCCTGGGCGGTGCGCACGGCACCGATCGAGGCGCCAACGATGACGGTGGTCGGGTGGCGGCTCATTCGGCTTCACCGTCGTCGACGACCACCAGCGCCGAGACCGGACAGCTGCGCGCGGCCTCTTCCACCCGCGCCCGGTCCGACTCCGGAATCCGACCCTTGAGCAGCACCACGATGCCGTCGTCGTCGATGTCGAACGTGTCGTCGGCGGCCACCACGCAGTTCGCGTAGCCCTGGCACGCGGCCAGGTCGGCTTTCACGACAGCCATGTCATTCGTCCCTTCATGCCTTTACGCCGATCCCGCCGTCGGGGTGCACCACTCCTCCGGTGATGCCGCGAGCCCGCTCGGCGGCGAGGAACACGTAGCTCCAGGCGTGGTCCTCGCCGGACAGTGCGACCTTGAGCGGCACCCGGCCGGCCAGCTCGGCTTCCCGTCCGGGCGTGTCGTCCAGCCGCTTCGTGTTCAAGCCCAGGCTGTCGAGACCGCGCAGGTCGGTGTTGAGAGTTCCGCCGGGCGCGACGCCGTTGACCCGCACGTCGGGTGCGAGCTCGTGGGCCATCGCGGTGACCAGCCCCCGCACCGCGAACTTGGTTGCCACGTACAGCACTCCGCCCCGGCCCGGGTAGTACGCCGAGGTCGACTCGGTGAGGATGACCGACCCCTTGTTCCGGCGCAGCTCCGGCAACGCCGCCTTGACCGAATGCAGGTGGCTCTTGACGTTCACCCGGAAGATCTCGTCGAACGCGTCGTCGAGGCGGTCCGCCGGCAGCTCGCCGATGCCCTGGTAGAAGTCGAAGACCCCCACGCAGTTCACCAGCACGTCCAGGCCGCCGAAGGCCTCGACCGTGGCGGCCACGGCCGCCTCGTTGGCCTCCCGGGTGGTGGCATCGCCGACAACCACGGGCAGGCCGGGCCGTTCCTCGGACAGCTTCGCGCACTTGCGCTCGTCCCGTTCGAGCACGGCGACCTGGGCCCCCTCCGCGAGGAAGGCGTCCACGACCGCGCGCCCGATGCCGGACCCGGCGCCGATCACCAGAGCCCGGCGTCCCGCCAGCCAGTCGCTCATCCTTCCTCCTCCACGGTCACGAGCGGCCCGAACGGATTGCCGATCATCGCCGAGAACGTCGCCGTGTTCTGCCAGGTCAGCGCCTCGAGTTCCAGTGGGCAGAGTGCGACCCACTGCCCCGACTTCGGGGATTCGATCAGCAACCGTGAGCCGTTGCGCGTCTCGACCCTGGCGACCCGGATCTCGGCGAACTCGTTGCCGAGGGCGATCGCCTCGCCCTGCCGGCGTGCGCGTAGCTCGTCCAGTTCCTCGGCAGCGCGCCTGGCAGCACGGGCATCCTCTTCTTCGCCCTCCCAGCTCAGGTTCATCCGCTCTGTCATAGGAAAATCGCCAGATTCTGGGTGCGGAGAACGGAGTCGTCGACGAGGATCGTCCGGCGCGCGAGCTGCCAGCCCGTCCCGTCCGGCGTCCGGCGAAGCAGATCCTCACGCCCGGCGGACAAAACGGTGGCTTCCCGGACGTCGCCGCGGCTGCGATAGAGCAGCACCGCGGAATCCACAACGATCTCGTCCGGCTTCTCGCTCGCGAACGTGCGGACGTTGGCGACGTAGTGCCGCAACCGCGACGGCGGGTCCTCGGTCCACGCGTGCTCAGTCAGGAAGCGCGCGACCCGGCGGCTCAGGGAGTACTTGTTCTCGTCGAAGTGAGCCATCTTCGGGGCGGAGTCGTAGCCCGCACTCATCGCCGTCGTCACCCGCACCGGCATGATGTAGTGGATGTCTTCGGTGAGCAGGCCGAGCCAATCCTCGTAGTGCTGGGCGTCGAGCAGATAGGCCTCCTCGACGAGCCAGTGGTGCGCCTGCAGATGCCGCTCGTCGGAGAACGGCAGGCTCCGCGCCACCCGCTGGGTGGTGGGAGCGTGGCCGCCGAGCCGGGATTCGGCCGAGTACGGGCCGCCATTGCCAGTCGCGCGGACGCCCGCCTTCTCCTGCTCGGCCTTGGCTTGGGTGGGCCGGTCGCTGCTGTCCACGGTCACGAGTGCACCGCCTTGCCGTCCGAACCGTTCACGGAACCGGCCCCGGCGGCGCGGGGAAGCCCGCTCACCTCGACCTGCGCGGCCTTGGCCGCCGGGCGCTCCAGATAGTCGGCCCACCGGTTGAGCAGGTGCCGCTGGTTGTACTCGCCGTACCCGACGTGAGCCTCACCCGGCCCGGCGAACTGGTCGGGGGTCAGCGCGGGCACCACCTCGGTGCCGTCCTCGAGGATGCCCATCCGGCTGTTGAGCAGCAGCCTGCGCGCCATGGCGCCGGCCGCGGTGTTCGTCAGCGACACCCAGTTCTCCACGTCGTCCTGCTCGAACATGCCGGTCGAGCCGAAGCACATGAGATAGGCCTTGTAGGACAACGCCTTGAATTCCTCCGGCGCCTCCGCGTCGACCGCGAACCAGGACAGGACCTCGGTTTCGTCGGCGCCGACCGGCTGCCAGGTCCGGATCGAGATGAAGGGCAGCACGTCGTCGGAGTCCCCGACCCGCGGCCAGTTGTGCACGAAGCTCATGTTCGGGAAAACCGACGCAGCGGAGATCATGAAGCCGTCCCGGCCGATCACGTCGAGTTGCTCGGGCGACCAGACCGTCTTCATCTTCTCGATCATCACGTCGGGATAGCCGACATAGCGCAGCTTCTCCTCGAGCGTGCCGGGCGGCAGCTTGTAAGTGGTTCCGCCGCCGTTGCCGGCCCAGTAGGTGCAGCCGTCCTTGCGCTTCTCCGCCTTGGGCTCGCGGAAGAGCCCGATCTCGACAACGGAAGAGTGGGTCTGGGGTGTGTGGTACATGTCGCCGGCGAAGTTCTCCGCGCCGATCTTCCAGTTGGCCTTGATCCGCCAGCGCTGGGGACCGCGCAGCTCGATCCCTCCGGCCGACTGCTTGGTGTAGTAGTCCAGGAAGAACGCGAAATCGCCGAGGTACTCGCGCAACGGGACGACGTCGGGATCGAGGCTGACGAAGATCAGGCCGTTGTAGGTATCGAGCGCGGGAGCCGGTAGCAGCGTCTGCCCCTTGCGCCGGAAGCCGGCCTCCCCGCCGTAGGCGTCCTTGTGGAACGGAAGACCCACGATGCGCCCGTCGTTGCGGTAGGACCAGCCGTGGTAGGGGCAGCGGAAGTGCGACGCGTTGCCCATCTCGGCCCGGCAGACCTGCATGCCGCGGTGCAGGCACATGTTGAACATGGCCCGGACCTGGCCGTCTTCACCGCGGGAGATGATGAAGGAGTCGTCGAGGACCCGGCGCACGACGTAGTCCCCCGCCTGAGGGATCTCGGACTCGTGACCGACGAACACCCAGGCACGGCTGAACAGGCGCTCCTGCTCGAGCCGGAAGATCTCCTCGTCGTTGTAGATGTGCGCGGGGACCATCCCCCGTCGCACGTCCGCCAGCAAGAGGTCTTGATCGGTCATCAGCGACCCGCGCTTTCTCTGCTATGCAGAATGTACATCTCGTATGCAGATAAGGCTGACTCATGTCGGAGCGCCGTGTCAAGCGACTGCGCTTCTGGACAACGTCAGATAGGCCACTTACTATCCCGGCAAGCAGATACCTTCTCTGCCAGACAGAAGAGTTACAGGACGTCCGGAGGAGACGATCAGTGCGGATCGTTCCAACACAGTCACGGCGCGCGCCCGGCTCCCACAGCGGTAGCGGCAGCAGGTCTTCGATGAGGAAGCGGGGTGCACTGTGAGGTTTCACCGCTGGGCCGCGGGAGTGAGCGGCCTCGCCGCGGTGGCGTTGCTGTCCACCGCTTGTTCGGCCGCGGACGCGGCCAAGGACGACGGCTCCTACACCATCGGCGTCATCGTGAGCCAGACCGGCTCGGGTAGTCAGCTGGGCGTGGGCGAACTGCAAGGAGCACAGCTCGCCGTGGACCGGCTGAACTCCCGGGCCGGGATCAACGGGCATCCGGTGCGCCTGGTCACGGCGGACGATCAGAGCAATCCGGCCCAGGCGGTGCTGGCGGCGCGCCGCATGATCGGCAAGGTCGACGCGATCGTCGGCCCGTCACTGTCCGGCCCCTGCCGGGCAGTCATCCCCCTCGCCGCGAGCGCCCAGCTCGTCGACTACTGCCTGTCCCCCGGTGTGAAACCGGCGGCGGACGGCTGGCAGTGGTCCGCCAGCGCGTCCACGGAGGACCTCGCCGAGAGGCTTCTGGAGTACTGGAAGAGCCGGGGAATCACGCGGATCGGCCTGATCAGCACGACCGACGCCAGCGGCGTGGACGGTGCACTGTCCACGAAGCACGCGGCGGGTGTGGTCGGGGTCCAGGTGGTTTCGGCGGCTTCGTACGGCGCCGACGCCGTGTCCGTCACCTCCCAGCTGCAGGCCGTCTCCTCCGCGCAGCCGCAGGCGCTTGTCGTGTGGAGCACGGGGGCCGCGGCCGCCGTCGCGTTCAAGGGTGCCCGGGAGATGGGGCTGCACCTGCCCACCGCCACCACCGACGGCAACCTCACCTACAACTTCCTCCGGCGAGTCAAGGACTACCTCCCGGAGACGCTGCTCATCCCGGCTACCCAGGACTTCTGGTGGGAACATTCCCCACGCGGCCCCGAGGCCCGGCAACTGGAACAGGACTATCACGACCAGTTCCAGGCCCGCTACGGTACCCAGCCGGACTTCGGACCCGGGGTCGCCTTCGACGCGGTCACCCTCACCGCCCAAGCACTCGGCGAGGCACAGGGCGATCCGCACCGGGCCAAGCAGGTCCTGCAGAACCTGCGAGGTGTCATCGGGGTGGTCGGCACCTACTCCTTCAGTCCCCAGGATCATCGCGGGCTCACCAAGGACGACATCGCCATCGTGCGGGCGTCACGCGACTCCTTCACCTACGTCGGGAGGTAACCATCGTGACCGGATTCATCCAGGTGGTCCTCGGCGGTCTCGTGGACGGATGCGTCTACGCCCTCATCGCACTGGGCATGTCTGTCGTGTACTCGATCAGCCGGATCATCAACCTCGCACAGGGCGGCTTCGTCGTCCTGTCAGCACTCACCGCGGTGTCCCTGCAACAGTTCCTCGGCCTACCACCGCTGGCAATCGTGCCCATCGTCGTGGTGCTGTTCGCCGCGGTCCTCGCCGCGGTCGACCGGATCGTCATGGTTCCCGCCGCCCACCGGGCGACCAACGACCGGATGCTCCTGATCACCGTCGGCCTGCTGCAGGCGATCGGCGGATTCGTCCTGCTCGTCTGGGGAAACCTGCCCTACACGATGCAGCCCTTCACCTCCGGCGCGGCCGTGACGATCGGCGGAGTCCGCATCGTCCCGCAGTACTTCTGGATCATCGGTGCCTTGCTCCTCGCCGTCGCGGGCCTGTGGTACCTGTTGCACCGCACGCGCTTCGGGCTGACCATGCGCGCGACCGCCGCCAACCCGTCGGCCGCGGCCCTGCAGGGAATCCACGTCGGCCGCACCCGCCTGGTCGCCTTCACGCTCTGCGGAGCGATGGCGGCGCTCGCCGGCACCGCGGTCATCCCGGTGACGTTCCTGCAGTTCACCACGGTGACGTCGTACGCGGTCACCGGGTTCATCGCGGCTGTGGCCGGAGGGCTGGGCAGCACCGCGGGCGCGGTGCTCGCCGGCCTCGTCCTCGGTCTCCTCCAGGGCGTCTTCAGCCGTTACACCAGCGGTGACCTCGCCCAGGTCGCCGCGATGACCGCCCTGATCGTGTTGTTGATATTCCGCCCCACCGGCCTGCTCGGCCGGACGAGCGAGGTGCGCCGATGACACTCTCCCCCGCCGACGAATCGGTCAGCCCGGCCACCGGCACCGGGCGGTTCCTCCCGCGCCGTGAACGTAACCCGACGGGCGACGGCCGACGGACCGTCACGGCTACGATCGCCCTCGCCGTGGCGGTCGTGCTCCCCTTCCTGGTACCCGGCATCACCGGGCTGCTCGTGGTCGCCGCCATCTTCTTCCTCGTATCGCTCGGCCTGACCCTCCTCATGGGACACGCGGGACAGGTCTCCTTGGGCCAGACGTTGTTCATGGCGATCGGCGGCTACGGCGCCGGCGCGCTCACACTGTCCTGGCACTGGCCGACCACGGTCTCCGCGATCGCGGCCGCCGCACTGTCGGGTGCCGTCGCCTTCGTCTTGGGAAGGCTGTTCCTGCGGCTGCGCGGGTACTACTTCGCGCTGGCCACCCTGGGCCTCGCGGTGGCGACCCAGTCGCTGGCCTCCGGATGGACCGGCCTCACGGGCGGCCCCTCGGGCATGGTGGCGATTCCGAGCCTGCAGCTCGCCGGCTACACCGTCTTCAGCGACCGGGCCAACTACTTCGTCCTGCTCGTGGCCGGGATCCTGGCGGCGGCCTTCATGGCCAACGTCAAACGCTCGCAGACCGGACGTGTGCTCACCGCGATCGGCCACGATCCGGGTGCCGCGTCCATGCTGGGCATCAACACCGCGCGCTACAAGACGATGGCCTTCGTGGTCTCCGCCGTCCTGGCTTCGCTCGGCGGCAGCATGTACGCCTTCTACCTGCGCTTCATGTCACCCGAGGTGCTCAGCGTGACCGTGGCCTTCAGCATCGTCATCATGCTCGCCCTCGGCGGGGCACGCACTCTCGTCGGGCCTCTTCTCGGCGCGCTGATCATCCAGGGACTGCCCATCGCCGGACAGAGCTTCGCACTATGGGAGCCCCTCGTCGCCGGCCTCCTCCTGATCGTCGTGATGACCTACCTGCCGCGAGGCATCTGGGGAACGTTCACCGCATACCTCCGCAACGCGGCGCGACGAAGGGATTCCCACTGATGAACGAAACGCCCCTCCTGTCCGTCCACGGGCTCGGCCGGAGTTTCGGCGGGCTGCGAGCCGTGGACGAGGTCAGTTTCACCGTCTCCCCGAACTCGGTCCGGTCGATCATCGGGCCCAACGGCGCGGGCAAGACGACCCTGCTCGACCTGATCACCGGGTTCACCAAGCCTGATTCCGGGACCGTGGAGTTCGCCGGACGTCCCATCAGTGGCCTGGCTCCGCACAAGCTGCCGTCCCTCGGCCTGATGCGCACCTTCCAGTCCGCACGGCTGGTGCCCGGTCTCACCGTACGGGAGAACGTCATGCTCGGCGGCTACCGCTTCACTCGCGCCCGCCTGCTCTCCGAGGGGTTGCGCCTGCCGCGCACCCGGCGGGAGGAGCGGTCCCTGGTCGCCCGAGCCGACGACCTCCTCCGGTTCCTCGAGCTCGAACGGTTCGCCGACCAGGACGCCGCCGACCTGCCGGCCGGGGTGCAGCGCCTGGTCGAAGTCGCCCGAGGCTTGTCCGGTGGGCCACGCCTGCTGCTGCTCGACGAGCCTGCGGCAGGCCTCGACGACACCGAAACCAACGAGCTGTGCGACGTCCTGCGAGCGGTGTGCGCGGGCGGCATCTCGCTGGTCGTGATCGAGCACAACATCGACCTGATCATGCGCCTCAGCCACGCCGTGCTGGTCCTCGACGCCGGCAAGGCGATCGCGGACGGCACACCCGCGGCGGTGCGCGAGAACCCCGCCGTCATCGAGGCCTACCTGGGAGCGAAGGCATGACCCTGACCGTCACCGGACTGCACGCAAGCCACGGCGCGACCCGCGCCCTGCGCGACGTCTCCCTCGACGTGGAGGCCGGTCAGGTCCTCGCCCTGGTCGGTGCCAACGGAGCCGGCAAGACGACGCTCCTGCACTGCATCGCCGGTCTGCACCGGCCCGACCGCGGCCGGATCAAGCTGCACGACGGCGAAATCACGGGCTTGCCGGCCCACGTGGTGGCCCATCGGAGGCTGTGCCTGGTGCCGGCCGGGCGGCAACTGTTCGCCGACCTCAGCGTGGCGGACAACCTCCGGGTCGGCCTGCACGGGCTCGACTTGACGGGGACCGCCGAGGCCGCTCGGACCGACCGGGTGTACGAGCTGTTCCCGATCCTGCGGGAGTTCACCGATCGCAAGGCGGGCCTGCTGTCCGGCGGTCAGCAGCAGATGCTCGCCATCGGGCGTGCACTCGTGCGCGAGCCCGAGGTGCTCCTGCTCGACGAACCGTCCCTGGGCCTGGCGCCGATGCTGGTCACACAGATCCTGCGGACGGTCTCCGGCCTGGCGGCCGACGGCGTGGCGATCCTGCTCGCCGAGCAGAACGCCGCCGCCGCCCTTCAGGTGGCCGATCAGGGAGCCGTGCTCGAAAACGGACGGCTGACCCGGCTGGACACCGCGGCCGCGCTGCTCGCCGACGAGGACGTCTCACGCCACTACCTCGGCAACGCGAGTGCCGAGGACGAGGCACTGCCGGATCGTCCGGAGCGGCGGCTGCCGGCCGGGTTGGACAGGCTCTTCCGCTGACGGACGAGCCCTCGGCGACCGAGGCGCCGGCCCTGGCGCGCGAACAAAGCAGCTGGTTCGATCCAGGAGTCAGTGCACGAAAACCGCGGCCTCTTCGACGGTCCGGCGCAGCAACTCGCCCATCCGGCGCACATCGGTCCGGTTCATGCGGATGACGGGAACCGACACATTGATCGCCAAGCTCACCGGGGACGTGCCCACCGGGAACGCCACCGCGACCGAGGACACCGACTCCTCGCTTTCCTCGTTGCTGGTCGCGTAACCCCGGCGCCGGATCGCCTCCAGCTCCAGTTCGAGCTCGGTCCGGGAACGGATGGAATTGCTCGTCAGCCCCTCGAGCTCCTCGACCGGATACATCCGCCGGACGTCCTCCGTGGACAGTTCGGCCAGCATGGCCTTGCCGGTCGACGTGCAGTTCGCCGCCATGGACTGGCCCAGCCGAGAACCCACCCGCACCGCCTTGGGGCTTTCCATCGCGTCGATGAACCGAACCGTGGAGCCGTCGAGAATTCCCAGGTGCACCGTCTCCCCCAGCTCGGCGTGCAATCGCTCCAGGAAGGGCCGGAGCGTCTCTCGCACGTCGAAACGCTGCAGGATGGCGTACGCCACCCCGGTCAGGGCCGTACCGGGGCGATAGGCCTTGGACCGCGCCTCCTGCCGGACGAACCCGCGATACTGGAGCATCGCCAGCAGGCGGTGCGCGGTGGAGGACGCCACGCCGAGGTACTCCGAAACTTCGGTCAGCCGCAGCTCACTGCGCTCGCCCAGCAGAAGCAGGATCCGCAGCGCGTTGTCGACCGACTCGATCGGGTATTGCGGCGGAGCGGCAGTGCCTGACCGGGGGGCGGACGCGGTTTTCTTCATAGCAGAAGAGTACCTGCTCCTGGCTGAAGTCGGGACCAGTTACAGAGGTTCCCTCTGCTCAACAGAGGCAGCCCTGATCAGCTTGAGGCAATGCGGTGGTAGCCGCTTCGGAAGAACAGCAGGGGAGACGACCACCGCTCTTCCTCGAGACCGGTTACCCGGCCCAGCACCAGATAGTGGTCGCCCGCCTCGGTGACCTGCTCGATGTCGCAGTCGATCCAGGCGATCACGTCGTCTATGACGGGAGACCCGCTCGCAGCGGAACGCCAGCCCACACCCTGGAACTTGTCTCCCCCGCTCACCGCGAACCGCCGGCTGAGCTGCTCCTGGTCGGCACCGAGCACGTTGGCACAGAAGGACCCCGAACGCCAGATGGCCGGAAAGGTCGTCGAGGACATCGCCGGCAGGAACGCCACGAGCGGCGGGTCGAGCGACACCGAGGTGAATGATCCGACGGCCATGCCCATCGGACGCCGGCCCTCGCCTGTCGCGGTGATCACGACCACTCCCGTCGGGACGTGGCCCAGCACATTGCGAAAGCGCTCCCGATCGACCGGCACGGAGGTCGTGGACATGACCGATCCCGACTTTCTGCTCTGCTTCGAACTGCCTGACACGAACCACATCTGCCACACGGCGCCTACACGAGCGTTGTCGCGGGGTCGAGCCCGAGAAGGACCCGGCCGTAGACCTCCAACCCGGCATTCGGGTTGAGGGCCGCGTGCAGTGACACCGCTTCGATGTCGCGGAAGAACTGCCGGAACGGCACGTCCCGGCGAATCGAGGAAGCACCGCTGGCCGAGTTGAGGATTTCGACGGCTTCCCGCGCAAGCCGGGTCGCGTAACCGGCATCCGACCGGATGCGGGCTCGCTCCGGCAGGCTCATGTCCCGTCCCGCCTCGGAGTGTTCCCATGCCGACTCGGCCATGCGCACTACGAGGTGCCACGCCAGCTCGATTTTTGTCTGCGCTTCAGCCAACTGCAGGTGGGTCAATTGCGTCTCGGCCTGGTTGGCGTGTGCGGTGTACGTGATGGCGCGGCCGGGCAAGCGGTCCAGGAACAGTTCCATTGCTCCGCGCGCCATGCCGACCGGGACTGCCGCACTCACCGCCATCACGATGGGCACCGCGGCGGCCCGGAAGAGCGGCGAACCAGCGTTCGCCGCGGACTTCATGGTGTTACGCCACACATAGCTGAACGGCATGGTCCGGTGGTCGGGAACGAACACCTCGTGGCCCACCGTGGTGTTGCTCCCGGTTCCGGAGAGTCCGTCAACGTCCCAGCTCAGCTCGATGTCGAGGTCGGACATCGGGATGAGCGACGCGATGACCTCGACGGTCCCGTCCTCTTTGGTTACCCGTGCGGGGAGGACATCCCACTGGGCGTGGCAGCATCCGGTGTTGAAGGGCCAGGATCCCGTGACGACGAAGCCGCCGTCGACGCGCTTCCCCGTGGCCGTGGGGGCGAAGGTGCCACACAGGCGGACGTCGGCGGTCTCGAAGACCTCAGCCTGGGCCTCATCACTGAACTGGGCCGCGAGCCACGCGGAGAACACACCCACCTGCGCGACCCACGCTGTCGAGCCGCAACCACGTCCCAGTTCGGCCAACGCCGCGATCTGCTCGGGCAACGGGGTCTCCGAGCCGCCGAACCGGCGGGGCTTCATCATGTCGTAGATGCCGGCCGAAGCCAGCGCGGACACATTGTCGTCGGTGAGCCGACCGTGGTCGTCGACGGTTCGCGCGTTGGCCCGCAGTTGCGGCACGAGCCGCCGGACTCTGTCCTGCAAGCTTTCCGCCGGTGGCGCGGCCGGGTGCGCGACGTCGGCTGCATAGGTCATTGCTTCTCCTCTTCGAGCGGTTGACGAGCGCTGACCTCGCCCAGGCACCGTCCGCGACAGCAAGGGAAGGAAACCACGAACCATTCGATGTTTCAAGAGTGAGCAGCCTTCGGGCAAGCACACGGGCCTTGTACGACCGAGCCCAGACCAGGTCCGTCAAGGGACCCCTTTTCGCCATGTTCACCTGAACCGGTGAAACTGCCGCATCCTCGCGACGGCTTGTCCACCAGGACCCGAGCCACTGTCCGTCGCCTGTCCATCCTGTGCATCGTCCACTTCGGACCCGTCGCTCCGCGCGTACTTTCCAGCGACAGAAGCAGTTCCCCACCGGGCCGCGCACCGGTTCTCGATCTGGCTTCGCAGCCCCCTCCCTGTTAACCTGCGGCGATTCCCTCCCTCTCCCGGCGACCTCGGCCACGGCTCGCCCGACGCAGGCCCGTTGCGCAACAAGGCCGAACGAGCCGCACCACCTCGCCATCGCACCTCGGGCCGGGCACCGTCCGGATTGAACAACGGGAGTTTGTATGCGTTCCAAGCTGTCCATACCCGGGATCTTCTTCGTCACCGTCGTGCTGCTCTTCACCTCGAGCAGCGCGATCCCGAAACCGGCAGGCGCCACGGCGATGGCCGCGTGGCCGTTCAGCCCGCGGCTGGTTCCGGGCATGCCTGGCGTACCCAACCCGGTCAGCGTGGCCGTCGCAGCGTCGGCCAGCGATGCTCAATGCCGCGAATACTCCTTCCCCGTGACCACCGGTCAGGCCGGTGGCGCCGCCGCCAAGATCTGGGGACAGCTCTGCACGGACGACCCCGCCCGGCTCGGTGAGCAACCGGTTCAGGTCCTGATCCACGGTGGCGCCTACGACCACACCTACTTCGACTGGCCGTACCAGCCGGACCGCTACAATTACGTGCGCTCCATGACGCGGCAAGGGTTCACTGTCCTGAACTTCGACCGGCTCGGCTACGGTCACAGCGACCACCCGCTCGGCGCGAGTCTCACCTTCGACGTGGCGGCGTTCACCGTGCACCAGCTCATCCAGCACCTCCGACGCGGTAGCCTCGGCCGGCCGTTCCCGACCATCGTCACGAACGGGTTCTCGATGGGCGGCCTCATCGCCCAGGTGGAAGCCGCGACGTTCCACGACGTCGACGCGCTGACGACGCATGCGGTCGGCCACTACTTCGGCGCACCCCGGTCACTCGTGAGGCTCGCGACGGTCGCGTACCCGGCGCTCCTCGATCCGAAGTTCAGCAGCCGGCCGTGGGCACTCGATCCGACCTATCTGACCACCCTGCCGGGCCGGCGAGTGGTCTTCTACGGTCCGCCCGGCACCTACGACCCGGCGCAGCTCGAGTACGAGGAGAAGGACAAAGACGTTGTGACGGCGACCGAGCTCGCCGACATCGTCGCGAAGTCCTACACCGAGCTCACCCAGCGAATCGATGCACCGATCCTCTGGACTCTCGGCGAGTACGACCAAATCTGGTGCGGCACCACGGACAACTGCTTCACGGACCCGGAGACTGCCGGCGAAGCGAGCCACTACAAAGCCGGGCTGTTCACCAAGTACATCGCCCCGGACGACGGCCACTCGGTGATCCTCGGCCTCGGCACGACGGCCTACCAGGCCGAAGTCGTCTCCTGGCTGCGAGCTCGAGGGATCCGCGGCGTCCGTTAGCCGACCCGCAGCGCACAGGCT
The DNA here is from genome assembly GCF_040682155.1 of Amycolatopsis sp. NPDC051371. Lineage (NCBI taxonomy): Bacteria > Bacillati > Actinomycetota > Actinomycetes > Pseudonocardiales > Pseudonocardiaceae > Amycolatopsis > Amycolatopsis sp. NPDC051371. Next base: position 140,955 of record NZ_JBFBAG010000003.1, read on the forward strand.
TCCCAGCCGGCGAACCACAGCTTCGCCAGGCCCGTCGTCGCCGTTTGCGCAGGTCCAGAGCGCCCTGCAGCACCCAGGCTTGAAATATCGAATGTTTCGTGGTTTTCTCTAGTCGGCTGTTGCCCCGTGACCCGTCGATACAAGGAGGTATCGATGTTCGATCTTGCACGCAGAGCCGGCCACCGCCCAACGCGCACCCCTCTGCCGTCCCCGCCCGCGGGCAACGCCGCAATCACGGCGCTGCCGTCCGGCCAAGTCCGGGCTCGCCGGTCTCGGGACCGGCCCAAGACGGCGACTCGCCGGCCGCAGTAGCCAGTTCCTTCAGCCGCAACGGATCCTGCTTGGAACCGGCCGGCAGCAATACAGGACGAATGGGAGTCAACGAAGTGTCGTCTAATATCCGGCGGGGCGTCATCCCGCGCGCAACAACGGGGATCTCCGAGCACCTCGACGAGATCTACACCCAGCACGGCTTCTTCGGCCAATGGGTTCACCTGTTCCGGTCACGCAATGTCGGCTTTCCGAAAACCTGGTCGAGCGACGACGTGATGTACAAGGGAACCGACACCACCACACTGGCGCCTGCCGACCAGACTGACGCTGCAGGCTCACCGATGGAGCTGCTCCGCGGGGACGGGATCGTGGTCTCACTGTCACGTCGGTCGCAGCCGATGCCGTTCGCCGAGCTCAACGCGGACTACCACCAGATCCGCTTCTACCACCGCGGCGAGTTCCTGATCGAGACCGAGCTGGGCAGGTTCGAAGTCGAGCCCGGTGACTTCGCCGTCATCCCGAAAGGACTCGTCTACCGGGAGACACCGCGGCAGGCCGACGGCAACGCGGTCCTCATCTTCGAGACCGCAGAGCCTGCGGAACCGGCGGAAGAACTCTGGGACAACGCCGGGTTCGCGAGCTTCTTCACCGACTACTCCGCGATGAAGCTCCCGGAGCCGGTCGGCGAGATCCGGAACGTCGAGACCGAAGTGCGACTCAAGTTCCGGGGCGAGATCCACACGCTCACCTACGACTTCGATCCGTGCTCCGATGTCATCGGCTGGGTCGGCGACCCCGTCGTCTTCAGCCTCAACGTCTGGGACATTCCCGGGCTCGGCTCTTCGCACGGGTTCCTTCCACCGCCTTCCGGGGCTGTCCTCATGGGACGTGACAAGTCCTTCTTCTTCAACGTGATGAGCCCGAAGCCGTTCCCCAACGTTCCGGCGCCCGACGGGAGCATCGGCGCACCGGCGCACATGAACGACTACGAAGAGGTCTGGTTCAACCACGTCGCCGACGCGGCCCCGCACACCGACGGTCACCTCTGGCGGTTGCCGCCGTCCATTCCGCACCCGGGGATCAAACGACCGCCGTTCTACCCCGAAGGACCAGTCGAGCGCATCAGGGAAATGAAGATCAACTTCGACTGTCGCGCCGGGCTGACGTGGACCGACGCCGCACGCAAGGCTCTCATGCCCGACCCGCAGATCGGCCTCTACACCAGCCTTGCCGGCACACACATCGGCGTCGTCCCCGACGAGGCCAGCCGGTATGCGGCCGGGCGATTGCCGGAATGACCTGTGAAAGCCGGCCTCATCGACGAAAAGCAACTTCACCGGGTGGTTCATCTTCATGACGGGTAAACCCAAGGTCCTGGTCATCGGCGCCAGCGGCCAAATCGGCCGCCGCGTCTGCCGCGGGCTGATACAGCGAGACGTCCCAATTCGAGGTCTCTCCCATTCTCCGACCGGCGCGATGAAGATCGCCGCGTCGGGCGTCGACGACATCGTCTGGGGCGATCTGGGTGACCCCCGCACGCTCAAGGCCGCGTTCCACGGGGTCGATCACGTGATGCAGGTTTCCCGCGCGATCCGGGAACCGCGGCAGGAAATACATGCGATCGAGGCAGCCCAGCGGGCAGGTGTCCGGCGCGTGGTCAAGCTTTCCAGCGAGATCCTCTACTACCATTGGGACGGACTCAGCGACCAGGAAAAGGCCACTCCCCCCGATATGGTGGCCGCGCTGCACGGGCCCGCGGAAGACCGCATCCTCGACACCGGCATAGACAGCGTCATGCTGCGACCGACCTGGTTCATGAGCATCGACGCGAACCCCCTGATCGCGGCCGGATTCACCAAGAACCAGTTCGTTTGGCCAGCCGGCCTCGCCGGCCTCGCTCTCGTACACCCGGACGACGTCGCGGAATCCGCGGTGGAGTGCCTGGTTTCCGAACACCTGCCACCGTCACCCCTGCACCTCACCGGGCCCAAGGAGCTCAGCTCGGAAGAAATCGCAGCAGGCTTCAGCACCGTCAAGGACGCCACAGTCGTCGCGGCATCTCCCCCGCTCCACGACTACGAAGAGTGGCTCGAAACTGTCGCCGGAATGCCGCGACAAGCCGGCCGGATCTTCGATCCCTACGTCACCCGCAGACATGCGCCGGTCACCGACGACATCGAGCAGCTGCTCCACCGCCCGGCCCGGAACTTCACCGACTATCTAGCCCACGACGCCACCTGACCGGCACTCGAACAATCGACCTCCCACCGGAAGGAGCACCACTCATGGTGTTCGATCTCCAAGCTCTCAGCGACCGTGCCGAGATCCTCGAGCTGCGCTCCCGCTACGGGAGAGCCCTCGACGGAAAGGACTGGGACCTGATGCGCACGGTCTTCGCCGAAGACGCCCAGGCCGACTTCGCGCTCGGGAAGCCGTTCAAAGGCATCGAGGAAATCATCCGCGGCTGCCGATCGCAGATGGACAGCCTCGATCACACCCAGCACTTCATGGGAAACCACGAGATCGAACTCGACGGCGATCGGGCGCGTGGCCGTCTCAAGCTGATCGGAGGCGCCTACCTCCGCACCGACACCGGGGCACCGTCTGCCTGTCTGCGCGGGAACTACGTCGACGAGTACGTCCGCACCGACGAAGGCTGGCGGATCTCGCGCCGCGAGCTGACGATCGCCTGGGGCGAGGGAAACACAGGCATCCTCAGCCAGTCGCACACGCAGTAGGCCTGAGCGAGCGAAGCACTCGGCATATCCACCGCACCCATGCACACCCCCGAACCAGAGAGCGACGCGACATGACATTCGACCTCCAGACTCTCAGCGACCGAGCCGAGATCCTCGAGCTGTCCTCACGCTACGCGAGGGCGATCGACGACAAGGACTGGGACCTGCTGCGGAACGTCTTCACCGAAGACGCCTACGCCGACTTCGGCTTGGGGAGCCCTTTCAAGGGCATCGAGGCCATCCTCCACGCTTCTCGTTCGATCATGGAGAACCTCGACCACACCCAGCACTTCCTGGGAAACCACGAGATCGACGTCGAAGGCGATCGGGCGAGCGGCCGGCACCGGTTGATCGGAGGTGCCTACCTGCGGGACGCCGTCGGTGAACCAAGCCTGTCCGAGCTCGGCGAATACGTGGACGACTACGTCCGAACCGAAAACGGGTGGCGTATCTCCCACCTCGAATTCACGGTCAGCTGGTGCGAGGGAAACATGGGCATCCTCGGCGCCGGCATCAGCGCCCTGAACGCCACCTGAGATCGAGAGGACACGGATATGCGCGAAGATGCGCTCATAGCGTCACAGGAGGAACTTCTCGCGCGACTTCAGATCAAGGCCGCTATGGACAGCTACGCACTCGGACTCGACACTCGCGACCTGAACCGCTTCCTGAGCGCCTGGCACGAAGACGCGATATGGGACGTGGACCACCCGCCGGCGACCTGCGATGGCCACAACCAGATCACCGAGTTCGCAGAAGCGTCGTGGCAGGAAATCAAGGTCCTCAACCATTTCACCATGAATCACGTCGTCGAAATCAGCGGTGACCAGGGATCCGGCGTCGGTCATGCCGCCGCCATGATGGTGTCCGCCGACGACCTCTACATCACTGCAGCGGCAGTCTTTCACGACAAGTATGAGCGGCGCAGTGGGACCTGGAAGATCAGCCACCGAAAAGTAACGCTCAACCACTGGGCCGAACACCCCGAGGCCGTGGTGAAGGTCAGTTTCGGCCAAGCGCAGGCCTGAGTGTTCTGCCGCGGAAACACCAGCAAACCGAGAGGCATGCAATGGGTAGGCTTGACGGAAAGCGTGTGATGATCACCGGCACCTCCAGGGGGCAAGGAGAGGCGGCGCAGCGCGTCTTCGCCGAAGAAGGCGCCCGAGTGGTCGGCTGTGGCCTCCACGAAGGTGGGGCCGAGAAAACCGCCGCGTTGTTGCGGGACGACGGCTACGATGTCCAGGGGTACACGGTCGATCTCACCGATCCAGGCGCTGCCCGCAACTGGATCGAACGGGGCGCCGAGTCCCTCGGCGGGATCGACGTTCTCTACAACAACGCCGCGGGGTTCGGCTTCGCCCCTTTTTCCGAGATGACCATCGAACTCTTCAGGAACGTACTGCGGGACGAGTTGGAACTCCTCTTCAACACGACCAACCCCGCCTGGAAGGTGATGCTCGGTGCGGGCGGAGGCTCGATCATCAACACGGCTTCCTACGGCGCCATGCGGGGAGTGGCACGGTTCGGCGTCGCCGCACACTCGGCGGCCAAGGGCGGAGTCGTTGCCCTGACCACCGCACTCGCGGCCGAAGGAGCGTCGGCGGGAATCCGCGTCAACGCGATCTCCCCGGGGTTCGTCGACACCCCGGCCACTGCGGCGGCGATGGACGACGAAGCCCGCGAATGGCAGCTCTCGAAACACCTCATCCAACGTCCTGGCCGACCTGAAGAAATCGCGCGCTTCGCTGTCTACCTCGCTTCGCACGAGGCCGAGTGGGTTACGGGCCAGAACTTCTCGATCGACGGCGGCGTCACTGCCGGTTTTCGCTGAGCACGAGGCAGGGGCCGCCCTCGTTCCACACCAGGACTGCCGGGTGGCGGCCCCGCCCGCCGAGAGCTGCAATACCACGAGTGCCGCAAACGTCTTCTGGAATGAGGATCGCAACGAAAATGGAATTCAACGCTGACGTCTCGAGGGTACTTGAATTCGGCCGGGAGAAGACCTTCATCTCGTCGACGGTGTTCTTGCCCGACGGCGAGCCGGAGGCCGTGCTCGTCTGCTGGCCAGGCGGATCCTACGACCGCCGCTACTGGTGCTTCGACACCGTACCCGGCTACGACTTCGCGGGACATGCGACCGGACGTGGCCTCGCCGTTGTCGCCGCGGATCCACTCGGGGTCGGCGGCAGCTCGAAACCAAGTCACGTCGACGGTGTCGACTTCGTGACGATATCGGCCGCCGCCGACGAGTTCGTGCGGCAACTTCGGAAACGGTTTCCCGGCCACCGCCTGGTCGGCATCGGGCACTCGCTCGGCGGGGCCCTGACGGTAGCCACGCAGGCACTGCACGAGAGCTACGACCGGGTCGCCTCGCTGGGCATGACCCACGGCGCAAAGGGGTTCGTGCCCGGCGAGGACAACCACCAGTCTGATCCGCGGAAGAAGGCAGTGGAACAAGCCCAGGCGATCTTCCAGGACTGGGATGCCGGTTACGCGACCGGCCCGAGGCAACCGTTCCACCACCTGTTCTACCGACCGGATACGCCGGCTGACGTCATTGCAGCGGATGACGAGACCGCCGCTGCTTGGCCACGCCAGTCCTATGTCGACAGCCTCGTTCCCGGCTACAGCGGGAAATTCGCGGCGCAAGTGAAGTGCCCGGTCCTCCTGTGCTTCGGCGACCACGACGTCCACGAGCATCCCCGCGACGAAGTCGCCTTCTATACCAGCAGCAACGACATTCGAACGCTCGTGCTCGAGAACGCCGCGCACTGCCACAACTTCGCGACGACCCGAAGGACACTCTGGGATCGGCTCTGCACCTGGTCCACCGAGGATGACTGAGGCCGGTCACGGTCCTGAACGTCCTTGCCAAGCTCGACGGGCGACATCACAGACGAAGCAGGGACTCGGCGTTTTCGTGGGTGATCTTGCGTTTGTCTTCTTCGGGGATCCGCAGGTCGTCGAGGAAACTTCGGTTTCCATCCATGGTCAGGTACGGGTAGTCGGCGGACCAGATGATCCGGTCCGGTCCGACGGTCCGGAAGATGAACTCGAACTGCGCCTGGTCGAGCAATCCACTCGGCGTGACCCAAACGTGCTGCCGGTAGATGTCGCTGATCGGTGCCGACAAGCCGGTCATCGACTGGGGCATGGCGGTGTCGAGGCGAGACAGGTAGAAGGGCACCATTTCGCCCCAGTGGCCGGAAATGACCTGGAGCCCGCGATGGCGCTCGAAAACTCCCGAGAGAATCATACGCAGCACGTGGATGCCGGCTTCATGGTGCCAACCCCACCCGCCGAGGGAGAACGTGGCGCTCACCGACGGTGAGAACCCGTCGTAGTAGGCTCGCTGCACATCCAGCACCGGGTAGTACGGATGCAGGTAGAGCGGGACGCCGAGCGCGCTGAAGCGTTCCAGGACCGGCTCATAGCGGGGATCGTCGAGGAATGTCGCTCCCGGACGTCCCATGAGCAGCGCGCCCGTCATGCCCAGGCTTTCGACGCAGCGCGTGAGTTCGTCCGCAGCCTCCGCCGGCGTCTGCCAGGGCAGGGCGGCGAACGCGGCCAGTCGCCCGGCGCTGGCCTCGACGGCGGCGGCCAGCCGGTCGTTGGCCGCGCTGGTCAGCGCCGCCGCGGTTTCCGCTGGGCCGAGCTGTGACGGTGTGCTGTACGAGACTACCTGGACGTCGACTCCGCTCTGATCCATCGCGGAGATGCGGTCAGGACCGAGTTCTCGGCCGAGGTTCACCGCGTCTCGCATGCTCAGGATCCTCGGCCCGCCGGTCGAGGACGTCTTGGTTGGCGCCGTGGGGGCGCCGAGGTGAGCGAGGTAGGGCGCTTCCCGATCCACGCTGGGCTGCGCCGACCGGGTCAGAGCGTCATCGATAGCGTGCTCTTCGATGCAGATCAATTTCATGGGCGAGTTGCCTTACTTGACTCTGGAGTTATTTGACAGTTACCACGGATGAAGGAGTGCTACCCGCCTTGATGGTCAGGTCGACGCGGTTCCATCGCACAGCGCTCGGCGAACGCGAGCACGGTTCGCCCATAGGCCTCGCCGAGCCGGTGGTGTTCGATGCAGTGTCCGGTGCCACGCCAGAGCGAAGCGTCTACGAACGGCGCGGCCGGGAACAGGCCGGCGAACGAGTCGACCCGCTCCTGGGACACGTCCCAGAAACCGTCGAACTCGGCTAGGACGTAGTGCACCGGCACGTCGACGGAGAGCGCGAGTCCTGGCAGGTCGGCCGCCCATCTCAGACCCATCTCGACCATGTCCGCCGACGGCGTGCTGACGGGCAGCTCGGCGATGTCCGCCAGAACCGTCTCGTGCAGAGTCCAGTCCGGGCCATACAGCATCTGCCGGGTGGCCTCCAGCGGGAATCGGATGGCGATGTCCGGCGGGAACTGCGCGAACTGCTCCTTGGCGCGCGAGGTGACGACGTCTCCAACACCCGAAACGGTCAGCCCGAGCAGCGGCCAAGAACGTTTCTGCGCCGCGACGTGCACCGCGACGGCCGCACCGATCGAATGGCCGAGGAGCACCACGCCCGGCCGGCCCTCTCCGAACCGCTGCCAAACGTCCTCGATCGCTTCGATGATGATGGTGGCGGCCTCGGAGAACGACGGTTGCCGCCGAGCGGAACTCTCGCTGGCCGGGTGGCCCGGCCGGGTGAGGGCGACCGCGGGAAAGCCCGCCTCCGCCGCCAGGCTCAGCAGGGAGTGGCCGGGCACGTCGAAATAGCCGCTGTCGTAACCGCCACCGTGGAGGCAGACCAAGAGCGGCGAGCCGCTTCGCGCTGACGTGCTCCATCGGCCGTCGAGTACTGTGTCGCGGCCGAAGCGGCCGAAGTTCGATACAGCCATGCGGGGCGCCCACCTTTCTTATTCGTTGGTGAATCCGAGGTGTCACTTCGACTGACGCGCGCGTATTTCCTTCCAGATCCGTGCTATCGCGGTCCAGTTCACGTCTGCCGCCTGCTGTGGACGCTTGGCCCGGTACCGCCGGGATGCGCTCCGCATACGCGTGGACAGATGCCATAACGCGAGCCGCTGCGGTGGAGCGAAGGCGGAACTCACGAATACCCAGGTATCACCTGTGCGCTTGAGTGTCCCTCTGACGTGGACCGCGCTCAGGTTCCACAAGGACTCGTCATGACTGTGGCACAGCAGGTTCGCCGCGCCTCCGCTGGGACGGATCACCTCAGGCAGCGCAACCGGCAAGACGCCCGTCGCGGCGTCGTATCGTTCGCTGCTCTGACGAGTGCTGAAGGGGTAGCCGTCCACGTCCAGCGCCGACACCACCACCTCCGGATACTTGGCCAGCCATCCGGCTGCTTCATTCCACATGCCGCAGCACCTCACCGTCGAACACATCCGGGGCGGTCGTGAACTCCCGCGTCGGCCAGAACAGCACTCGTCGCGGGGTGACGTAGATCAGAACTCGCTGGTACCAAGAGGGAAAGAGCCGGCGCCCGAAGAATGAAGACATAAAGGCACCAGCCGGCTGACGTGCGGACAGCACCTCGACGGCCTTCTTCAGCTCGGGCACCGAGGTGACATCGGCGACGATCCGATCATCGGCGGCCGCATCACCTTGGACGAGCACCGCGCCTGGTCGGGTGATCCCGCTTCCGGTCGGGTCCGAGAACAGCATGCCGACCCGGGGATGCCGCCTGATGTTGAAGGCCTTCTGCGGCAGGCCGATACTGGTGGCCAGGAACAACCGGCCGTCGTCCAGCAACAACGGCGACACGGGGACGGTCTGCGGAGCGCCGGAGCGCGAGATCGTGGTGAGTTCGCATGTTCTGTAGTTGCCGATGACGTCCACCATCGATGCCGGACCCGACGGGTCTGCCGGCGGCGGCGAACTCCCGATGTCCGTGCCGGGTGAACTGTGGCGCCGGCTTTCTGCACCGACTTCGTTGTCGTGGTGCACTTGGCTCTCCTGACTGATCCTGATCCTCGAAAGTCCGCGTACCTTCGTCGCGGACGTGCGCTGGATCTCAGCCGATCTCCGCGAAGACCGGGTCGAGTGCGCGTGAATCGAAGTACTCGTCGATGCGCTGTACCAGCCCGTCGGACCCGAGCTGGACACACATCATGGTCGGAATCTCGACCCTTCGTCCTGAATGGAGCGTCGCGGTGAGCGTGTGCCGGAGGAACGCCTCGGCGCCGACCGACGTGGAACGCCGATCCTCGTAGCTTCGCACCGTGGAGGCGGCACAGAAGGCCCCGAGCAGCTGGAGCACCTCGTCGATGTTCTGCTCGAGGCGATCGTGGCTGTGCCAAAAGCGCGCGTTCGGCGCGAAACAACGGCGCAGCCGCTCCATGTCACCCGCTTCGATCGCCTCCAGCATCGCGTCGACCGCACTGGTTTCCCTCTGAGCTTCCTCGATCGACATGTGCTTCTCCTTGCCTCGGTTTCGGGCCGGCTCCTGGTGGATCCGGTCAGCGTGGGAAGTCGCCCCGCCGGAGTTCGCGGACGCGCTCGGCGCGGTACTCCGCGAACCGCTCGAGCGCTGCCGGGGCGTCGATCGCTCCCACGTCGACGGCGTGCGCGATGTCGGCGCCCTGCAGGATCCGCTTGACCGGGACCTCGAGCTTCTTGCCCGTGATCGTGTGAGGGATCACGTCGACCGCGACGACGTCGTCGGGCACGTGCCGGGGCGAGGCCCCGCTCCGGATCGCGGCTCTGATTCGCTCGACCAGCTCCGCGGTGAGCCTGCCGCCGTCGGCGAGCCGGAGGAACAGTGGCATCCAGTAGCCGCCGTCGGCCTGCTCGGCACCGATGACGAGCGCCTCGGCGACCTCCGGGAGCGCTTCTACGACCTGGTAGATCTCTGCGCTTCCGATGCGGACTCCGTGGCGGTTCAGCGTGGAGTCCGATCGGCCGCTGACGATGACCGTGCCACGTTCGGTGACGGTGACCCAATCGCCGTGTCGCCATGCTCCCGGGTAGGTGGAGAAGTACGCCTCCCGGTACCGGCTGCCATCCGGGTCGTCCCAGAATCGGAGCGGCATGGACGGCATCGGGCGCGTGATCACCAACTCCCCGGTTTCTCCACGCACCGGCTTTCCCGCCGAATCCCATGCCTCGAGCGCCACGCCGAGGCACGGGCCGGACAGCTCCCCCGGTGAGACCGGGAGGGTCGGTGCGCCACCCGCGAAAGACGTGACCACGTCCGTTCCGCCGCTCGACGATTGCACCTCGACGCGGTTGCCGACCTGGCTGGTGATCCACTCGTACGCCGAAGCCGGCAGGTGCGATCCGGAGGACCCGAATGCCCGCAGCGCCCGCAGATCGTGGTGTTCGCCTGGCCGGATTCCGGCCGCCTCGCACGCGGCGACGTACCCTGGGCTCGCGCCCAGGAAGGTGACGCGGTACCGGGCCGCGAGCGACCACAGCACGTCGGGTGACGGCGACGTGGCGCTGCCGTCGTAGCACACGACGGCAGCGCCGAGCAGGAGCCCGGACACCCGGTAGTTCCAGACCATCCAGCTGGGCGTCGTGTACCAGGCGAACCGGTCTCCCGCCCGCAGGTCGAGGTGCAAGCCGATCGACTTCAGGTGTTCCAGCAACACCCCGCCGTGCCCGTGCACGATTCCCTTGGGCCTTCCGGTGGTACCGGAAGAGAACAGCACCCACAGCGGATGGTCGAACGGCAGCGGCTCGGGTACCAGCTCGGCGCCCTGGATCGCCAGCGCCTCGCTCCACGGCCGGCATCCCGGCACCGAGCCGTTGGCCAGCCGTGGCACCAAGAAAGCGGCACGCACCGTCGGCAGCTCGGCCAGCAATGCCTTGACAGCCTCGCGCCGATCACGCTCACGTCCACCGAACCGGTAGCCGTCGGCGGCAACGAGCACGACCGGCTCCAGCTGGCTGAACCGGTTCGACGCCGCGGCTGGCGAGTAGTCCTGCCCGCAGCTCGACCAGATCGCGCCGATGCTGGCGCTGGCAAGAAAGGCGACGATCGCCTCGGCGACATCCGGCAGGTAGCCGACGACCCGGTCGCCCCGCACCACCCCGAGCTCGCGGAGAGTGGCCGCGAACGCGGCCACCTGCCGGGTCAGTTCGCTCCACGAGAGCACCCGTTCCTGGAATGCGAGCTCGCCATCGGGTGCCTCCGCCAGGTCGATCACCGCCGGCTCGGCACCAAGCGGGTGCCGCAGGAGCTGGTCGACGTAGTTGAGACGAGTTCCGGCGAACCATCGAGCGCGCGGCATCTCCCCGGACAAAACGGCCGCGGGCGTGCCGTCCATGGCCACCTCGAAGAAGTCCCGCACCGAGGCCCAGAAGTCCGCCGGCTCGGCGACCGACCAGCGCCACAGGTCCTCGTAGTCCGCACCTTCAGCCGCAACCGGCGCGCCCCGCTCGGCACACCAGCGCGCGAACGCGATGATCTTCGGGGTGTCCTGCATGGGTGTGTTCGCTCCAGACGTCGTTGTCGGTTGCCCAGTGATGTGTGGCGGATCAGCGCACGCTGACCAAGTGCGCCACGGTCGGATGCACCTCGAACTGGTTCGTCTCCGCCAGTTGCGCGATCCGCCGACCGGCTTCGGTGAGTTCGAGGTTCGCCCGGGTCTCGATCAGCCACGCGACGTATCCGTCCGGCACGTTCTCCTCCGGCCCCTGGTGGATCACGCCCTTGGGAACCCACACCGCCGTGCCGGGAACGGCGAGCGCGCCGAACACGCCGGGTCCCTTGGCGTACACGCCGATCTCGTCGTAGTCGGCGTTGTGGTGCACCGGCGGCCTCCCGCTGTCCCGCGCGCCGAGGTAGAAGATCATTGCCTCGGCCGCGGGGTCGTCGATCAGCCGTGCGGGCGGCGACGCGGCGCCCTTGACGGACAGCGCGTTGACGTTGGCCAGGTTGAAGCGTTGCACCACCGGAGCACCCGCTGTCGCGATGATCGGCAGCGGGTCATAGTCGTAGAAGTAGCTCGTGGTGTGCTCACCGTGCCGGATCACCAGCTCGTGCTCGCCAGGCCGCCCGTCAGGGCTCCCGTACGCGCGGGGCGCGTCGACGTGCGCCGGGCTCAGCACCGCGTCGTTCTCCGGGTTCACGTGGAGGGCGTTCGCAGTGGCCAGGATGATCAGGTGCAGGTCTCGCACATCGACCAGCCGCAACGCGACCGAGCGCGGGATTCGCACCATGTCCATCGGTTCGAGATCGAGTACGCCGAAGTCGGTTTCCAACCGGGCGTGTCCGTCCAAGACATAGAAGACCTGGTCGTGGTGGACGTCGCGGACGGCGAACGGGGTGTCCTCCGTGCGCTGCCACACGTCCAGCCGGACGGTCGGGCTGCGAAGCAGTGTCACCGGAAGTGCGCGAGGCTCCGAACTGTCCGGTTGGGACTGCCACGCCTCGAGGCGATACGGACAGTACTCACCTTCGACCCGGGTGTAGGCAGGCGTGTACTGCCGGCGGACCATGACCGTCGCAGGACCGGCAAAGCCGTTCCGCGTGTACAGATCCGTCAGGGGCGCTCCGTTGACAGGCGCGGATTCGGTCATGGTCACGCCACCTTTTTCCGCTTGCCGGGGAGTCCGAGCAGATCGCGTGCTTCGGCGGCGGTCGCGACCTTGCGGCCGAGCACGGCGGCGGTGGCCACAGCCCGTTCGACGGACTCCTTGCTGCTGGCGAGCAGATCGTTGCGGTGCGGGAACTTGAACGCCGTGTCCTCGGTGCCGACCCGGACGTCCAAGCCCAGCAGCATCGCCGCGGTGACCATGAACTGACTCGCCCGGCCCGCCGAAGCCACCAGGATGTCCGCATCGGCATCGATTTCGCGGATCCGGTCGACGATGTTGATCAGCTCGCTGAACATCGCCTTGGGGTGCGGGACGTAGGTCGCCAGTCGCGTTGCCGAGTCGTCATAAGGATAACCGATGAGGATGCCCCACATCGGCTTCTGCTTCAGGATCCCCTTCGACAGCACCAGCCGATTTGCCAGATCGACTTCGGCCGCGGAGTGGATCGAGAACACCAACCGGACGCCGTGCTCGGTGGCGACGTGCGCGGCGGATTCCATCCACGGCACCGGGAAGTTCGGCGCCATCGGCACCGTTTCCGCGAGTCCGGCGGTGATCGCGAACATGTTCTGCTCGAACGTGTCGCCCGTCAGGACGTTCGCGTCACAAATCCAGTCCTTGCTCGTGCCCGCGGTGATCGCCTTGTAGAGACTGCTGTAGGCCTGCGGCAGCGTGAGGCCGAGCTCCCAGATCTTCGGGATGCCGAGGATGTCCAGGTGAATCCCGCACGCGCCCGCCTCGATCGACTCCACCGCAGCGCGGACGAACGAGTCGTGATCGAGGCCGAATCCGGCGGACCGCTCTTCGGATTCCTGCCGCACGATACGACCGGACACCGCCGCGGTGATCACGACTGTGTCGGGTACTTCCCATGGGGGCTGCACGTCGATCGGTGGCAGTGCGTCCATGTCGGTTTGCACCCGTGCCTCGACCGACTCCCGGAGAGAGGGCAGCTCCGACCAGTTCCGCGAAAGATCGAACATCGATACCTCCTTGTACCGCCACGACGAGACCGGTCGCGACCACACAAGGAAATCACGAAACATTCAATGTTTCAAGGTTTAGGGCGGAGCCCCTGCTTCGCCGACTCCGCTCGGCTCAGTTCGAATCGATCTCCCGACGCCAGATGGCTGCCACATGCTCGGCTGTCAACCTCCGGACCTCCTCGACGTCATGCCGGCGCAAGGCGTCGACGATGCGCTCGTGCTCAGCGAGGACCTGACCCGGATCCGTCTGCTCCCAGTCCGGCATGCCGGGCAAACGATCGAGCGTACGACCCATCAACTCCACGATCAGGGCGAGGAACCGGTTCGCCGTGAAGTTCACCAAGATCGAATGGAAGTCGATCATGAGAGCGGCCACGTCTTCGCCGCGCTCCAGCCCCGCTCGCGCTTCGGCGATGTTGGCCTCGAGCGCGGCGATCTGGTCCTCGGTGATGGACTTGGCTGCCATCGCCGTCACCGCGGGCTCGAGCACGACCTTCGCCCGGGCGAACTCCGCGACGGCCGACGGATCCACGGCGAGCAAGTTCTCGAAGGCGGCGATCGCCGCCGGAAGCGTCTCCTGGGTGACGAACGGGCCCCCTCCCACGCCACTGCGAACCCGGACGAGGCCTTGCTGATCGAGAATGAGCAGGGCTTGGCGGACAACGGAACGGCTCACCTGGAACCGCTCGCACAGCTCACGCTCGATCGGCAGCCGATCTCCGGGGCGGTACCGTCCGCTCAAGATCGTGTCTCTCAGCTGGCGGGCCACGCCCTCATGGGGCTTTTCCGCGGGTTGCACTGGATGCATGGCGCCAGGGTAACGTAAACCTGTTACCTTTCGATATTTAGCGGTCCAGACCGCTTCGAGCCTCAGTTCGAGGGCAAAGTCGGGGTTCGCCTGAGTTCAGCCTTCGCGATCGAGCGCAGGTGCACCTCGTCGGGCCCGTCGAACAGCCGCATCGCTCGGTGCCAGCCGTACATGGCGGCCAGCGGAGTCACATCGGTGACGCCTGCGCCTCCGTGCACCTGGATCGCGCGGTCGATCACCCGGGTCGCCGCACGGGGAACGGCTACCTTGGCCATCGCCACGAGATCACGGGCCGCTTTGTTGCCTGCTTCATCCATGGCGCGGCTCGCGTGCAAGCACAGCAGCCGGGCCTGTTCCAGCTCCAGCCGCGATTCGGCGATCTGCTGCCGGACGACGCCTTGGTCAGCCAGTGGGCCGCCGAATGCGACCCGGTTCTGCGCCCGCTCGACCAGCAGCGCCAGGGCACGTTCAGCCGCGCCGACCGCGCGCAGGCAGTGGTGGATGCGCCCCGGCCCGAGACGGGCCTGCGCGGCGGCGAAACCACCACCCTCCTCACCGATGACGTTCTCGACCGGCACCCGGACACCGGCGAACCGCACTTCGGCATGGCCGTGCTGGTCGTGGTGGCCGAACACGGGCAGGTCGCGCACGACCGTGATGCCGGGAGCGTCCCGCGGCACGAGCACCATGGTCTGCTGCCGGTGCACCGGCGCCGCGGGATCCGTCTTGCCCATGACGACGAAGAACGCACAGCGCGGATCCATCGCCCCGCTCACCCACCACTTGCCGCCCGTGATGACGTAAGAGCCACCGTCCCGCTCGATCCTGGTGGCGATGTTCGCAGCGTCACTGCTCGCGACCTCGGGCTCGGTCATCGCGAAGGCCGAGCGAATGTCCCCGGCCAACAGCGGAGCCAGCCATTTTCGCTTCTGCGCCGCACTGCCGAACAAGTGGAGCAGCTCCATGTTGCCACTGTCAGGCGCCTGGCCGTTGATCGCTTCGGGCGCCAGATCAAGACTCCAACCGGACAGCTCCGCGATCGGCGCGTATTCCAGGTGGGTGAGACCCGACTCCGCTGGCAGGAACAGGTTCCACAGACCCCCGCCCTTGGCCGCGGATTTCAACTCTTCGACGACCGGCGGCACGACATGGTCACCAGTTCCCGCGGCCCGGCGATACGCCAGGTACTCCGCTTCCGCCGGGAGCACCAGTTCCCGCATGAACACCGTCATCCGGTCCCGGAGCTCAAGAGCGCGAGTGGACGGGACGGGCAAGCCATAGTCCGACACGAGTTCTCCTGAACAACACCGATCGGTTGGTCGGCTCGACCGTACGGTTGCGCCGCGGGGGTGTCAACGCACCAGCCGCACGACCTCCAGCGCGAACTCGACGTACTGACCGGCCACCGCCTCCGGCGAGGACGGCCCGCTCGCCGACCACCACTGCGGCAACGCGGTGCACATCGTCACGACGGCGCGCGCCGCCTCCCTCGGCACCGGCGTGGTCATGAGGCCACGGCGGCACCCCTCGACCACCTCGTCGTCGACCATGTGCTGCATCTCCTGGCGGAGTGTCACGATGCGGATCCGACCGGGTTCCTCCAGGCTGCGCATTTCGCTCGCTCCGATGAATCCCAGCTCGCGGCGATGGGTGTGGCACAGAGCCAGGCATTCCACGAGGCGGGCGAACCGCTCCGGCGGTCTGTCGGCCTCGGCCCGCGCCGCACGGGCCCGGGTGAGCAGGTCCTCCATCGTGAAATCCAGCAACGCCACCAGCAGGTCCTGCTTGCTGGGCCAATGGTGGTAGACGCCGGGCACCGAAAGACCGGCACGGTTCGCGATGTCCCGGATGGTCGCGCCGTGGAAGCCGAGTTCCACGAAAGCGCCGAGCGCGCCGGTGAGCGCCGGGTCGAGCCGCAGCGGCGGGAACTCACGCCAGCTCACCCTCGCCGGAACCGTCGCACCGCACAGCGTCGACGGATCCGTGCCCAGGATGCCGGCGGCCTTCTCGAGGCGGACTTCATCGATCTTCGTACGGCCATTCTCAACGGCGCTCCAGGTACCGGCGCTGACCTGAAGCGCCCGGGCCACCTCGCGCACCGTCAACCCGGCGGCGCGCCGGGCATCGCGCAGCCGGAGGCCCACCGCCTTCCGGGCGCCCTGGACCTCCGGCTGAATCCCACGTGCCCCCACCGGCTTCGTCCTCTCCGCGCTTGACAGTTCCGGCCGCTCGGTGAAGTCTACGCGACAACTTGTTCAGATCTACCGTGCAACCGATCGGTATGAAGGGTTAGGTCACTGATGACGGAGCCGAGTCCGCCTGGCGTCTCCGTGCCCGTACTGGAGGCGTTCCTCCGCGACGCCCTTCCCGAACTGCTGGCCGGCCCCCTGCGGGTCGAGCTGCTGCCGGGAGGCCGCTCCAACCTGACGTACCTGCTGACCGACGGGATCGGGCGCTGGGTCCTGCGCCGGCCACCGCTGGGCCACGTCCTGGCGACCGCCCACGACATGGACCGTGAGTTCCGGGTTCTCCGGGCCTTGCACCCGAGCGAAGTGCCCGTTCCCGAGCCGGTCGTGCGAGCCGGGAAGGAGGTCCTCGGCGCACCGTTCTACGTCATGACATTCAGCGACGGGCAAATCTTGCGTGAGCGCGAGCAACTCGAGGCGTTCGACAGCGAGGCAGCCGCTCAACTCGCCGACGCCCTCGTCGACGTCCTCGCCCGGTTGCACCACACCGACCCGGCCGCGGTAGGGCTGAGCGCGTTGGGACACCCGGACGGGTATCTCGAACATCAGCTGCGGCGCTGGGGTCGGCAACTGGACTCGTCGCGCAGCCGGGACCTGCCCGGCCTCACCGCCCTGGGCGAGCGGCTGAGCCGGCGCGTCCCGGACCCGGGCGCGTCCGCGATCGTGCACGGCGACTACCGCCTGGACAACCTCGTCATCGAGCCGGACGGCAGGCAGGTGGCCGCCGTCCTCGACTGGGAGATGGCCACCCTCGGCGACCCGCTCACCGATCTCGCGTCGACGGTCGTCTGGTGGGAGGGCATGAGCGGCTTGGACAGCCCGGTCGCCGCGGTGCCCGGCAACGTGCCCGGCTTTCCGTCCAGCGAGGTGCTGGTGGAGTCCTACGCGCGGCTCAGCGGACGGGATCTGTCCGCGCTGCCGTGGTATCTCGGCTTCGCGTTCTACAAGATCGCCGCGATCTTCGAAGGGATCCACTACCGCGCCCAGCGAGGACTCACGGTCGGCGAAGGGTTCGACCGCCTCGGCACCGTGGTCCCCGCCCTCGTCGAACGCGGGCACGCCGCGCTGGCCGACGGAGCCGGCCTCCTGCCGGGCCGATCCGGGGAACTCCGGTGAACCCGGTCGGCTATGCGTGTCAACGCCGCGTCGCCCGGATCCGGTTGGCCGACGGCGCCCACGGCAACGCACTTAACCAGTCCACTGTGGACGCGTTGGCGGCAGCTCTGCGCCAGGCTCGGGCCGACGACGCGCACGTCGTCGTCCTCGACGCCGACGGGCCTTCGTTCAGTGTCGGTGGTGACGTCTCCGCGTTCGCCGCGGCCGAGGACGTCGAGCAGGTGGTCGACGATCTCGCCGAAAGCCTGCACCCCATCGTCAGCGACCTGCACCGCATGGACGCTGTCGTCGTCTCCGTCGTCCACGGCGTGGCAGCCGGCGCCGGGCTCGCCCTCGCCGCGGCGGCCGACGTGGTCCTCGCCGGTGCTTCGGCCCGCTTCACCCTGGCCTACACCAAGCTCGGCTACTCCCCCGACGGGGGAAGCTCGCTGCTCACCGCCTCCCTCGGTCTGCACCGAACTCTGCGGCTCGCGCTGCTCAATCCGGTCTTGACGGCCGCGGAAGCACACGATCTGGGCCTGGTCGCGCAGGTGTATCCCGACGACGAACTGCAGGCCGGGGCGGCGGAGGTGGTCCGGCAACTCAGGTCCGGATCGCGCTCCGCCCAGGTCGCCACCAAACGGCTGCTCCGGGAGACGGCCACCCCTGCGGCCGAAGTCGTCCTACGGCGAGAGGCGCTGTCAGTCCGGAGCCGGGCGGCGGCTCCGGACGGCCGCGAGGGCGTCGCGGCCTTCCTGGAAAAGCGCCCACCGAGGTTTCCGTCGGCCGAGAACGGTCGGTGAAAAGAACAGATCGCGCTAACGGCTCACCCGCCGAGGGGTGCCAGCCCAGCCTGCGGGAGATGGCCGGCCGGATCGCGCGCACGCGGGATGTCGTGCGCTCCGCGGTGGTCCAGCGTCCTTCAAGCGGTATCATCCCGCCCGAAGCGGCCACTGTTCGACTCAGGCATCGCGCCCACGTTCACTTCCTGGTGGGTAACCATGGCGGTCTTGGTCGTGCGAGGAGATTTCGCGTGCTCTTCCGGGACTCCCGCTCACCCGCTGACCTCGAGCGAGGGCGCCCACCGGCGAATTTCAGCCGTGCCGGAGGGCAGCCGGATGCTCTTGCTGTAGCCGTACTCGTGCAGGGTCTCCAGCGCGAGTTCGCGCCCGTACCCGCTGGCGCCGACGCCGCCGAACGGGGTTCCCGTGAAGGCGCGGTTGTAGTTGTTCACCATGACGAACCCGGCCTGCAGCGCCCGGCTCACGCGCAGCGCGCGTTCCGAGTCGCGAGTGAACACCGCGGCGAGCAACCCGAAGTCGGTGCCGTTGGCGATGCTGACCGCCTCGGCCTCGTCCTGGAAGGGGATCACGGTCACGACCGGGCCGAAGATCTCCTCCTGCGCGATGCGCATGTCCCGGTGGACGCCGGTGAACAGTGTCGGGGGAACGTAGAATCCGTCAGCCAGCCGTGGGTCGTCGGGCAACGGCGCCTGAGCCGCGATCGTCGCGCCCTCCTCGACGCCGATGTCGATGTAGTCCAGGACCCGCTTGCGCTGAGCGGCGCTGACCATCGGCCCGATATGGGTCCCGGGGTCGGCGCCGTCGCCCACGCGCAGCCGCGGCACTGCTTCGGCGTAGCGGCGAACGACGTCGTCAAGGATGTCGGCCTGGACCAAAACGCGGGATGCCGCCGTGCACGCCTCGCCCTGGTTGAAGAAGCCACCCTCGATCGCCCACGGCAACGCCGAGTCGAGGTCCGCGTCGCCGAAGATGATGAACGGGTTCTTGCCACCGAGTTCCATCAGCGTGGGCGTCAGATTGTCGGCCACGGTCTTGAGGACCGCCGAGCCGGTCGCCGGCGAACCGGTGAGTGAAATCTTGCCGACGAGCGGATGCCCGGCCAGCACCGCGCCGATCCGGCTGGTGCCGGGAATGATGTGCACGACGTCATCAGGCAGGATGGACTGGACGATCTCCACGAGCCGCAGAGCCGACAGCGGAGCCTGCTCAGGCGGCTTGATCACCACCGCGTTGCCGGCAGCCAGCGCGGGAGCCAGCTTGCTCGCGGTGTGGATCGGTGGCCAGTTGAACGGCACGATCGCGCCGACGACGCCGTACGGTTCGAGCACCGTGAGATCCAGGACGTTCCCTTCGTCGCGGAACTGCCCGGGCATTGCCTCGCACAGGCTCGCGAACAACTCGAAGATCCCGATCGCGGCCATGAGGTCGAACTGCCGCGCCTGGGCTAAGGGTTTGCCGTTGTCGCTCGTCTCCAGGGCCGCGATCTCGTCGGCGTTCTCGCGCACCGCCTGAGCGACCGCCCGCAGCCACCGGCCTCGCTCGCGGGGCGGCCGCGCCTTCCAGGAGAGGTGCGCATCGTAGGCGGCCCGCACGGCGGAGTCGACCTCCTTCTCGCCGGCGCCCTGGACCACGGCCAATGGCGCTCCGGTCGCGGGGTTCTCGACGGTGAAGCGGTCAGCGTCCTCTTCGGACGACCACTTCGTACGGACCACACTCACGTCGGACATCGTGACGCCTCTTTCACAATTCGAGGGCCGCGACGGCGACCCGTTCGAGCAGCGCTCTGAGCGTCGCGGTGTCCACGCGCCCCAGCTGCTCGGTGATCTTCTGTTCGACCTCCGCCACCCTGTCGTCGGCCAGGCGCAGCACCGCGCGTCCGGCCGCGGTGAGGTACAGCTCCTGCACCCGCCGATGACGGGGATGCGTCCGGCGCTCCACCTGGCCCCGCCCCACCAGCCGATCCGCCAAAGCGGCCACCGCTTGCGGGGTGACCCCCAGGCGGCGGGCCAGCTCCGCGCCCGTCAAACCGGGATGGGTGTGGACGGAGATCAGCAGGGAGTAGTGCGCCACCGACAGTCCCAGCGACCGCAGCCGCTGTTCCTTGACGGCCTGCATGGCCAGTTCCGCCCGCCGCAGCGCCCAGGTCACCCGGTCGAACGCACCGGCGGCGACCGGTCCCTCACCGTTCGACGGCATCGATACGCCGATCGAGTACGAGGGGTAGCACGCGTTCACAACCGCAGGACACGTTCCGCGTTGCCGTGGGCGATGCGCTCCAAATCGGCCGGGGAGTACGGCGCGGTACGCAGGAACTCAACCGCCTCGGCACTCGACTCGAACGGGTAGTCGATCGAAAACAGCACCCGGTCGATCCCGATGGCATGGGTGGCGCCCAGCAGCGCGGCGTGCGACATGACACCGCTGGTGGTCACGTACACGTTGTTCCGCAAGTAGTACGAGGGCAGCTGCCGCGTCCGGTCCTCGGGTTCCACGTGCGCGTAGCGGCTGTCGAGGCGGGCCAGCTGGAACGGCAGGAGCTCCCCCATGTGCCCCAACGTCAGCGACGCGCCCGGGAACTCGTCGAACACACCGCTGTAGATCACCCGCAGCGCGTGGGCGGCCACCGTCGCGGTCCACCCCCACGACGGCCCGGCCAGCACGGGATATCCCTCGAAAACACGCCAGTTGTCGGCCGGTACCGCGGCCGGGTGCAGGTACAGCGTCACACCGAGGCGCTCGAGTTCCGCCCAAACCGGCCTGAACTGCGGCTCGTCCAGGTAGTGGCCGCGCACGTGGTCGTTGTACAGGACACCCTTGAGCCCCAGCTCCTCCACGGCCCGGCGCAGCTCCACCACTGCGGCCGCGGGGTCCTGCAGGGGAAGGGCCGCGAAGCCCGCGAATCGGTCCGGGTGCTCAGCGACCGCCTTGGCCAGGTGGTCGTTGACGCGCCGCGCGGCGGCGACGGCCTCTCCTGGATCGCCGATCACCTCGAGACCGGGCGAGGCCAGCGAAAGGACCTGCATGTCGACGCCGTTCGCGTCCATGTCCGCCAGCCGCAGCTCGGCGAGATCGGCCAGGCGCCGGAACCACTCCCGCGCCGTCGGACCCGGCACCGCGAAACCCTGCCGGATCGAACCTTCCTGCTTGATCGCCCCAGGAACCGAGAACGCTTCTTCCACAGCGATAACGCGCACAATCTCCTCCAACCAGGCCATATTCAGCTTCACCGTACTCAACTGCCTGTCTTCTATCAAGTACTTGATTGCAAGTAACCACTTTAGAGTGAGTGAGGTTCTGCGGGCGTCCCGCCGGAATACCGGCGCGGACCGCGGGGTTGTCGCGAACATGGCAAAAGCAGTGGTGGCCACCGGCTTCGGTGGACCGGAGAACCTGTCCTTCGTGGACCGCGAGGTTCCTCCGCCAGGACCGGGGGAAGTGACGATCGAGGTACGGGCCGCCGGGGTGAACCCGTTCGACACCAAGGTGTACAGCGGCGCGTTCGGCACCGACCCGGCGAACTTGCCGATCTCGCTCGGCGTGGAGGTCGCCGGGGTGGTCAGCGCCGTCGGCGAGGACGCAACCGGTCCGGCGGGGCCGCTGAACGTGGGAGACGAAGTCGTCGCGCGCACGAGCGGCGGCTATGCCACCGCGGTGACCGTCAAGGCCGGCGTCGTGGTGCCGAAACCAGTGGAAGTGTCGTGGGAAGTCGCCTCCGGCCTGCTCGCGGCGGGCCGCACCGCCGTCCACGCGCTGACCCTGCTGGACCTCAAGGAGGGTCAGA
The DNA here is from genome assembly GCF_040682155.1 of Amycolatopsis sp. NPDC051371. Lineage (NCBI taxonomy): Bacteria > Bacillati > Actinomycetota > Actinomycetes > Pseudonocardiales > Pseudonocardiaceae > Amycolatopsis > Amycolatopsis sp. NPDC051371. The sequence continues at coordinate 163,220 of NZ_JBFBAG010000003.1, forward strand.
CGCTCGTGGTGCACGGCGCGTCGGGCGCAGTCGGCATCCTCGCCGTCCAGCTGGCCGTGGCCGCGGGCGTCGAGGTCATCGGCACGGCCGGCGACGCGCGTCACGAACTGCTGCGCCGGCACGGCGCGGTGCCGGTCGCCTACGGGGACGGGCTGCTCGGCCGGCTGCGCGAGGCGGCGCCGTCCGGGGTGGACGGTGTGTTCGACGTCGCCGGCACCGACGAGGCCATCGACGCGTCGCTCGAGCTCGTCAGCGCCCCTGCGCAGATCGTATCGGCGGTGGCGTTCGGCCGCGCGGACGCCGGGATCCGGCTGATCGGCGGGCTGGGAGGCGATCCCGGAACCGAGATCCGGGACGAGGCGTGGCGGACGCTGCTGCCGCTCGCGGCGCAAGGCCGGCTCGAGCTCCCGATCGGGCGGACGTTCCCGCTGTCCGAGGCCGCGGCCGCGCACGAGCTGGTGGCGAGCGGTCACCCCGGCGGCAAGGTCGTGCTCCTGCCCTGACCGCCCCTGGGCCCGGACCCGCGCGGGATCCGGGCCCAGGGCGCCCTCACAGTTCACGGCGTGCGGTGGTAGCCAGCGGCGTGGGCCCACGGCCGAGAAGGTGTTTCAGGACCGTCGGATTGCCGGGATACCCGCTGCCGTCGTAATGAGCGAACATCGTCAGCATCTCCAGCGCGGTCGGCAAGGGCAGCTCCGGCGGGAGCGGCCATTGCAAGGGCGAAACGTGCTCGGCACGCAGGTCCTCACCAGTGGCCTGCCCGATGCGCTGGATCATCTCCTCCGCGGTCATCCGTTCCGGCCCGGCCAGCTCGTAGCTCGCGTGGACGTGCTCACCGGGTTCGGCGCAGACCTGGCCGATGACTTCCGCCACGTCACGGAGATCGACCAGCTGGAACGACGCCGTGAGCCGGAACGGAAGCCGGACCACACCGTCGCGAGCGGCCTGCACGAACCGCAGCAGCGACTGCTGATACATGGCGGGCTGGACGATCGTCCAGCCCGGCGAAGACCGCCGGACCAGGCTTTCGGCGTGCAGTTTGCGGACGTGGTGCGGCATGTCGGGCAGGTTCGCGTGCAGCACCGAGTAGTACACGAAATGCCCGACGCGCGAAGCCGTCGCGGCGCGCAGGGCCTCGGCGGCATGAGTCTCTTCGTCGGCGTCGAACGGCGGCGCGATGAACACCAGCGTGTCGCACCCGGTCACCGCCGCCCTCACCGAGTCCGGCTCGTCGAGGTCGATCGAGACCACGTCCGCCGCGCCGGCCTCCCGGGCGATTTCGGCCGAGCGTTCGCTGTGCACCAGGCCGCGGGCCGGGACGCCGCGCCGGGCAAGATCGGCGACGACGTGCCGCCCCGTGTGGCCGCCCGCACCGATCACGGCAACCTGCTGTGTCATCCGGAATCCATCCCTTCTGGTGAGCCGCTGGTCAAGGGTTGACCACGGTCATCCACATCGGCTTGTCGACGCGCTGCTGAATCGCGTCCACGGCTTTGATCGCGTCGGTGAGCGGGAACCGGTGGGTGATGAGCTCGTCGAACGCGAGGGCGCCGGTCTCGAGCAGCCGCAAGACCGCCTGCGTGTCGTTGCGAGTGCAGGCGCGCGTGGTCAAGAAGCGCCAGCAGCGCATCATCATCGCGACCGGCGGCAGCGCCAGCGGGGTGGCGTTGGCTCCCATGTGGACCAGCGAGCCACCGGTGGCCAGTGCGGCCATGGCCTGCCCGGTGGCCGGCCCTTCCGGGATGAAGTCGATGACGGCGTCGGCTCCGCCGGGCGACAGTTCCCGGAGCCGGCCGGTCAGTGCGCCGCTCACCGCCCAATCTTCGGGGAGGTCGTCAAGGGCGACGAGACTGGTCGGCACACCGGCCAGCCGGGCGACGGGCTCGAGCCGCTCACGGTCCCGGCCGACCAGGATGAGCTGCGCGATGCCGAAGTGCTCCGCGAGTTTGACGGTCGCAGTGCCCATGGTGCCGGTCGCGGCGGTCACGACCACGGTGGACCCGACCGGCAGCTCGGCGCACTTGAACGCGCGCACCGCGTTGGCGAGATCGTGCACCTTGGCCGCGACGTCGAAGCTGACCGAGTCCGGCAGGGAGTCGATCAGCCAGTGCGGAACCCGGATGTACTCCGCGAGCCCACCGTCGTGGTACTCCGAGTAGAGCGGCATGGCGCCCTGGCCGAGAGCTGCGTGTCCGAGCAAGGCGCTCTGGGCGCACATCATGTCGCGGTCGGTGCGGCAGTGGACGCACTCACGGCAGTTCAGGATCGGGTGCACCCGGACCCGATCGCCCACGGTGCTGCCGCTGACGTCACGGCCGACGGCGGCGACGGTGCCAGCGGCTTCGTGACCCACGATGGTGGGCAGGTGCTTGAACGCGCCCAGGTGGAGCAGGCGCATGATGCCCGGGGCCAGGCCGGCCGAGGCGACCTTGACGACCACGTCGAGCGGACCGGGCTCCGGGACGGGAACCTCTTCCAGGACAAGCGTTTCCGCGCCCCGGTGGGCTCGGAGCGCGAGCATCGTGGTCATGCGCGGACCTCCGCGTCGAGAGTCGCGAGCCGTTCGGGCCGGTAGGCGTCGGCGGTGCGGTCGGTCTCGGCGATCTGCGGCAGTTCGCGGTGCGAGAGCAGGCTGATGTAGTCGCCGGGCTCGGTCGCCGCGCTGGCATGCGCGATCCCGAGCGGGATGCGCACGAAGTCGCCGGGCTCGAGGTCGACGACACCGCGCTGGGTGAGCAGGGTCCGACGGCCGTGCGCCTGGTACTGGATCTCGTCGGCGTCGAGGGTACGCCGGTAGCGCCGCTCGCCGCCGGGGGCGACACGCACGTGACCGAGCCGGATGCGGTCGGTCCCGTACAGCCAGGTGGTGGCCTGGGCGGGATCGGGCCGCAGGAGCTGGATCCGGCGGCGCGCGCCGTGGACGTGGCCGAGCAGCTCCTCTTCGTCGGCCGGGAAGACGGTGATGTCGTGGCCGACGGACCCCATGCACTGGGTGATCGCCTCGTTCGCCTCGCCTGCCCGCCAGCCGGGAAACGCGGGGAACCTCGCCTGGGATTCGCGCGTGCCCGGCACCAGCTCGCTGACCGGCGCCGGGATGTAGAACAGCAGGTGACTGTCGGCCACGCAGTAGTTGTCGTGCGCCACCCCACGGGGGATGCGGGAGAAGTCGCCCGGCCGGTGGTCGAGCACACCCAGTTCGGTCATCAGGGCACGCTCGCCGGCGATCTGGTAGGAGATCTCGTCCACGTCGCAGTTGCGGTGGTAGAACGGCTGCCGGCCCTCCAGGATCTGCCACTCGACGCGGATCTCGTCGTTCTCGTAGACACCGCGTGGCGGGGCGTACGGCAGATCCTGGTATTCCTGGGGGTAGTGCACCACCGACAACGGCGGATGCTCGCCCCACAGTTTCACCGGCACCTTCGGCGGGTGCGGAGGCGACAGCAACAGGTGCTCGTCGCGTACGACGCTCTGCAGCGGTTCCGCGGAACCCAGAGCGATGATGTCTTCGACTACCCGCACGGGGAGGCCTCCTCATCTCGAACTGGCATCGGGGAGATGCCCTTACTTCTTCCGGCCCCAGAACATTTCGATGCCACGCCATTCGAACACGCGCGGATCGGCCACGCGGTCACCGAAGGCGGCCCGGATCTCCTCGCCCGTGTAGTAGGGGATCTCGGCGGGCGGGACGAACTCGAACATCTTCCGGAACCACTGGCTCAGGTGCACGTCGGCGTTGACGCGCGATTCGAAGGTCGGGCCACGGAGGACCGCTTCGGCCAGCACGATCCGCCGTCCGGGCTTCAGGACGCGGAGGAGATCACCGGCCGCCTCCGCCCAGTCGTCGCAGTGCTGCGTGGCCTGCAGGACGGCGACGCAGTCGTAGGCTTCGTCCTCCGCCTCGTCAGCGTAGTCCCACCGCCAGCACCCCCGCACTCCGTTGCGGCCCTTCGTGCCGGACAGCACGGCGCGGCGGCCGTCGAGGATGATCTCCGTCGAGTCGACCGTCCCTTCCGGACCGACGAGCGCCTGGATCTCCTTGTCCCAGCCCGCCGGACCGACGCCTTCCCCGATGAGGAGTACGCGATCGCCCGGCCGCAGCTCCAGCAACCCGTACACGATCTCGGACACCGGCCTGGCCGGCTCGCGCCAGATGTAGGGCAGCCCGCCCGCGATCGACACCGCGAGCTCCCACTTCCGGCGCGCCTCGGGATCACGGATCTCCGGCCCCATCAATTCCTCGTCCCACGGCTGGATGTAGTCCCAGGGATTACCCGTGTCCATCACATTTCACCTTTCATTGCGGAATTGGTCTTCGAACGCACCCGGCAGCCGGCGCGCGTCGCCGACGGAAGCTCGCCGAAACGCTCGCGGTAGGCGGCCGCAAACCGGCCGAGATGGGTGAACCCGGCGTTCAGGGCGATCACGCTCGTCTTTTGCCGAGAGGCCGGCAGCGCGGCGCGGACCCGGTCCAGCCGGAGGTTGCGGACGTGCGCCATGGGTGACACGCCGAGGTGCTCGCGGAACGCCGCGTCGACGGTGCGGGCGCTGCGTCCCGCCGCCCGCGCGACGTCCCCCAGCGCGATCCGTTCGGCGAGGTGCACCTCGATGTACTCGACGGCCCGAGCCAGGTACGGCGGCCCGAGCTGTGCCGGATCTTCCCGGAGCGCCTCGGAATGCGTGTGGCGGTGCGCGAGCAGCAGGCTCGTCACGAGTGATCGCACCTCCGCCTCGCGGTCGGCGGGCCGGCCGAGCAGGCCGTGCGCGAGGTCGCGGATGCCCGGCCCGGTGGGCCGCGTGAGGTCGAGGGCGAGCCCGAACCGCGTATCCGTCCCGGGTTCCCGGCCGAGCAACGCGGTCAGTTCGCGCCCCACCAGCCGGCGGCACAGGCGTACGACGAGCGTCCCGGCCGGTCCCCCGCCGGGATGGATCACCATCTGCTCACCGGGGTTCACGACCGCGGCCACCGAGCGAGTGACCCGAAGCCGCTGCCCGCCCCGCTCGATGGGGAGTTCACCGAAGATTCCGAAAACCACGAGGTAGGACGATTCTCGCTGGGCCGAGGCGATCGCTTCGAGCCCGGGGCCGGCTGCGGCGAACCCGACGGCGAACCCGTCCTCGGCGAATCCGTTGACCGGCCGGCGAGACAGCAGAGCCGAGCTCATGATGTCTTGCGCCAGCCCGGCAGCTGGCCGCCCCAGAGGTTGACGCTGCGCGGCACCGGTGTCCACCGGCGGGGCACGTAGGTGACGCGGTCGTCGTGGAACTTCTCCATCTCCGCGGACAGCTCCACGTGGTTGCCGGCGGGATCGTCGAAGAAGACGAAGAGGTTGTTGCCCGGCCCATGCCGGCCCGGACCCCACACGACGTCGACTTCTTCCTCGGTGAGCCGGTCACACCACGCCTTGAAGTCCTCCCACTGCGCCAGGTCGTAGGAGTAGTGGTCCAATCCCGGCCGCGGGCCCCGCACGATCGCGAGCGTGTGGTGGTCCCGGTTGCTGCGCAGCCAGGCGAAACCGCCGTCGGCGAGCTGGTCCGAGATGCGGAATCCGGCCACACCCGTGTAGAAGGCGGCCATCCTGGCGACGTCGGTCGTGGCGAGCGTGACGTGCTGGTACTTGATCGGCCGCCGCCCCGTGTCCGCGGCGTGCTCGCCCGAGCGCCCCACCGGACCGTGGAAGTGCACCGTGGTGCCGTCAGGGTCGGTGCACACCAACCCGGAAGGATCGGCCACGGCCTCGTCCACGAAGGACTCGTCCAAGGGAGATACTTGGTGACCGGCTTCGCGAAGCCGCTTTTCCAGCGCGTCCAAGCCACCGGGATCGGCGACCTCGAAGGCGATGTGGTCCACCGCCGGTTCGCCCGGCAGCAGGTCGAGGACGTGGTGCCCGCCGCCCCAGCCCAGCCGCGCGCCACCACCCGCGAGATCCTCCTGCGGTTCCATGCCGAGCACGCGGCAGTAGAACTCACTGCACGCGGCGACATCGGGCACCCGCAGGCCGAGGTGTGAGGTGGCAGTTCTGCGCAACGTCCCCGCGGTTTCCGGTTCGGGCAGGATGACCCGCTCTTGGTGTGGCACGCCAGTTCCTTTCGTGTTACGCGGCCGCCGTCGCGACCCGCGCGGCCAGGTGCAAAGCAGTGAGGTCAGGTGTCTGACCGGCCGGCCACGTGGCGGCGACGAACCGATCCGGGCGAAGCAGCACGAGCCGGCCGCGGTAGGCGGCGAACTCCGCGTTCAGGCGGCCGTCGAGATCGATCAACGCGGGGAGGTCGCCGGCCGCGGGCATGCGGTCGTCGACCGGCACCTGCACAAACGACGGCGACAGCACGGCCACCGATTCGGCCGCGCGGCGCACGTCGGCCGGGCCGACTCCGACACCCACCAGCGACCAGCCCGGCCCGAGGGCGTCGTCCAGCAGCCGGATCCGCCTGCTGTCCGCGTCGAACACCTGCGGCTGCCCGACCGCCACTCCGACCAGTTCGCGCGGCCCCGACAGCAGGCCGTCGGTGTAGACGTGGGGCGGGCGGAAGCGCATCTGCTCGAAGAACGAGCGCCCCGCGTCGGTCTCCACCGCGGCGCTGATCAGCCGGTCCCGATTCCGCGCCAACCGCGGGTGGGTCGTCATCACGATGCGGCCCAGTCGCTCCGACAGCCGCACGGTGGCTTCCGCGTGCGGTCGCCGTTCGGTCTCGTACGTGTCCAAAGCGGACTCCGCCAGCCGTCCGGCCACCACGTCGGCGATCTTCCACGCGACGTTCGCGGCATCCCGGATGCCGGAGTTGAGCCCCTGACCGGCGAAGGGCGGCATCATGTGGGCCGCGTCGCCGAGCAGGAAGGCATTGCCCACGCGCCAGCGGTCGGCGACCACGGCGTGGAACCGATAGGTGACCAGTCGTTCGACCTGCTCGGAGGTGACCTCACGGTAAGGCGCCAGCAACCGGCGCACCAAGCCGAGGTCCGGCCGCACGCCCGGTTCGCCTTCCCCCGGCCGCAGCAGGAACTCGTACCGGCAGCGCCCGTTCCGCCCGGGGATGATGACGTGCGGGCGATCCGGGTCGCCGTGGTGCATCCCGTAACGCTCGTCGTGCCGGTCGCCGAGCAGGTCGGCCACCAGCCACGCGTCGCCGTAGCTGCGTCCGGTCATGCCGATGCCGAGCCGTTCCCGGATGGTCGAGCGGCCCCCGTCGCACCCGAGCACGAAGCGGGCCCGTACCGGCCCTCGCGTGGTCTGCAGTTCGACGCCGTCGGCGTCTTGCGCCAGCGCCGTGACCGCGGTCCCCAGGTGCAGCGTGACGTTCGGTTGAGCGCGCAGGTGCGCCGCGAGTTCGCGTTCCAGGTCCGGCTGGGCGAAGGGATTCTTGAACGGGTATCCGAACCGGCACGGCTGGGCCGCCCGCGTCTGGAACACCGGCCGCCCGCCGGCGTCGTAATAGCGGGTCCCCGTTCCGGGCACGATGATCTTCAAGATGCGTTCGGCCAGCCCGGCCCACTGGTACACCCGCAACGACTCGTCGTCGATGCTGATCGCCTTGGGCTCGTCGCTCGTCCGGGTGCGGCGTTCGAGAACGGTCACCCGGACGCCGCGCGCGGCGAGCAACGCGGCCGCCGTCATCCCGACCGGTCCGGCGCCCACGACCACGACGTCGGTCCCCTCCCGATCGCTGTCCTGCCTGCCCACACGTTGTCCCTTCTCCGACAGCTCGGCTTTCACGTTCCGGCCTCGGCGCCCAGCGGACGGCCGGCACCGGCCGAAGACGACACCGACAGGCTCCTTCGAGCGGTGAGCGCCAGCGCGACGAACAAGGCGGCGGCACACAGCGCGGTGATCAGGAACGTGCCGAACACCGCCCGCGGGCCGAGACCGGCGAGGACCCACCCGCCCAAGGTGGGCGCGGCCACCGCACCGAGCCGCCCGATGCCGTTCGACCAGCCCAGCGCGGTGCCTCGCAAGGGGGTCGGATAGGTGGCCGCGATCGAGGCGTTGATGAGGTTGAGCGCCGAGTTCGCGCCCATGCCGAAGAGCGCGATCATGATCAGGAGTACGGCGAGAACGGTGGTGCCGAGAACGTAGCCCGTGATACCGGCGGCCGCGAACAACGCGCACACCACTCCCGTGCGACGGCTGCCCCAGCGATCCGCCGCGGCGGCGAACGCGAACGATCCGGCCACGGCGCCGGCGTTCAGTACCAACGAGAACGTCAAGGCCGACGACAGCGGGTAGTTCAACGCCCGCATCACCGTGGCCACCCACGTGTTCATGCCGTACCACGTGAGCAAACTGACGAAGCTCGTCAGCGCGAACAAGATCGAGGTGACCCGGAGACGGGGGCCGAACAACTCGCCGAAGCGCGTCCGTTCGGCTCGCGCACGAACGAAGGACTTCGATTCGGGCAGCCACACAGCGGCGACGGCCAGGATCACGACCGACGCCGCGGCACCGATCCAGAACATCGCCCGCCACCCGTGCGCTTCCAGCACACCCAGGGCCAGCAACGACGCCAGCGTGCCACCCACGGGCAGGCCCGTCGTCATGACCGTGATCGCCAGGGCGGTGCGGCCGCGCGGCGCGTATTCCGTCGCGAGCGCGAACGCGGCCGGCATGACCCCACCCATGCCGATTCCCGCGAGGAGCCGGAAGAGACCGAGTTGCCAGGGCCCACCGGACAGCGCACCGGCCGCCGTCCACAGGGTGAACCACGCGACCGAGCCCACGACGAAACACCGCCGCCCGAACCGATCGGTCAGCCGGCCGCCGGCCAGGGCCCCGATCGACATGCCGACGTAGGCCATGCTGCCGATCGTTCCCGCGGCCGCACCGGTCAGTCCCCAGCCGGGTTCCCTGAGCAGGGACGGCAGCAGCGCGCCGTAGACGATCAGGTCGTACCCCTCGGCGACCAACAGCACGGAGCACAGCGCGACAACCGCCCACGGGGACCCGACACGGTGACTGAGCAGGCGCATGAGGACTCCTCGTCGTTGATGGTCCGGGGCGCTATCTCGACCCCAGGCTATGGTCCTGTTTTATGAAACACAAGTCCTGTTTCTCAGGACACTCATTGACTGCCGCGGCGCCGTGACCGAGTTCACCGGTGCCAGCCGGTTCGGTTAGGTTGTCGGGTATGACAGGGGATTCGGCGCGCTCCGGCGGCACGTACCGCGAACGCAACTCCACAGCGGACAAGGCGCTGGACATCCTCATGATGTTCGACGACCAGCACCTGACGCTGTCCGCGGCCGACGTGGCCCGGCAGCTGGGTGTCGCCCGCTCGACCGCGTACCGCTACCTGCAAAGCCTCGTCGGCACCAGGTTCCTCGAGGAGGCCGACACCGGGGGTTACCGCCTCGGCAGCCGGGTGCTCGAGCTGGCGCGGCTGGCTCGCCGCGGGCTCGGTCTCTCCGAAGCGGCGCGGCCGGTCATGCGACGGCTCGCCGCCGAGGTCGGCGAGGTCGTCCTGCTCACCCGCCTCGCCGGCGCCGCGGTGATCTGCCTGGAGCGAGAGGACGCCAACTCCCGCGCGGTCCGCATTTCCTACGAGCGAGGCGAAGTCCTCCCGATCAATGCCGGTGCGGCAGCCCACGTCCTGCTCGCCTGGCTGCCTCAGGAGCAGATCGACGCGGTGCTGACCGGCGTGCGGTTCCCCGCCTTCACCGAGCGCACCCTCACCACCAAACGAGACCTCGCGCGCCGGCTGACCGACACCCGGAAGCTCGGCTACGCGGCCAGCCGCGGCGAACTCGACCCGGACGTGCTCGGCGTCGCCGCACCCATTCGCGACGACAGCGACGAAGTAGTGGCGGCCATCAGCATCGCCGCGGTCTCCGCCCGCGTTCCCGACAGCCGACTCCCCGTGATCGCGGAAGCCGTTCGCGACGCCGCAACCGAAATCAGCGCGACCCTGGCCCTGCGCGGCTGAACACCACGGCTAGCCCGGATCCTGTTGCGACGGCGTTCCCCAGTCGCTGCCGAGGATTTCGCGCAGTTGCCCGACTCGGTCGAGTCCCAGGCGTTTCGCCAGTTCGCCTTCGAGCTCGACGAGAACCTCGTGCGCGGCGCGCAGCCGGTCGGCGGCCCTGGCGGTCGGGCGGACCAGTTTGCTGCGCCCCGACGAGGGATCCGGCCCGACTTCCAACAGGTCCGCCTGGACGAGTTCGCGCACCGCCTGGTGCGCCGACTGGCGCGTGGTGCCCATGCGCCGGGCGAGCTCCGCAATCGTGGTCCCATCCCAGTCGACCTGGGCGAAGATCTCGAACTGCCCGATGCTCAGCGCCGGCTCCCCTCGCAGCGCGAGTCGCGTCTGCACGCCGTCCCGGTACCACCGGTAAGCCTTTCTGACCAAGGGCCCGAGAAGCGGGCCGTCCTGGTCGAGGGTTTCGAACGCGGTTCTTTGCTCCGGCATGCTTCCCACCATACCGTCAGGTAGCCTGACAGTGTGCTGACATCGATGACAAAAGTAGCGGTGATCACCGGAGCGAGCCGCGGAATCGGCGCGGCGGCGGCGGTGGAGTTCGGCCGGCGCGGCTATGCCGTGGTGGTCAACTACCACAGCCGCAAGGATGCGGCGGACGCCGTGGTCGAGGCGATCGAACAGGCCGGCGGCAAGGGAATCGCCGTCCCCGGCGACATGCGCGCTCGGGACGAGGCTGCCGGTCTGATCAATGCGGCGGTCGAGCACTTCGGCCGCGTGGACGCCCTGGTGTGCAACGCTGCGACCCCGCTCAAGCGGGCCGCGTTCGCCGACCTGCCATGGGACGATTTCGCCGCCAAGGTGACCGACGAACTGGCCGCCTCGTACCACGTCACGCAACTCGCCCTGCCGATCATGCGAGAGCAGCGTTACGGCCGCCTGGTGTACGTGTCCAGCGGCATGGCGGAAGGCCCGGGCGCCCCGGACATGATCGGGCACGGTACGGCGAAAGCCGCGCTGAACACCTTCGCCCGCTACATCGCGCACGAAGAAGGGCCGCATGGCATCATCGCCAACGTCGTGGCGCCCGGCTACGTCCGCACCGACGCCACCGCGGCGACCACGGCGCTCAGGGGCATCGAAACGCGGATCGCCGAGCACTCCCCGCTGCGCAGGGTGGCGGACCCGGTCGACATCGGTCGTGCGATCGCCATGTTCGGCAGTGAGGACTGCAGTTACGCCACCGGCGTCGTGGTGCCGGTGAACGGCGGCATCATGCTGGCTCACTGAGGGAGCTGCCCGCTCGCGGCCGAACCAGCCGCTAGCGGGCGTTCTCGTCGGCCGAGGCGTCGATGTGGGTGGCGGTCCAGCTGGCGAGCAGGGCCAGCGCGTCACCGGACGGGGTCCCGGGTTCCGCGGTGTAGGCGGTCAGAGTGAGCTTTTCGCCGGTACCGCTGGGCAAATCCATCGCGTCGAAGTCGAGCCCCATCGGACCGGCCACCGGGTGCCGGAAGGATTTGACGCCCGCGCGGTGCAACCGGACATTGTGCGCGCCCCACCCGATGCGGAAGGCGTCGCTGCGCGTGGCGAGTTCGCCGATGAGCTCGGACAGCTCGCGACTGTGCGGATCGCGGCCGGCCTCGGTACGCAGCAAGGCGACCGTCGTGTTCGCGGCGTCGTCCCAATCGGGGTAGAAGTCCTGGGCGCGGGGGTCGAGGAAGTTGAAGCGCGCGATGTTCGCCCGGTGCGACGGATCGTCGAACACCGGGGAGTAGAGCGCACGCCCGAGCGCGTTGATGGCGAGGATGTCCAGGCGGCCGTTGCGCACGAAGGCCGCGGTCATGGTCATCGCGTCCAGGAGGCGATGCACGCTGGGCCGCAGCGCCGGCTTGGCGCGCCGCCGCGGCGCCTTGGCGTTCTTGGCCGCCCGCGCCAGGTTGAACAGGTGCGTTCGTTCGGCCTCGTCCAGTTGCAGGGCCCGGGCGACCGCGTCGAGGACCTCTTCGGACACCCCGCCGATGTGCCCTCTTTCCAGCCGTATGTACCAGTCGGTGCTCACCCCGGCCAGGATGGCGACTTCCTCGCGGCGCAGTCCGGGCACGCGCCGCCGTCCGCCGCCCGGCGGCAGGCCCGCCTGCTCCGGGGTGATCTTGGCTCGCCTGGTCGCGAGGAAGTCCCGAATCTCCGCTCGGTGGTCCATATAGGCCACCGTACGTCGCTCCGCGCGCCGGAAAGGGGGTCGAATTTCTCCCCCGATAACTTCGTCCTCCCACGCAGGCCCGGCGATAGGTTTCATCGAGGGTGGCCACGCGGTTCGGCCGGCGAACGTCAGACAACCAAGCCCGAATTCCACCTTTCGTGTACCAGGAGACCTTTCCGCATGTCCATTCCGGTCACAGCCGACAGCGCTGAATGCTGCACCGGCCCCGGAGTCGCTCCGGCGCCGGCACGCCCGGCACTGATCGCGGCCGTGCTCGGGTTCTTCGTGATCACCCTCGACGCGGTCGTGGTCAACGTGGCGCTGCCGTCGATCCGGACCGACCTCGGCGGCAGCGTGGCCGGGCTGCAGTGGGTGATCGACGCCTACACCGTGCTGTTCGCCGCACTGCTCCTCACGGCGGGCTCGCTGACCGACCGGATCGGGGCGCGCCGGACGTTCGGCGCCGGTCTGGCGGGCTTCGTGCTGGCGTCCGTGGCCTGTGGCCTCTCACCGACGCTGGCGGCGCTGGTGGCGGCACGGTTCGTGCAGGGCGCCGCGGCGGCGGTGATGACGCCGTCGTCAATGGCGTTGATCCGTCAGGCGTTTCCCGAGCCGGTGACGCGCGGGCGGGCGCTGGCCGGGTGGGCGATGGGCGGTGCGGTCGCGTCCTCGTCGGGGCCCGTCCTGGGCGGGGTGCTCGACGCGATCGACTGGCGGTGGATCTTCTTCGTCAACGTGCCCGTCGGCGCGCTGGCGCTCCTGCTGCTCACCCACGTTCCCCGCTCGGCCCGCCGTCCCGCCCCGGTCGACGCGATGGGCCAGGTCACCGGGGCGCTCGCGATGGGCGGCCTGACCTACGGCGCGATCGAGGCCGGGGTGGCCGGCCTGACGGCGCCCCGGGTGCTGGGCGCGTTCGCGCTCGCCGTGGTGGCGCTGGCGCTGTTCGTGGTGACGGAGCGGAGGGTGGCACATCCGATGACGCCGCCCGGGTTGTTCCGCTCCCGCACCGTGGTGATCATCGTGGCGACCGGGTTCGCGTTCATGGTCTGCTACTTCGGGTCGCCGTTCGTGTTCAGCCTCTGGTTCCAGCAGGTTCGAGGGCTGTCCGCGCTGGCCACCGGCGTCGCGTTCTTGCCGATGATGCTGATCGGCGCGGCACTGACCCCGTTCTCCGCCCGGCTGGCGGAACGCGCCGGCCACAAGGTGCTCATCGTGGCCGGGCTGCTGTCGATGACGGTCGGCCTGGTTGTGCTGAGCCTGGTTCCGGCTTCGACCCCGCTCTGGGCGTTGTCGGCTCTGATGATGCTGATCGGGCTCGGTGGGCCACTGGTGTCCCCGCCCGCCACCACCGTCCTGCTCGACGCCGTCGCCGCCAAGGACACCGGGACCGCCTCCGGCGTGTTCAACACGAGCCGTCAAGTCGGCGGCGCGCTCGCCATCGCGGTGTTCGGCGCGCTGTTGGCCGACCCGGCCACGTTCCAGCAGGGAGTGAGAACCAGCTTGCTGCTCGCCGCGGCGGTCGCCGCCACGACCGCGATCGCCGCCCTGCGGTTGCGCACCGTCCGCACGACGCTGAAGGGCACCTGACGATGAAGGGAATCGGATGACCGACTGGACCGACCAGGAACTGGACCGCATCGGCGCCGCCGAGGAACTGGAGATCACCACCCGCCGCGGCGACGGGTCGCTACGTGCGTGGGTGCCGATCTGGAGTGTGCGAGTGGGAGACGGCCTGTACGTGCGCTCCTACCGCGGCACCGAGGGCGCCTGGTACCGGCATGCGGCGAGTCATGGCACCGCCCGTGTCCGCGCGGCCGGCGTCGAACGGGACGTCACCGTCGAGCCCGCCGGCGAAGACACACCCGCGATCGACGACGCCTACCGCGGGAAGTACGCCCGTTACGCCGGCAGCCACCTGCCGCCCATGCTGTCCGACCGGGCCGTCGCCACCACGGCACGGCTTCGGCCCCACGACTGACCCAATCGACGCCCCCGGACAGGGGGACCCGAAAAGGAGGAATCACCATGGCGAACACCGAGCCGTCCGGCGCGCAGAAGATGTTCGGCGACTTCGCGCCGGCCCTCGTCAGCTTCACCGACGATGTGCTGTTCGGGCAGGTCTGGCCGCGTGAGCAGCTCTCACCGAAGGACCGCAGCCTGATCACGGTGGCCGCGCTGATCACCGGCGGCAACACCGAGCAACTCACCTATCACCTCGGCCTAGCCAAGGAGAACGGCGCCACCGAGGACGAGCTGAAAGAGGCCATCACCCACCTGGCCTTCTACGCCGGCTGGCCCAAAGCCATGTCCGCGATGGCCGTGGCCAAGCAGGTCTTCGAAGGCAACTGAAACCCGGAGGAGTTTTTATGGAAACCCGGCTTCTCGGCGCGGATCTCCGTGTCTCGGCCATCGGACTCGGCTGCATGGGCATGAGCCAGAGCTACGGGCCGCTGCCCGATCGGCGCGACGCGATCGCGCTCATCCGCGCCGCGGTCGAACGCGGGGTGACGTTCTTCGACACCGCCGAGGTGTACGGCCCGTTCACCAACGAAGAGATCGTCGGCGAGGCGCTCGAACCGGTGCGCGAGCAGGTCGTGATCGCGACCAAGTTCGGCTTCGCGTTCGACGCCGACGGCCGGCAAACCGGCCTGTCCAGCCGGCCCGAGCACGTCGAACAGGTCGCCGACGCGAGCCTCCGCAGGCTGCGGACCGACACCATCGACCTGTTCTACCAGCACCGCGTCAACCCCGACGTGCCGATCGAAGACGTCGCCGGCGCCGTCGGGGACCTGATCCAAGCCGGCAAGGTCCGGCACTTCGGGATGTCGGAGGCCGCCGCGGCCACGATCCGCCGCGCGCACGCCGTCCAGCCCGTCACCGCCGTCCAGAGCGAATACTCGCTGTGGTGGCGCAATCCGGAAGCCGAGGTGCTGCCCACGCTGGAAGAGCTCGGCATCGGGTTCGTGCCGTACAGCCCGCTGGGCAAGGGCTTCCTCACCGGCGCGATCGACAGCACGACCTCGTTCGACAGCGCCGACATCCGCAGCACCATCCCCCGCTTCACCGCCGAGGCCCGGCAGGCCAACCAGGCCATGGTGGATCTGCTCGGCACCATCGCCGCCCGGAAGCAGGCGACTGCGGCACAGGTCGCCCTGGCGTGGCTGCTCGCGCGCAAGCCGTGGATCGTCCCGATTCCCGGTACCCGCAAGCTGCACCGCCTTGAAGAAAACCTCGCCGCGGCCGAGCTCGAACTGACCACAGAGGATCTCGGCGAAATCGAAACCGTCGCCGCCGGCATCGACGTTCAAGGGGCCCGTTACCCGGAAAACTTGGAGCGGATGACCGGCCACTGAGGCGGAGATCTTTCGACCAGCTCGGAGGAAGCAGAATGGACTATCAGCATCTCGGCCGCTCCGGCCTGCGGGTCAGCCGGCTCTGCCTGGGCACGATGAACTTCGGCATGACGACCGATCAGCCCGGTGCCTTCGGAATCATGGACACCGCTCTGGCGATGGGGATCAACTTCGTCGACACGGCGGACGTGTACGGCGGACCTCAGTCGCCGGACATGGAGAAGGGCTACGGGGTCTCGGAGGAGATCATCGGTCGCTGGCTTTCCCAGGGCGGCGGCCGGCGCGAGCGGATCGTGCTGGCGACCAAGGTCTACCAGCCGATGGACACCGGGCCCAACGATCGACGGCTTTCGGCCTACCACATCCGCCGGGCATGCGAGGAGAGCCTGCGCCGGCTCCGGACCGACCACATCGATCTCTACCAGATGCACCACGTCGATCGGTCCACGCCGTGGGAGGAGATCTGGCAGGCGATGGACCAGCTCGTGCGCGAGGGCAAGGTGACTTACGTCGGCAGCAGCAACTTCGCCGGCTGGGACATCGCCACCGCGCAGAACGCCGCCACCGCACGAAACGTCCTCGGCCTGGTGTCGGAGCAGAGCTTGTACAACCTGGCTTCCCGGACCGTCGAGCTCGAGGTGATCCCGGCCCTTCGCCACTACGGCGTCGGGCTCATCCCCTGGAGTCCGCTTGCCGGCGGACTTCTCGCCGGGGTATTGCGGAAGGCGAACGAAGGCCGCCGCGCCGGCGAGCAGATGCAGCAGCAGATCGAGCAGCGCCGCTCCCAGCTTGAGCGTTACGAGGCGCTGTGCGCGGAACTCGGCGAGCTGCCCGCCGACGTCGCGCTGGCCTGGTTGTTGCGGAACCCGGTCGTGACCGCCACGATCGTCGGGCCGCGAACCACCGAGCAGCTCAGCCGCAGCCGGCGTGCGCTGGAGATTTCCCTCTCCGAGGAAACGCTCCGGGAGCTGGACGGCATCTGGCCAGGCCCAGGAGGCGAAGCCCCGCAAGCCTACGCTTGGTAGCGACGGTCACGGTCTTCGCCTTCGGGCCAACGGATGCGGCCGGTTTCCAGGTCTTCGATCAGCTTCGTGGTCCAGTCCGCTTCGGACTGACGCTGATGGTGCGCGCACGCGAAGTCCAACCAGGAGGCCTCAGGCAGCCGGCCCTCGCGCAATTCCGCCACGATGACGTCGTCGGCCGCGATCTGCGTACGCAGATTCGTCACGCGCGTCTTGAGCTGTTCGAGAAAGTCGTCGTGGCCGAGCGCGGGGCCCGCCGACAGGGCGACCGGGTAGGCGGGCAGGTGATCCGGTGCAGGAGTCGAGATCATGTCCCGGGCCTGCGCGGTGAACACCGCCCGGCCGCGCTCGGTCACTCGATACACCGTCCGTTCGGGGCGATGCCCCTCCCGGTGCGTACCGGTGACTTCGATCAGCCCCTTGGCCTCGAGCCGCTCCACGGTGTGGTAGATCGATCCCGGGCTCAGCTTGACCTTTCGGTTCCCCGGACGCCGGCGCGCAACCTGCGTCGCCTCGTACGGGTGCATCGGCCGGTGGCTCAGGAGTTCGAGGATCACCATGGCCGGCGTGGTGAGCGGCGCCGGCGGTGGGAGCTCAGGGCGTCGCGGTGGCATATCGCTCGGCTAGCGACGACCGGCTGCCTTCGGCGATCAGCGCGCGTTCGGCTGCCTGGAGCCGGTCCAGGGCCTCAGGTCCGGCCAATCCCGGCACACACACCGTTTCCTTGCGGGCGACGGCGACCGCGGCCGCCGTCGCGACCTCCTCGGGTGACATCGCGTCCGGGCGATCCCGGTTGGCTCCTCCCGACCACTCGGTCGCCACCTGGCCCGGGCAGACCACCGTGGCGTGGACCCCGCTGCCGGCCAGTTCGCCGGCCAAGGTCCGAGTGAACGCGACGGTCGCGGACTTCGCGGCCGCATACAGCGTGCGGGCCGGCAGCGGACCGGTCAGGCCCGCGCTGAAGGCCAGCAGCGACGCGACCGCCACGATGCCGCCCTCTCCCCTGGCGAGGAGCGAGGGCAGCACGGCGTGCGCGAGGGTGACCGGAGCGGTGGCGTTCAGCCGCCACAACGCGTCGAGATCACCAGCTGACACGTCCTGGAGTGGAGCGTAACCGGACGCCCCGGCGTTGGAGACCAGCAACCGCACATCTCCGGCGGCTGCCCGCTCCGCGGCGACGGCCAGCCCTTCGGGCGTGGAGAGATCGGCGGCGAGCGTCTCCACCGCGGCACCCCGCTCGCCGGCCTTCGCGGCAACCTCCTGGAGGCGATCACGCCGCCGCGCGAGCAACACGAGGTCGTGGCCGCGCTCGGCGAAGGTCAAAGCCATCGCGGCGCCGATGCCGCTGCTCGCGCCGGTGACCAAGGCCAAAGGTCGATTCGTCATGCCATCACTCTATCAAGTTCTTGGCTACCGACAATAACTAGGCATACGGCAAGGACCTGTACGATGTCGGGCGTGAGCAGCAGAATCGTGCCCGGTTCGGGCCAGGAAGCATCCCGCGAGGAATCCCTCGATCGAGTGACATGGGCGTTGCGCCGGGCGGACCTGGCCATGCAGGCGGCCAAGGAACCACCGCTGCGCGCGGTCGGCGTGCCCAGCTCCCAATACCAAGTGTTGATCAACCTGGAAACCACTCCCGGGATCACCGCGGCAGAACTGGCGCGGCTGGTCGGCATCACCCCGCAGGCGGTCGCCCT
Organism: Amycolatopsis sp. NPDC051371; assembly: GCF_040682155.1. Taxonomy (NCBI): domain Bacteria; kingdom Bacillati; phylum Actinomycetota; class Actinomycetes; order Pseudonocardiales; family Pseudonocardiaceae; genus Amycolatopsis; species Amycolatopsis sp. NPDC051371. The sequence goes on from NZ_JBFBAG010000003.1 coordinate 181,398, forward strand.
GCTGACGGCGAAGCTGCTCGAGCAAGGCCTGATCGAGCGACGCGCCCACCCGCGTCACCGCACCGTGCAGGAACTGCACCTGACCGAGGCGGGCCGGACGGAGCTGGGCAAGGCCGAGCGCATCATCAGCGACCTCGAACGGCACGTGCGCGACTCCCTGGGCGCGCAACGGTACAAGCAGCTCCGCGCCCTCCTGGGCCAGGTCATCGACGACCTTCCGAAGTGGAGCCCCCCGACCCCGCGTCCGTAAGGTCACACATCCGGCGCGATGTTCACGGCCAGGCGATCCAGCAAACCGTCCAGCACCGACAGCTCCCTGGCCGACAGACCTCGGGCCAAGTCCGCGTTGGCCTGGCGGGCGGCTTCCCCCAGCTTCCGATGCAGCGTCTTGCCTGCCTTCGTGGTCTCGATCAGCGTGGCACGCCGATCCCCTTCGACCTCGCGTCGGCGCAGCCACGCGGCGGCGACCATCCGGTCGATGTGCCGGGTCATCGTCTGCCCGCTGACCTCCAGATACCCGGCGAGATCCCGCTGGATCACCGGCCCCTGAACGGCGAGCACTTCGAGTACGGTCCACGTTGCGAAGCTGGCACCGGCCTCGGTGAGGCGCCGCTCGAATCCCACCCGGGCATGGCGCGCCACCAGGGCGAGCCGGTAACCGAGACCGCCCAGACCCGAACCGATCCGGCCGGTGTCCGGGCCGTCGTTGGTATCAGGCAACGTTCCAGCTCCCCCGAGATGCCACTAGCGCGTGATAGTCAGCTCCCTGTCTATCACGCGAGGACGGCCGGCGGCCCGTGCCCGGCTGTAGCGGAACTTGACGTTCACCCGCTCCGGACGGAAGTGGTGCGGTGGTCCGGCTCGGTCCACGTCGTGATCGCCTGCGCAAGCCCCGTGGACGAGGGCGCGGCGTGCGCGATGTACCCGTCCGGCCGGATCAGCGCCGCTTGCACACCGTCCCAGTCCGTGCGTCGAGGACCGGTGGGCCGGGGCGCGGCGCGCACCGCGACGTGCGCGGACGCGAGCTCCGCGAGCGATGCGCCGGAAGTGAAATCGACGAGCAGGAACCGATCGGGGCGCAGCTCGCGCAGCAGGCTGCCCGACGTCAGCGCCAGGTCCGGTGCCCTGGTACCGACCAGGGGGTGGGCCCCATCCGGACGCGGATAGGCCACGGCCAGACCGGACAGCGTGCCGGCCAGGTGCCGGGCGACCTCGCCGCCCCCGGCGATGAACCCGCTGAACAGCTCGCGCAGTGCCGCGCCACCCGGGCTGAAAGTGTGCATCAGCACGTCCTGGGCCTGCGTGCTGGCCACCAGCTGCTCTGCGATCGGGCGCCGCTCGGCGTCGTAGCCGGCTTCTCCCCCGATCAGCAGGTCCGGCGCCCAGCCCTGCGCCTCGGCTGCCAGTTTCCAGGCGAGGTTGGTGGCATCCTGCAGGCCGACGTTGAGGCCTTGACCGCCGGCCGGCAGGTGCACGTGCCCGGCGTCACCGGCCAGCAGGACGCGACCGGCGCGATAGGTCACGGCGTGCCGGCCGGTGTTGCTCGACTTGGACATCCAGGACGGGCTGTGCACCCCGAAGTCCCGGCCGCAGATGCCGGCCAGCGACTCGGCCAGTTCCGCGAGGGTGAGCGGCTCCGCTTGCCGGCGCCGCACCTCCTCGGCGGTCAGTCCGGCATCGGTGGCCTTGACACCGAAAACGCGGGTGGTGGTCTGCGTCAGGGGCGCCAGAGTCGCGTGACCGTCCTGATTCCAGTAGTGCACGGCGTGCTCGATCGGTTCCGCCAATCGGACGTCGGCGACGAAACCGACCTGATCCGGCGTGGTGCCGGGGAAATCGATGCCCGCGGCCTTGCGCACCACGCTGCGCGCCCCGTCCGCACCGACGACATACCGGGCGGTGTGCCAGGCTCCGCCGACACGGACACGTACCTCGCCTGCCGATTGGACGACATCGGTGACCTCCGCGCCGTAGTGCACCGGAACGGCACGAGCGCGCAACAGGTCAGCAAGGACCTGCTCGGTGCGCCACTGCGAAATCATCAGCACGAACGGGAACGGGGTGTCCAGGTCGCGGTAGCCGACCAGGTCCGGCAGCGTCGCATAGTGCGTACGCGGGACCTGCCTTCCTTCGGCCAACAGCACATCGCTGACCCTGCGGCCGTCGCCGTTGTCGAGTGCGGTGAGCACCTCGAGGGTGCGCGGGTGCAGGACAGAGCCGCGAGACTGGTGGACGGGCTCACGATCGCGCTCGTACACCGCCACCTGGATCCCAGCCGCATCGAGCAGCGCGGCGGTCATCAGCCCGACCGGCCCGCCGCCGACCACGATGACGTCCACTGTCAGCACCCTTTCGCCTTACTTCAATCCAATGAACGTCAAGGTAGTGACAGCAGTCAGCGCTCACTGTGAGCGGAGGACGGCAGCGCAGGTTCGTCGACACCCCAGGCCGTCGCCCAGTTGGGCACGATCTCCACCCAGTTCGGGCCGAACCCCGGCATGAGCACCTCGCCTCCCTCGTCGTGCAGGATCGCGTTCCCCTTGACGAGGATCCCGCGGGGCTGCCACGTCTCCTCGTCGGCCACGTCGTCGACGACGAGGGCAGCCTGCGGGTTGACCTTGAGGTGACGGATGTACATCCGCTCCCCTTCCAGCACACGCCCCCCGATCTTGATCACCTCTCGCTCGGGATCGAAGACGTAGCTGACGGGCACCACGTGCGGCTTGCCGGACGCACTCGCCGTCGCGAGCCGGCCAAGCCGCTGCCCTTGCAGAAAAGCGACTTCCCGCTCGTTGAACCTGACCATGTGCAGCTCCATCCGCGATTAGTAAGCGTGCTGTCTATCAGCAGACTACCTGACTTCGCCGAACGTCCGGATCGACGTCGTATGTCATGAACGACCCGTTCATGTCGTCGCGACCGCCGGTCGCCCGACTTGCCGGAACTGCGGCGGCGCGGTCCGCGCCAAGGGGGCACACTAAGGTCATGAGCAGCGACAACGGCCACCTGAAGGAGCTCGGGGACTTCCTGCGGGCTCGGCGCGCCGAGTTGAGCCCGCAGGTCGTCGGACTGAACGCCGGCCCGGTGGCCCGGCGGGTGCCTGGCCTCCGCCGGGAAGAAGTGGCCCGGCTGGCGGCGATCAGCACGGACTACTACCGGCGGCTGGAGCAGGGCCGGATGGCGGCGTCCGGGCCGGTGCTGGACCAGCTGGCCCAGGTGCTCCGGCTTGACGACGACCAGCGGGCCTACCTGTTCGAGCTGGCCGGGAAGCCCTCCGGCAAGCCGCGTGCCACGCAGGCCGGGACAATCAGTCCGCAGCTGCGCCGGCTGCTCGACCAGATGCCGGAGGCGGCCGCGCTGGTGCTCGGCAGCGGCATGGACATCCTCGCCTGGAACCGCCTCGCCGCCGCGCTGATCACCGACTTCGCCCGGATCCCCGAACATGAGCGCAACTACGTGCGAGTGGTGTTCACCGACCCCGCGATGCGCACCCTCTACCCCGACTGGGCGGACGTCGCCCGCAAAGCCGTCACGAACCTGCACATGGACGCCGCCCGGCACCCGGACGACGCCCGGCTCGCCGAACTGGTGCGCGAACTGTCCACCCGGGACGCCGACTTCCGGGACTGGTGGCACGGTCAGCACGTCACGAGCAAGGGCCAGGGCACGAAACGTTTCCACCACCCGGTCGTCGGCGAGCTCACGCTCGACTGGGACACGCTCATCTGCGACACGGCCCCGGACCAGCACGTGATCGTGCTGACCGCGGAGCCGGGCACACCGTCGCACGACGCGCTGCGCATCCTGGCCTCCTGGGACGGCGAGCACGTGCCGGGTGCCGGCCCGAGCGACGAGGGGCCGCTCGCCGCCCGGCAACCGATGCGGTAGCCGGCATCGTCCGGCCGGCTCGGTCAGCTCAGGACTTTCACGAGTTCCTCGGCGAGCGGGACGGCCGAGGTCGGGTTCTGTCCGGTGTAGAGGGTGCGGTCGACCTCGACGTGCGGTCCGAATGGCTCGCCCTCGCGGTAGTCGACGCCCAGATCGCCGATCAGCCGATCCTGCAGCAGCCATTTCGCCCGGTCCGCGAGACCGTTCAGCTTCTCCTCGGCGTTGCTCAGACCGGTCAGGCGGTAACCGGCGAAGGGAGACTTCCCGTCACCGTCGACAGTGGCCAGCAAGGCCGCCGGGCCGTGGCAGACCAGGGCCAGCGGCTTGCCCGAGGCCAGCCATGCGGTGAGGAGCTTCCCGGACGCGACGTCGTCGGGCAGGTCCTCCATCGGTCCCCACCCCCCGGGGACGAACACGGCGTCGTAGTCGTCGATGCGCACGTCCTCGATCCGCATCGGACGGGCCAGCTCGGTCGCGTCGCGCAGCGCGGCCTGCATCCGCTCCGCGCCTTCGGGCCCGTCGTTGAACTCGGGGGTGAGGCTCGCGGGGTCGGCCGTCGGCGGGACACCGCCCGGGGTCGCCGCCGCAATCTCGTAACCCGCCCGGGTGAACACCTCGTACGGTCCGAGTGCTTCCTCGGCCCAGAACCCGGTCGGCTGCTTGGTTCCGTCGGCCAGCGTCCAGTGGGTGGCCGCGGTGATCAGGTAAAGGATCTTCGTCATCGTGGTGACTCCTCGATCAGCCGTTGAGGGCTTGCTGCAGGACGTGGCTGTCAGCGGCCTGGCGCAGCTGCGCGAGCTTGCCGTCGCGGATCGTCCACAGGTGGATGAACCGCGCGTCCGCGGTTTCGCCCGCCTTGGTGACCCCGTGGTAATGCCCGGACACGAAGACGTGCTCGTCGTCGGTGGCGTAGTACTCCTCGGCCTGGGCCCCGAACGACTCGAAATGCGGGAGGAGCGAGCCGAAGAAGTCGTTCATCATGCTGTCGTAGCCGTGGTAGACCCCGCCGAACGGGAAGCCAGGAGTGATGTCCCAGACGATGTCCGGGGCCATGATCTGCTCGGTCACCGCCGGGTCGGCGTTCGAGTCGTACAGTCGGCGAGCGAGGGCAATATTGGGTGATTCGGACATTGTGCTTCCTTTGTGGACTGACATAGTGGGGTTCTATTGCCAGCTTCGCAGCGAGGCGTGGGGAATGCTCGCGCGCTGAGGGGGAGGGTTTTCTCCCCTGCATGCATGCCGTCGCGGATGAAATTCTGGCGTCGGATTCCCATCAGGACGAGCATTCCCGCCGTGCGCGGGAGGAGGAACATGCGAGCGACACTGATCTACGGCGCCGGTGACGTCCGGGTCGAGGACGTGCCCGATCCGAAGCTGATCGAGCCCACCGACGCTGTGGTGCGGGTGCTGCGGGCGTGCATCTGCGGCAGCGATCTGTGGCCCTACGGCTCCCGTCCGGCCACCGAGGAGGGTGACCGCATCGGCCACGAGTTCCTCGGGGTGGTCGAGGAGACCGGCTCCGAGGTCTCCGGGCTGACGGCGGGCGACGTCGTCGTCGCGCCGTTCGCCTATGCCGACAACACGTGCGAATACTGCCGTGCCGGGCTGTACACCTCCTGCCCGCACGGCGGCTTCTTCGGCGCCCAGGGTGTGGACGGCGGCCAGGGCGAGGCCGTGCGGGTGCCCTTCGCGCAGGGCACGCTGGTCAAGCTGCCCGTCGGGGAGGATTCGGAGCTGCTGCCGTCCCTGGTCACGCTCGCCGACGTCTTCCCGACCGGCCACCACTGCGCGGTGACGGCCGGAGTGGGCCCGCGCACCACGGTCACGGTGATCGGCGACGGCGCGGTCGGGTTGTCCGCCGTGCTGGCTGCCAAGCGGCTCGGCGCGGAACGGATCATCCTGATGGGACGGCACACCGGCCGCACCGCTCTCGGCCGGGACTTCGGCGCCACGGACGTCGTCGCCGAACGCGGCGCGGAGGGCAGCGCACGGGTGCGCGAGCTGACCGGTGGCTTCGGGACGCACACGGTGCTGGAGTGCGTGGGCACGCTGGCCACCGTGGAGACGGCCTTCGAGGTGGTCCGGGATGGCGGCACGGTCAGCCGGGTCGGTGCCCCGCAGTACTCCGAGGTGCCACTCGGTTTCCCGGTGTTCGGCCGCAACATCACCCTCACCGGCGGGATCGCCCCGGTGCGCGCCTACATCGAGGAACTGCTGCCCGACGTGCTCGACGGTGTCGTCCAGCCGGGCCGGGTGTTCGATCGCACCGTCGGCCTGGACGAGGTCCCGGACGGCTACCGCGCCATGGCCGACCGGCAGGCGCTGAAGGTCCTCGTCCAGCCCTGAACCAGGAGTCACCCCGATGCTCGGCCTCGAACTCGTCGTGCTGCTCGGCCTCGCGGTCCTGTTGGGCCGGGCCGCGAGCGCCCGGTTCGGGGTCGCCCCGCCGATCGCGCTGCTGGCCGCCGGCGCGTTGCTCGGTTTCGTGCCCGCGCTGCGGGCCGTGCACCTGCCACCGGAGCTGGTGCTGCTGCTGTTCCTGCCGGTACTGCTGTACTGGGAGAGCCTCACCACCTCGCTGCGGGAAATCCGCGCCAACCTGCGCGGCATCGTCCTGCTCGCCACTGTGCTGGTCATCGCGACGGCCGCGGCGGTCGCGGTCGTGGCGCACACACTGGGCCTGCCGTGGGGACCGGCGTGGGTGCTCGGCGCAGCCGTCGCCCCGACCGACGCCACCGCGGTCGGCGTCGTCGCCCGGTTGCTGCCCCGGAGCCAAGTCACCGTGCTGCGCGCGGAAAGCCTGGTCAACGACGGCACCGCACTGGTGATCTACGGGCTCGCGGTCGGCGTCACCGTCGGCGAGGAGCAGCTGGGTGCGGCGCATGTGGGCTGGCTGTTCCTGCTCTCCTACGTCGGCGGCGCCGCGGCCGGGGCGGTGACCGGCTGGGTCGCGGCGCAGGTGCGCCGCCGCCAGACCGACCCGCTGATCGGGCAGGTCACCATGCTGCTGATCCCGTTCACCGCGTTCCTGCTCGCCGAGACGATCCACGCGTCGGGTGTGCTGGCCGTGGTGGTCTCCGGGCTCATCATGAGCCAGGCCGGCCCACGGGTGGTGCGCGCCGAGATGCGCGTGCAGGCCCAGGCGTTCTGGACAGTGGCCACGTTCCTGCTCAACGCCACCCTGTTCGTCCTGGTCGGGCTCGAGCTGCAGTCCGCCGTACGCGGCCTGAGCAGCACCGCCCTGCCGCGTGCCCTGGTGACGGTTGCCGTGGTCACGGCAGTGGTCATCGTCGCGCGGCTGGTGTTCCTGTTCACGGTGCCGTACCTGGTCCGCCTGCTCGACCGCCGCCCGCAGCAGCGGGTGCGCCGGGTCGACCACCGGCCTCGGCTGGTCAGCGCGTTCACCGGCTTCCGCGGCGCGGTGTCACTGGCCGCCGCGCTGGCCGTGCCGCAGCAGCTCGCCTCGGGCGAGCCGTTCCCGGACCGGGACATGATCGTGTTCGTGACCGGCGGAGTCATCGTGCTCACCCTGCTCCAGGGCCTGGTGCTCCCAGGCGTCGTGCGGTGGGCCCGGCTGCCCCGCGACACTGCCGTCGAGACCGAACATCAACTCGCCGAGACCCGCGCCACCGAAGAGGCCCTGGACGCCATGCCCCGGCTCGCCGCTGACCTCGGCACTGACCCGGACGTCGTGGACCGCCTGCGCCGGGAGCTCGACAAGCGCCTCCAGATCCTCCGGGCACACGGCACCGCCGACCACCCGGCCGTGCGCCACGACGAGCACTACACGACGCTCTACCGGGCGCTGATCGCCCACAAGCGCGAAACTGTCGTACGCCTGCGCGACGAACGCGACATCGACGACACCGTGCTGCGCCAGTTGCAGGCCGCGCTCGACCTCGAAGAAGTCCGCCTGTCCCCCACCGAACCCGTGGAATGACCGACGCCATGACGCACCCTGAATCCCGCCTGATCGACGTCCACGCCCACTTCGTCACCGACTCCTACATCCGCCAGGCCACCGCGGCCGGCCATGCGCGTCCCGACGGGATGGACCGGTGGCCGACCTGGTCGGCCGAGGAACACCTCGAGTTGATGGACCGCCACGGCATCGAGACCGCTCTGCTGTCGATGTCCTCCCCCGGCGTGCACTTCGGAGACGACGCCGCCGCCCGGCGGCTCGCCCGCGAGGTCAACAAGGAGGCCGCCGGGCTCGCCGCCCGCCACCCGGGCCGGTTCGGTTTCTTCGCGTCCCTCCCCGTGCCCGATGTGGACGGTTCCCTTGACGAAATCGCCTATGCCGTGGACGAACTCGCCGCGGACGGCGTCGTGCTGATGACGAACATCCATGGCACCTACCTCGGCGACCGGAGCCTCGACCCGATCTTCGCCGAACTGGGCCGCCGCCGGACCGTCGTCTTCCTACACCCCACTTCACCGGCCGGCTGGGAGCGGTCGGCGCTGGACCGGCCGCGCCCGATGATCGAGTACCTCTTCGACACCACTCGGACCGTGACGGATCTGCTGATGTCGGGGGTGTTCGAGCGCCACCCGGACCTGTCGGTGATCGTCCCGCACTGCGGCGGCGCACTGCCCGTCCTGGCTGACCGCGTCGACGAGTTCAGGAAGATGTTCCTGGGCTCGCCGGAGGAGGTCGGCACCCCCGGCGCGATCGAGCAACTGCGCCGGCTCCACTACGACATCGCGGGCCCGGCCTTCCCCCGCCAAGTTCCCGCCTTGCTCGAACTGGCCGACCCCGGCCGGCTGCTGTTCGGCAGCGACTACTGCTGGACGTCGCCTCCAGTCGCCGCCGCGCACATCGCCGCCGTCGACGCCGCCACGCCGCCGGTCGACGGCGTCGGCTGGCGGTCGTTGACGACGGCCAACGCGCGGCGCCTGTTCCCCCGGCTCGCCCGATGAGGGTCAAAGCCATCCCGGAAGCGGTGGCAGGTCCGGCCGCGGCAACCGGCCGGTCACCCAGCCGACGAGCCCGGCCGCGCGCCCGTGGGCGGTCGCGCCCGGATCGCCGGCGCCGAGCCGCCATTCGGTGTTCCGGTCCGCCGGAGCGACTGTGACCGACGGGCAGCCGTCCTTGCCGGACAGATTCGCGCAGACGTCGTCCAGCAGCAGATCCACTACGCCCTCCGGGATTCCGTCGAAAAGCGTGTCACTCCCGAGGTCGGTCGCGTGCAGCCACACCTCGCGGATCCGCATCCACGGCACTTCCGCGGCCGGGATCGTGCGACCCAGCGCGCTGCGGACCTGAGCCGTCCACCCACCGGGTTCCAGCCGGCCGAGTTCACTGTCGAGCCGTTGCGCGGAGTCCACCAGGGACTTTCGCAGCTCCTGCGGCGGAAGGGCGGCGGACTCCTCGATCTCGGCGGCCCGCTGGGAGCGGTCGGCGTACATCGGGGTTTCCATGCCCGTCCGAGCCCACGTCGCGAGCCGCGTCAGCGCTTCCGCGTTGCGTGCCACGTGACCGACGACATGCGCCTTGCTCCACCCCGGAAGCCGGCTGTCCGTCCGGAAGTCACTGTCCGAAAGAGACTCCACGACGGCGAGGAAGTGTTTGGTGCCTTCACGCATCCAGGGCAGGGTCAGGGAGACATCGTGCTTCATGCGGTCACCTGAACGCCGAGCTTCGCGGCGATGTCGGCTCGCAGCGCCTTCTTGTCGATCTTGCCCACCTTCGTCGACACCAGCTCGTTCACCAGCACCAGATGCTCGGGGAGCTTGAATCGGGCGACTCCGCGGTCCTCCATGGCCGCCCGGATCTCCTCGAGCGTCACGGTGGCGCCGGGCCGCGGGACGACGTAGAGGCAGACGCGTTCGCCGAGCACGGCGTCGGGCATCGCGACCGCGGCGACCTGGCTGACCGCGGGAAGCTGGTAGACGAGGTTCTCGACCTCCTCGGCCGAGACTTTCTCGCCACCTCGGTTGATCATGTCCTTGTCGCGGCCTTCGACGATCAGGTTCCCGTCCGGGGTCATGCGGCAGATGTCGCCGGAGCGGTACCAGCCGTCGGCGGTGAAGGCGCGGGCGTTCTGCTCGGCGGCCTTGTAGTAGCCGCGCGGGGTGTACGGCCCGCGGGTGAGCAGCGAGCCAGGGTCACCGGGCGGGACGTCCTGGTCGAGCTCGTCGACGAGCCGGACCTCGTCGGCCGGGCTCAACGGACGGCCCTGGGTAGTGCAGACAACTTCATCCGGGTCGTCGAGCCGGGTGTAGTTCAGCAGCCCTTCGGCCATCCCGAAGACCTGCTGCAGCGTCGCGCCGAGGACGGGCTTGATGCGGCGGGCCAGCTCGTCGGCCAGCCGGGCGCCGCCGACCTGCAGCACCCGTAGGCTCGCGACGTCTCCGGCACCGTGCTCGACGGCGTGCTCGAGCCAGCGGCCGGCGACGGCCGGGACGACCGCGGTGTGCGTGACGCCCTCCGCCGCGACCGTGGCGAAAGCACGCGCGGGCTCGGGCGAGGGCAGCATGACGACCGTGCCGCCCGCCAGCAGGGTGCCGAGGATCCCGGGGCAGGCCAGCGGAAAGTTGTGCCCGGCCGGCAGGCTCACCAGGTACACGGTGCCGCCGTCGAACCCGGCGACTTCGGCGGACGCCGTGGCGTTGTAGGCGTAGTCGTCGTGGGTGCGGGCGATCAGCTTGGGCAACCCGGTGGTCCCGCCCGAGAGCAGGAACACCGCGACGTCCCGGCTGTCCGGTGCCGGGGGGTCGATCGCCTCGCCGGGGCCACAGAGCGCTCGCAGGTCGACGCTGTCCGGCCGGAGGTCGGTGCCGGCGACGAGGACGTGCCAAGGGCCTTCGACGTCGGCGGCCAGCTCGTGGGCGAGCGCCTGGTGGTCGAAGTCGCGCAGCCGGTCGGGCACCGCGATGGCGGCGGCTTCGGCGTGCCGGGCCAGGTAGCTCAGCTCGTGCCGCCGGTGCGCGGGCAGGGCCATCACCGGCACGATCCCAGCCCGCAGGCAGGCGAGGGTGAGCACGACGAACTCCCAGCCGTTGCCGAGCTGGACGACGATCCGGTCGCCGGCGGCCAAGCCGAGGTCGAGCAGCCGGGCCGCGGCGGCGTCGGCCCGCCCGGCGAGCTCGGCGTAGGTGAGGCGGGTGCCGTCGGCCGCGTCGACCACGGCGGTGGCACCGGGGACGCGGTCGGCGACGTCCCACACGAGGTGACCGAGCGGGATACCACGCCAGTAGCCGGCGGCGACGAACCGGGCGGCGTTCTCCTCAGGCCACGGCACGGTGTGCTCACTGATCGGGGTGGGCATCGTCAGCCTCCTTGCTGATGATGACGGCGTCCAGCGCGACGAGACCATCGTGGGTGAGCCGGAGCGGGTTGACCTCGATCTCGTCGAGGCCGGGGTTGGCCACGAGCAGGTCGCCGAGGCCGGCGGCGACCCGGGCGAGCTCGGCGGTGTCGAGTTCGGGCCCGCCGCGCCAGCCGGCGAGCAGGACTCGCCCGGCGAGTTCGGCCGGCATCGCCGCGGCTTCGGCGACGGACACCGGGGCGAGCCGGATGGCGACGTCGGCGAGGGCTTCGGCGGTCGTCCCGCCCAACCCGAGCAGCAGCACCGGCCCGAACACCGGGTCGCGGCGGGCCCCGAGGACAAGGTCGACGCCGGGTGGGGCCATCGCCTCGACCAGGAACCGCCGGGCGCCACGCAGCCGGTCGAGGGCCTGGTCGAGCTCCGGGTGGCCGGCGACACCGAGGTGAACACCGCCGATCTCGGTCTTGTGCAGGATCGCCGCGTCGAGGATCTTCACGGCGACCGGACCGCCCACGGCATCGAAGGCGGCGTGGGCCTCGGCCCGGTTCGCGCACGCCCGGCCCGGCATCGTCCGGACGCCGAGCCTGCCGAGCACCTGCTTGGCCTGGTGTTCGTCGTACGGCCCCGCAGCAACGACCGGGGCCTGGTCTCGGGTTTCCGGCGATCGGGGCACGGCTTGGCGGCGGGCGTCGGCGAGCAAGGCCCCGACGGCCGCGGCGACCCCGCGCGGGTCGGCGGCCACCGCGATCCCGGCGTCGAGCAACGCCCGGCGGGTCGCGGTGACGGCGGGCCCGGTGCCGCCGACGCCGAACACGACCGGGATCCCGCTCGCTTCGCGCAGAGCACTTGGCAGGTCGACGGCGTCGGGCTCGTGCAGTGCGTATCCGGCGAGCACGTCGACGCCGGGATCGGCGGCGACCGTGGCCAGGACCCGGCCCAGTTCGGGGCCGGGACGGCCGGTGTCGACGGGGTTCCGCTGGTAGGTCAGCGGCGGCAGCAGGGTGGCGAGGGTGTCCTGAGTGGACTTCACCAGTTCGGGCACGCGGGCTCTGCGGCCGCGCAGGTCGTCGAGCAGCAGCAGCCCGGGACCGGCCTGCGCGGTCACGACGCCGATCCCGGGGTCGGCGCCCGGCCGCAGCCGGGTGACCGACAGCGCACCGACGGCGTCGACCAGCTCGCGCTCATCGCCGACGAGCACCGCCCCGGCCTGGGCGAGCGCGGCGCGGGTGGTCCGCCAGGAGGTGGCCAGCGCGCCGGTGTGGGACGCGGCAAAGGCGCCGACGTCGTGCTGCCCGACGACCAGGGCGACCACCGGCTTGCGGGCCGAGAGCCGACGCACGCTCGCGACCAGCCGCGGCCCGTCCGCAACGGACTCGACGTGCAGGGCGACCGCGGCCGTGTCCGCGTCGTCGGCCAGGTGGTCGAGGACGTCGGGCGCGGTGACGTCGACCGCGTTGCCGAGGCCGGCCGCGAGGCTGAGCCCGTGCCCGGCCTCGGCGAGCAGGAAGGCCAGCGCGTGGTTGACCCCGCCGCTGGCGGCGACGACCGCGACCCGGCCGGGCCGGACTTCGGCGACACCGGGCACGAAACTGGCCGTGACGCCCGCGTGCGGTGCGAGGAAACCGCTCGTGTTCGGGCCAAGCAACCGGATCCCGGTCTCGGCGACGATCTTGGCGAGCTGCCGCTGATGTTCGACGCCTTCACCGCCGGCTTCGGCGAACCCGCCACCGCAGACGACGGCGGCACGCACCCCGGCGGCCGCGGCCTCGGCGAGGACAGCCGGACATGCCGCGGCCGGCACGCAGATGAGGGCGAGGTCGACGGGCCCGGCCGCGGCGGCGGCCCGGACGGAGTCGTACATCGTTTCGTCGCGGCCGTTGACCAGGGCGAGGTGCCCGCCGAATCCGGCCAGCGACCGGGCGAGCACAGCGCCGAGCTTGCCGGGGCTGCGGGAGGCGCCGACCACGGCGATGCCCGCCGGGGCGAACATCGGCTCGAGCCCGGCGGCGCGAGTGGTGCGGCCGGGAACGGTGGTCGTCATGTCGGGCTCCCCATCGGATCGGCGCGGCCCGGCAGGACCGCGGTCACCGCCCGACCTCGGGCGGCGGTTGTCACGCCGGACTCCCCACGAGATCGGCGCGGCCGGACAGGATCGCGGTCAATGCCCGGTCCCGGTCGGCGTCCGGCTCGATCAGCAAAGCCGGCAACCGTTCCGCCATGCGGGCTTGTTCGCAGACCAGCGTCCGCGTCAGAGGCGTTCCACCGTGCACCGCGGCGAGCACCACGTTCTCGTCGCGGGCCAGCTCGGCCAGCGTCGCGAACACCGCCGGGAGGCCGGATTCGTTCTCCGGAGCGGAAACCAACGCTGCCCGAGGACCGGAGCCGGTCGCCAGGGGCAGCGGCTCGCCCGTCCCGAGCACGGCCGAGCCGTCGATCCGGACCAGCCGGCCGCCAGTCGCCCAGCCGCGCCGAGAGAACGCCGTCTCCAAGGGCTCCGCGCCGTGCGCGTCGACCCAGCCGTGGTGGCTGGCGGCCACGAAACCCGGGTCCCGACGGGCGAGCCGCGCATCCGTGATGCTGCGGGACAGGAAGTGGTACGCGAACTGCCAGGGCTCGAACTCGTCGTGGTAGCGGCCGAAGTGCTCCCACCAGGCCAAGCTGGGCCGTGCCGAGTCCTGGATTTTCCGGACAGACGGCTGTGCGGCCGCTTCGTACGCGGTCAGCGCGGTACCGAGGTCGCCGCCACCGGCGAGCGCGGTCGCCAGCGCGACCGCGTCCTCCATCGCCATCTTCGTGCCGGAGCCGACCGAGAAGTGCGCGGTGTGCACGGCGTCGCCGAGGAACGCCACCGGCCGCGGCGAAAGCGTGTGCCAGCGGCGCGTGCGGCGGGTGCGGAAATTGCCCCAGCGGGAGTTGTTGGTCAGCAACCGTTTCCCGTCGATCTGCTCGGCGAACAGCTTCTCCAGGTAGTCCTTGCTGACCAGATCGCTCGGACCGGGGGGCTGGGCGACGTCGAACTCGTCCAGCCCGGCGCGCCGCCACGAAGCCTCGTCGGTCTCGACGATGAACGTCGACGCCTCGTCGGAGATCGGGTAGCCGTGCACGGCGAACACGCCGTCCGGGCCGCGCTCGTGGACGAAGGTCAAGCCGTCGAACAGGTAGTCGGTGCCGAACCAGATGAACTTCGCCGTCGCCGTCTCCACCTCCACGCCCAGCGAGGCTTCCAGCTGCCCGCGGATCTTCGAGCCGGTGCCATCCGCGGCGACGACGAGGTCGTAGCCGGCGAGGTCGTCGATGGTGACCTCGGTCGAGAAGCGCAGCTGGGCGCCGACGTCGCGGGCCCGGGCCTGCATCAGGGCCAGCAGCGTCCGCCGGACGACGGCGGCCATGCCGTTGCCGCCGCAGCGGATCCGCTCGCCCTTGAGCCTGATCTCGATGTCGTCCCAGTGCCTGCCGTGCTCTTCTAGGGCCTCGCGCAGCACCGGGTCGGCGTCGTGGATCCCGGCGAGGGTGCGGTCGGAGAACACGACGCCGAACCCGAAGGTGTCATCGCCGCCGTTGCGTTCGAAGACCGTGACCTCGACCGACGGGTCGGCCCGGCGGAGCAGGGTGGCGAAGAACAACCCGCCCGGGCCGCCACCCACGACGGCGACGCGCATCAGTCCTCCCGGACCACGACGTTGCGGAGCTCACCGACGCCCTCGACCCGCGTGACGACCGTCGACCCCGGTGCCAGGTAGCGCGGCGGTTTGCGGGCGTGGCCCACTCCCCCGGGCGTCCCGGTGGCGATCAGGTCGCCCGGCACCAGCGTGATGATCTGCGAGATGTAGGCGATCAGCTCCGCCGGGCCGAAGACGAGGTCGCTGGTGTCGGCCTTCTGGACGACGTCGCCGTCGACCTCGCACGAGATCTCACCCGGCTCGGCGTCGGTCACCAGCCACGGCCCGACCGGGGTGCTGCGCTCGAACGTCTTGCCCTGCAGCCATTCCACCGTGCGATTCTGGAAGTCGCGGGCGGTGACGTCATTGACGACGGTGTACCCAGCGATCGCGGCGGCCGCCTGCTCCAGGGTCGCGTGCCGGACCTCGGCGCCGACCACGACGCCGAGCTCGGCTTCCCAGTCCACCTTGGGCGAGCCGGCGGGCGCGACGATGGGGTCGGACGCGCCGACGAGCGCGCGGGCGAACTTGGCGAACAGCGTCGGGTACTCCGGGAGTTCCCGGCCCATCTCCAGAATGTGGGTCCGGTAGTTCAGCCCGACGCAGAACACCTTCTCGGGCTTGGGGACCAGGGTCGCGTACTCCAGCCCGGACACCGGGTGCCGTCGGCCGTCGGCTGTGGCCGCGCGGTCGCGCCAGGCCGGGTCGGCGAGGAAGGCGCCGACGTCGGGCGCGCCCAGTTCGACGGCGTCGTGCTGGTCGACGCGGACCGCGGCCGTGCCCGCGGCCGTGCGGATGGTGGCGAGCTTCATGCTGGGGCGTCCTCTCGGGAAGCGTCCTCTAAGGAAATGCGGGCCAGGCCCAGTGCTTCGAACACGGGCTCGTCGGAAAAGCGGAAGGCGTCGAAACCTGCGTCCGTGCGGATCGTCAGCGGCGCCCACGACGGGACCGCGAACACGTCGCCGGCGGCGACGTCGTACGTCTCGTCCCCGACGGAAACCGAGCCGGCGCCTTCGAAGACCTGCCAGACCGCCGAGCCCGCGGTGCGGGTGATCGCGGTGCGCGCCCGGGGCCGCAGCCGGTGCATCTCGCAGCGGATGGTCGACAGGCAGTCCCCCGCGGTGGCCGGGTTGGTGAAGCGCACGACGGCGTGCCCGGGCTCGACGACCCCCGGTTGGCCTTCCTGCTCCAGTTCCAGCTGGGCGCGCAAAGCGGCGTCCGTGTGCTCCCAGCGGTACGCCTTGAGCGGAGACGCCGGTGTCGCGGGCGCGCCGACCGGCGTCAGGCCCGGGTGGCCCCACAGGCGTTCGTTGCGCGAGGTCACCGGTGTCTCCCGGGTCCCCAGCTCGTCCGGCCCGAACTCGAAGAACCCGGCGTCGAGCTGGCGCACCAGCGGAATGTCGAGGCCGTCCAGCCACGCCATCGGGTGATCGGTGGTGTTGTGGTGCTCGTGGAAGTGCATGCCCGGGGTGAGCAGCAGGTCGCCGCGGCGCATCGCGACCGGGTCACCCTCCACATTGGTCCAGACGCCCTCGCCCTCGACGACGAAGCGGAACGCCGTCTGCGTGTGCCGGTGCGCCGGTGCCTCTTCGCGCGGACCCAGGTACTGGATCGCGGCCCACAACGTCGGGGTGGCGTAAGGAGTCCCGGGCAGCCCCGGATTGGCGAGCGCGATGGCGCGGCGCTCGCCGCCCCGGCCGACCGGGACGAGCTCGCCCGCGCGCTCGGCCAGCGGCAGCAGGGTCGACCAGCGCCACAGCGCCGGGACCGCGTCCGGCCGCGGGGACGTCGGCATCAGATCGCCGATCTGCGTCCACAGCGGAGTCATGTGTGCCGCGGCGAAACCGGCGTACAGCTCTTCGAGCTGTTCCTTCTCCTCCGGGGTGATATCGGTCGAGGTCATGTTGTCCGTTCCTCCTCGAAGATCCGTACTGTCAACACTACAACAACAATATGACGGTCGTCTATATTTTGACACGTATTGCGCCGACGCCGGTGCGCAGCCGAAAGGTCCGGACAGCGTCCTGGCCGGGTCAGCTCACGACGGACGACGCCGTGGGCTCGAGCAGTGCGTCCACCCAAGCCTCGGCCGGGCCGCGCAGCAGGCTATGCGCCTCGAGGAAAACCTCGTGGGCCGTGCGACCGTGCCAGCCGGCCGGGAGCAGTTCGTACGGCAGGTCCGGGTCGCGGAACGGGAACTGGCGGTAGTCGTGGATCAGCGTCATCCGCTCGACGAGCGCCTCCGCTCCCCGCAGGTCGCCGTCACGGTAACGCGGCAGCCGAGGCCGGTAGGCGGCCAGCAGGCCGGCGTACGCCCGGTCCAGCTCCGGCAGGTCCCACGCCCGCGCGGCGATGTCGCGGTCGGCGTCGGTCCCTTCCGAACGGGACTGGAAGAGGTCGAGCTTTACCGACGGCTCGTCGGCGAACGCGGCCCGGACCTGGCCGCCGCGGGCGTGCGGGCTCACCCACACGGCCGGCGCCAGCGGCCCGAACCCCAGCCAGGCCAGCTTCTTGCGCAGCTGTTCACGCACCGCCCGGTCGGACTCCGGAACCTGGTAGATCACCGTGTGCCAGACCCCGTCCCAGGGTGCGGTGGCGCGGCCGAAGATGCGTTCCCGTCCTTCGTCGAGCATCTCCCACGCCATGTCGGTGAGCGAGTACACCGTCTCCCGCCCCTGCCGCTCGGCCGCGAGCCAGCCTTCCTTGCGCAGCCGGGCGACCGCGACGCGCGTGGTCGGCTCCGGAACGTCGAAGCACCCGAGCAGGGCGACCAGCGCGCGCAGCCGCACCGCACCGCCCCGGTAGCGCAGGTAGTCGCCGAACAGGTCGAACACCACCGACCGTGCCCGCATCCGTGCCTCCCACCTTCACATGTAGCGCTGATATGACGCTCGTGGGAATTTAGCATCACATCAGACGGTCAGCACGATCTTCCCGACGTGCTTGGCCGCGGCCTGGGCTTCGTGGGCCGCGGCGATCTGATCGAAGGGGAACGTCTTCGCGATCGGCATCGAAATCTTGCCCCGTACCGCGAGGTCGAGGACCTGCCGCTGGTCCCCACGGCTGTAACCCCGCGATCCCAGCACGGACAGGTGCTTGGTGAAGACGAGACCGAGGGGAAGCGCGATCGTGTCGGTCAGCACGTCGGCCGCGGGGGTCGCCGCGAGCACGATCCGGCCGCCGAGGTCGGCGGCGCGGATGGCGAACCGGACGAGCTCCTCCGAGCCGTAGGCATCGAGCACGACGTCGGCTCCGATCCGGCCGCCGCAGAACCCGCGGATCCGGTCGACGGCGTCCGGATCGCGGTGATCGAGCACGATGTCGGCTCCCGCCGCCCGGATCTCGTCGTGCTTGTCCGCGGAGCGGGTCAGCCCGATCACGAGATCCGCTCCGGCAAGGCTAGCGAGCTGCATCGCAGCCACGCCGACAGAGCTCGCCGCCGCGGTCACCACGACGACGTCGCCGACGCCGGTCCGGGCCAGTTTCACCATGTGCTGCGCGGTGGCGTAGGCCCAGAGGATCGGAGCCAGCTCCGTGAAGCCCGGCCCGTCCTCGGGTACCACCAGGACGTCGCCGGACTGCGCGGTCACGTACTCGGCGTTGCACCCGAAACGGGTGTGACCGGGTAACTCGACTCCGACGCAGAGCGCTCCGTCACCGCGGTCGCAATACATGCACCGCCCGCACGCCGGAGCGGCCAAGAGCACCACCCGCTCGCCGAC
This sequence comes from Amycolatopsis sp. NPDC051371, assembly GCF_040682155.1. Classification (NCBI taxonomy): domain Bacteria; kingdom Bacillati; phylum Actinomycetota; class Actinomycetes; order Pseudonocardiales; family Pseudonocardiaceae; genus Amycolatopsis; species Amycolatopsis sp. NPDC051371. Next base: position 199,938 of record NZ_JBFBAG010000003.1, read on the forward strand.
AGCCCGGTCCGACACACCTTCGCCGAGCGCCACGATCTCACCCGCCCCCTCACGGCCCAGCTGGAACGGCAGCGAGGGAGCGGGCCGCCCGGGCACCTGCGGAGCATGACCGGACCGCCACCGGATGTCCCAGCCGTTGACCGCCATCGCCCGCATCCGGACCAGGATCTCCCCCGGACCCGGCGACGGTGTGGGGACCTCCTCGTACCTGAGCACCTCCGGACCGCCGTACTCGTACAACCGCACGGCGTGCATCGTCGCGGGGATCGCTGCCGGCGCCTCGATCACGGTCGCCGGGGATACTGTCATCTCTGCTCCTCGATAGCTTCGCCGACGCTCCACCACTCGCGACGGCGCGCCGCCCACGGTAGGTCGCGATCAAGGGCACCCGCCAATGTTCTGCGAGAAGTGGCTATCCGGCTGCCAGATCCGGATAGCCGCGGAACAAATCTCCGTTACGTGCGCGGCGCGGTCGCACCCCATTCGTGAGCCAAAGCGGCCGCCTCCCCGCGAGAGCCGACGCCCAGCTTCTCCAAGATGTTCGCCACGTGGAACTTCACGGTGGATTCGCTGATGTGCAGTTCGCGGGCGATGTCCCGGTTGCGCCTGCCGCGCGCCAGCTGAGCCAGCACCTCCAGCTCCCGCGCGCCCAGCACGGTCAGCGGGTCCTCGCGCGGGGTGTCCGGCGGTCCGAGCGGAACGCCGACGGTCACCGCCGTGCCCCAGCCCGGTACCGCGTCCACTTCCAGCCGCCCGCCCAGCGGGCCCAGCCGTTCCCCGACCCGGCGTGCGTCCAGAGCACCTCGGGACAGCGCGCCGGGGCCGTCGTCCCGCACCGTGGCGCGCAGTTCGGCCGCGTCGATCTTCCAGCCGATGTGGATCCGCCGCACCTGCCGCTGGTCGTCCAGCATCGTGTGCACGACGGCCCGGACCACCGCCCGGGCCGTGGCGGCGACGTCGGCGGGCAACACCCGGTCCACCCCTTCCTCCGCGCCGGGCGTGCCTAGTTCGAGCTGCACGCCGCGGGGATGCAGGACGCGGCTCAGGGACTTGGCCAGCCGGTCGAATGCCTCGCCGACCCGTTCCTCGGCCATCACGTGGTCCAGGTCGGCCCGGGAACGCAGGTCGGCCAGGGCGCTGACGGCGAGGTCGACCGCACGGGTCCGGGCATCCCCGTCGCCCAGAGAACGGTCGCGCAGGACGCCGAGCAGGGCGGTCAGCGCGGCCCCGTGCGCGTCGCCGAGGTCCGAGATGGCCACGGCGCGGGCCGCTGCGGCCGCCCTAGACAAGGCCAGCCATTCGGGTGCGGCCTCGTTCCGCAGGCCCTCCCGGTGGGCGGTCACCAAGTCCCACAGCGCCAGGGCGGCCGCCAGGTGCTCCTCCGGCACCGGGGTGTCCTCGGTCCGCACGAGGACCAGGAGCGCACCCTGCTCGGTGGCGTCGCTGGCCAGGGCCAGCACGGGCACCTCGACGCCCGCCATCGTGGCCCGTCCCTGCCAGGTGCCTCGGGCGGGCATCAGCGGCCGGATCGCGGCGAGGTCGGCGACCGTGACGGACGACCCCGGCGCGCCGGGCGACTCGCCGTGGGTCTTGAACGGCGCGAAAGGACAGTTGGCGGCCAGCTGGGAAAGCGTCCGGTGGGGAATCGCCTCGGCGAACGCCGCGGACAGCAGCGCCTGGGTCTCGCTCAGCGGCGCCCGGATCACCTCGACAGCCGACATCAGGTCCATGACTTCGAGCGTAGACGGTGCGGCACACGGTCCGCCCGTCCTTCCGGCCAGGTCGAACTGGCCGAACGGATGGCCAGGGTGGAGCCGGTCGGTGTCCAAACTGGAGTCATCACCGGATCATGGGAGTGAGAGATGAAGGCAATCGTTTACGCGGAGTATGGCGGCCCAGAGGTCCTGCGGCTGGAGGACGTCGAGGAGCCGCACGCCGGGCCCGGACAGGTGCGCCTGAAGGTCGTGGCCGCCGGCGTCAACCCGGTGGACTACAAGATCCGCCGGGGCTGGATGCCGGACATGGCGCCCGCGTCCCTGCCGGCGATCCCCGGCGTGGAAGCGGCCGGCGTGGTCGATGAGGTCGGGGCGGGCGTCACCGGCGTCGCGGTGGGCGACGAGGTGCTGGCCTGGACCGTGACCGGCTCCTACGCCGAGTACGCCCTGGCCGAGGACTTCGCCCGCAAACCGGCCGGCCTCGACTGGGAGACCGCCGCCGCGCTGCCGGTGGCCTTGGAGACCGCGGACCGCGTGCTCGACACCCTCGTGGCGACGGATGGGGAGACGCTGCTGGTGCACGGCGCGGCCGGAGCGGTGGGCGCGTTCGGCGTCCAGCTCGCGGTGGCCCGCGGCGTCACCGTCATCGGCACCGCGTCGCCGCGCAACCACGACTACCTGCGCTCGCTCGGCGCACTCCCGGTCACCTACGGCGACGGACTCGCCGATCGGGTCCGTGCTCTCGCGCCGCAGGGTGTCGACGCGGTCTTCGACGCCGCCGGGCAGGACGCCCTCGACGTGTCGATCGAGCTGCGCGGCGGCACAGACCGGATCGTGACGATCACCGACCTTCGCGCCTTCGACCTGGGCATCGTGTTCTCCGGCGGTGGCAGGCGGTTCGGGGCGCAGCTCGCCGAGTACGCCCAGCTCGTCGCGGACGACGCGCTCAGTGTCCGCGTCGTCGCGACCTTCGCGCTGGCCGACGCCGGCCTGGCCCACGAGCTGAGCGAGACCGGCCACGCGGGCGGGAAGGTAGTCCTGGTCCCGTAGCGAAACAGGGCCGGCTGGTAGTTCGACCGCCGCACTACGACGTCCTTGAACAAATCAGGGCCAACACCGATAGAGGAAGCATGCTCACCCTCAAGAACCTCGACGACTCCACCCCGTTCGTCAGCCAGCACAACGTGGAGACCGGACCGGTCACCATCATCAACACGTTCGTCGCGCCCGAAGGCAAGACCGACGAGGTCCTGGCCGCCTGGGCGGCCGACGCGCAGTACATGAAGGACACGGGGGACCTCCTCGCGGTGCAGCTGTACCGCGGCATCGGCGGCAGCCGGCTGTTCACGAACGTTGCAGTCTGGAAGTCCCCTGCAGCCCTACGGGCCGCGTTCAACACGCCGGAATTCGCCAAGCACGCCGAGCAGTACCCTGCCGGCACCCTCGCCTACCCGCACCTGTACCAGAAGGTCGCCGTCGAGGGCATCTGCGGAGGCGAATGACAGATGCCACCCGGTCGAGACGATGCTCCCAGCGTGGACGGCCATCGCGCCGGCGCCGGCCCTCCGTCTGGCCGTCCCGTTCGAGCAGCTCGAATTCCAGACTTTGTCCCCGATCCACGGCGTCACGTCGCTGCCGGTGACCTGGCGACCCAGCTATTGTGACCCGGATAACAGATTGACCAACTGAACGATCTGGTCAGTATGGTCGATGCCATGGCGAACTCCAGCGCAGGCCGGGTCCTCGTGGTCGGGATGGGTGTCAGCGGGCTGTCCACCGCGGCGAGGCTCCACACGGCGGGGTGGACGCCCGTCCTCATCGAACGCGCCGCCCAGCGCCGCTCCGGCGGCTACTTCGTGGCCTTGTTCGGTGCCGGCAAAGCGGCCGCGACACGGCTGGGGATGGACGCCCACCTCCACGACCGCGCCACGGCGAAGCCACCACTGACCATCGACCGGCACGGGCGTGTCCGGCCGGGCATGGGGCTCGTCGACCTGCCGGGCAAACCGTGGCTGATGCTGCGCGCTGACGCCGAGCGGGCCGCCTACTCGATGCTGCCCGAAGACGTCGAGATCCGGTACTCGACCGTGCCCACCGCGATCGAGCAGGACGCCGACGGCGTCGACGTCACCCTGCTGGACAGCGCGACCGGCACCTCGGTCACCGAGCGGTTCGACCTCGTCGTCGGCGCGGACGGGTTGCGCTCGACCGTGCGGTCGCTGGTGTTCGGCCCGCACGCCGACCACCTGCGCCGGCTCGGCTACATGGTCGCCGCGTTCGAATACGAGGGGACCCCGGCCGGCCTCGTTCCGGGGGAGGGGGCGACGCTGCTCGAGCCGGGCCGCTCGATGTGGGTCTTCACCTTCGCCGACCACAACCCGACGATCATGCTGACCTACCGCACCGGCGACGTCGACGCGGAGTTCGCGCAGCCGCCCGCGCAGCGCGTCCGGGCCGCGTTCGGCCCGCAGCCACTGGGCCGCACGCTCGGCGACGTCGTGGACCGCCTCGAATCGGCGGGCGAAGTGCTGTTCGACTCGGTGGAACAGGTGCGGATGGCGCGCTGGCACCGCGGGCGCGTGGTCCTGGTCGGCGACTCGGCCTGGTGCGTGACGCTCTACGCGGGCATGGGCGTTTCCTCCGGACTGACCGGTGCCGACATGCTGGGCACCATGCTCGAACGCCACGACGACATCGGGACCGCATTCACGGAATGGGAACGGGCGCTGCGCCCCTACATCGATCACTATCAGGACGGCGCCGCCGGCGACCGCAAGATCTTCATGGCGGACAACCGGCTGGAGATCCTGGTCCGGCGGACGCTGCCGAAGCTGGCCCGGACCCGGCTCGGCGGCCGCCTGATGGAGCGCATGATGCGGCTGGACGACATCGTGGAGTTCAAGAACGCCGATATCGTCGGCAAGGCGCTGGAGCCCACGCCGGCCGGAAGGACACGTGGTGGCGGAACTGCCTGAACACACCTCGCCCAAGGCGGCGCGCATCCTCGCCGCCGCGGGCGAACTGCTGCTCGGCCGCGGCAGCCGCGGTGTGACGATCGCCGACGTCGCCGCCAAGGCGCACATCGGCAAGGGCACCGTCTACCTGTACTGGAAGACCAAGGAAGACCTGTTGCTCGGCCTGATCGCCCGTGACTTCCTCGCCCTCGCCGACGACGTCAGTGAAGCGGTCGCCGCCGATCCCGACCTCGCCCGGCCCTCCCGCCTCGTCCCCCACATGCTGAGCACGGCGGCCCGGCACCCGTTCGTCAGTGCGCTTCGCCGCGACGACGACGAATTGCTCGGCGCGCTCACGGAGGACCCCCGGTCGGCCAAGCTGCTCGACACGCTGGGCCCGGACGCGGTGATGTACGAGGTGCTGCCGATCTGGCGCCGCCACGACCTGGCGAGGACCGACTGGGCGTTCGCCGACCAGGCACTGGCCCTGCACGCACTCCTCACCGGATTCCTGGCGGTCACCACCCACGGGCGCCTCCGCCTGGCACCCGCCGACCCGCAGCGGGTGCTCGCGACGTCGGTGACCGCGCTGCTCGGACCGGAGAACGCCACCTTCGGCCAGATCCGCGCCGCGGCCGCGGAAGGCCTTCGTTCCCTCTCCGAAGGCCGCGCAACCGCCCTCGAGCTCATCGCGGCGCCGAGCCTCGCGACACCCGGCGGTCAGGCTCCGGACCGGTAGCCGGCCAGTGGCACGCGTCACCAAGGCTCGCTGTCACAAGGGATCAGGGTGCCGGTGTCTCGTGGTCGGCCGGGAACAACCCGGAACACCACGGAGACATCCTGAGCAAGATCCGGTTCGTCACCGGCTCCTCGCGCAGCTTGGGCCGCTGCTGCGCCGAGGCGGCGCTGGCCCACGGCGACAAGGTGGCCGCGGCCGCCCGGAGCGCCGCAAGCCTCGACGAGCTGGTCGCCGGCTACGGCGACGCCGTGCTGCCCCTCGATGCCGTGCTGCCCCTCGAAATGGAGTCACCGGCGAGGCCGCCGTCTTCGCGGAGGTGAAGCGGGCCGCCGAGCACTTCGGCCGCCTCGACGTCGTCGTGAACAACGCCGGCTACGCGCGGGTCGGTGCGGTCGAGGAGCTGACCGAGCGGGAGGGTCTGGGTGAGGTCGACTCGGGGCGCCCTGCTGGTGTCTCCACCTGTGGGTTTCCTCGAGCCGCCTCCCGAACCCGGCGTGCCCGTCTCCGAGCACCGGGCTCTCCACAAGTCCACATCCAGCTGCGGGTCGCGGCCCGCATCAGCGGCAACTCCGGCCGGGAGGACCCGGTGCCGGCCAGCACGGCGAGAAACTTCCTGCGCCGCACGGTGGAGCTCCGATCGTCCGTCGTGGGACTGAGAGTAACCGCCATCGATCGATGGCTGCCGGGGCGCCGCACCGGCCAGCTTCGCCACGCCGAGCAAGTGGTCCGGGAAGCTGAGCTGCTCAGCGAACGTGCTGGACCATCCCCGCTCTGTCGGCCAGACCGCCCTCGGCACGCTCGCCGACGTCCTCGCCGTCGTACGCCCGGCTCGAAGACGACGCCGGCGCCGAGCACGTGATCCCGCTGGTGGATGCCCAGGTGCGACTGGTCGAGCAATTCGCAGACGAAGTCTCACCCGCGAAACGTCCGGCGACGTCCTACAGTGCAACACGTGACGGCCACGGGATCGACCTCGACGAGCTTGATCGTCGTGCGGGGAAACTCGGGGCCAGCAAGACCTCCGTCGCAGCAGCCCAGGCTTCCACGTCCTCGACGAGGGCTTCGCCTCGGGCGAGTTCGCCGGACCGGACGCGAGATTCGTCCGCCGGACGCTGGTCGGGATGTTCAACTCGGCGGCCCGCTGGTACTACCCGTCAGGCCGGCTCAGCGTGGCGGAGTTCGCCGAGATCTTCTGCCGGCTGCTCCTGACGGGCCTGGACGCGGACTGAGCCCGGGCCGCCGGTTCATCGTGACCTTCGTGGCCAAAGTCCGTGAATGCCACATTGGGGCCCGCAACGACATCAGGGCACGTGCGCACGAGAAGCCGACGGCAGCCACCGCGACACCCGGCGCGGCCGTAGATCGCCAGGCGGCCCGTTCCCCCACCGAGATGATCTCGATGTCGGCGTCGGGTGATCCGAGCGATTGGATCTTGCCCCGAGCTGATCGCTCCAGAAATACGGGACCGACTCGTACGCGATGCGCAGGCGGGCGACACCGGCCAGGATGTTCTGAGCGACGATGGCCGCTTGCTCGATGACGGTCGTCCAGTGCTCGAAGCGGCGAACGAGCCAGGTCGTAGGGCTGGACAACCCCGCCTCGAACCGCTGCCTCAAGCAGTTCGGGACTAAGCCCCGGGCGAGCAGGCCGATCAGGGTAGCGCCCTTGCGCAACAGCGCGATCTCCTCGGCGCCGGGAGCGTTGACGGTGACCACGACGTCCGCGCTCCACGCCTTCTCGCGGCTCGGCGATCGCAGCCCCGGCGGCCGAGTAAGCGCTGTCGGCGATGTCCGCGCCGAGCCCGGCCCCAGTCTCCACCACCACCTGGTAGCCAAGTTTGATCAGTTGGTTCGACGGAGCCTGCGGTTATCGCTACCCGGGTCTCACCGGTCCGCGTCTCCTGGGGCACACCTACCAGCAGCGCCGGCATTGATCCACTCCACGGGTCGGGTCGCTCACCATTGGAGCGACGATCGAGGAAAGTGCGGGCAGGACGGTTCCCGTCGCGCGATCTCGACGCGGCGGGTTCCCGCGGTGACAACTCAGACAGCCAGCCGGTAGTCCTCGAGCAGACGACGCCCGATGATCATCCGCTGGATGTCGGCAGTGCCTTCACCGATGAGCAGCATCGGCGCCTCGCGGTACAGCCGTTCGATCTCGTACTCCTTTGAGAAGCCGTAACCGCCGTGGATGCGGAAGGCGTCCTCCACAACCTGGGCGCAGTATTCGGAGGCGAGATACTTCGCCATCCCGGCCTCGAGGTCGTTGCGGTTGCCGGCGTCCTTCTTTCGCGCGGCCTTGACCATCATCTGGTGGGCCGCTTCAACCTTGGTGGCCATTTCCGCGAGCCGGAAAAGCACCGCCTGGTGGTCGGCGATCCGCTTGCCGAAGGTCTCCCGTTGCTGGGCATAGGCGGCCCCCAGCTCGAAGGCGCGCATCGCCACCCCGCAACCTCGAGCGGCAACGTTCACCCGGCCGACCTCGACGCCGTCCATCATCTGGTAGAAGCCGCGCCCCGGCGTCCCGCCCAGCACCTGCTCAGCGTCGATGTGATGGTCATCGAACACCAGCTCGGTGGTGTCGACGCCCTTGTACCCCATTTTCTCGATCTTGCCCGGTACATGCACGCCGGGAGCGGTCTCGCCGAAGCCCGCGGTCTTCTCCACCAGGAACGTGGTCATGTTCCGGTAGACGGAATCCGCTCCTTCCTCCGTCTTGACCAGTACCGCGACCAGGTTGGCCGAGCCGCCGTTGGTCAGCCACATCTTCTGGCCGTTGATCACGTAGCCGCCGGATTCAGAGCGCACGGCCTTGGTCCGGATCGCCGACACGTCCGAGCCGCACCCGGGTTCGGACATCGAGAACGCGCCGCGGACCTCACCGGTCGCCATGCGCGGCAAGTACTTCCGCTTCTGCTCTTCGGTTCCGTGCTGTAGCAACATCCACGCGACGATGAAGTGCGTATTGACGATGCCGGACACGCTCATCCATCCGCGGGAAAGCTCTTCGACCGCCAGGGCGTAGGTCAGCAACGACTCGCCGAGTCCGCCGTACTCCTCGGGAATGGTGAGCCCGAACAGCCCTAGTTCCGCCAGGCCTTCGACGATCGCCGTCGGGTACTCGTCCTTGTGTTCCAGCTCCGTGGCGACGGGGAGGATCCGCTCGTCGACGAACCGCCGGACGGTGTCGAGGATGTCAGTCTGGTCGGGGGTGAGACCTTCGGTCTCGCACAACCGGCCCATGTTCTTCCTGCTTTCCGTGGTCGGTCAGTGGCTGGTGGCCAGCCGGAGGTCGCGGGCGATCAGCATGCTCTGGATTTGGTTGGTGCCGTCGTAGATTTCGGTGATCTTGGCGTCCCGAAGCCGGCGTTCGACGCCGAGGTCGAGCCGGTCACCGTCGGCGCCGAGGAGTTCGGCGCAGGCGGACGACACCCGAACGCCCAGCGCGGTGCAGTGAAGCTTGACCATCGACACTTCGGCCGTTGGGTCGTCCGCTCGGTGGTCGACCAGGTCGCAGACCGAGTGCAGCATCGCGCGCGCCGCGAAGATCTCCGAGCGCAGCGCGGCGAGGGAAAACTGGAGGTCCTGCGCTTCCCGGGTACGTGACGAGAGGAGGCCGTACTCCGCGCAATACCGCACGGTGGCATCGAACGCGCCCGCCGCGAATCCGACGCCCTGCGCGGCGGCGCTGATCCGGGACTTCGCGACCGACCGCAGCAGCAGCGGGTAGCCCATTCCCTCGTCGCCGAGTCGCGCGGTCATCGGGATCCGGCACTCGTCGAAGTGCAGCTCGACCGTCGAGGCGCCCTTCTGCCCCAGCTTCTTCATCGGCGTGCCCGCGCGGAAGCCCGGTAGCTCCGTCGTCTCGACGAGGAACGCGGTGATGCCGTTCTTGCCGCGAGAGCGGTCCACCGTCGCGAAGAGCACGATCACGTCGGCGACGTCGCCGTTGGAGATGAACGTCTTGCCACCGTTGATCAGGTATGAGTCCCCAGCACGGCGTGCGACCGTGGTCATCGTCGCGACGTCCGAACCGGCGTTCGGTTCGGTCAAGGCGATCGCCCCGATTGCGTCGGCTGAGCACAGGCGGGGAATCCACCGCTCGCGCTGATCGGCACGGCCTTGTAGCGCGATGGGGTGCGCGCAGTGCATCTGAGTCATGTAGACGGTCGAGGTGGCTCCGCACGCGGCGGCGATCCGTTCGACCGCCTGGGCATAAACGACCGTCGGCATCTCCTGGCCGCCGAGTTCCCGCGACATCAGCAGACCACCGAGCCCGCCGGCGGCGAGCGCGCGGACGGACTTCCAGGGGAATTCGCCGGATTGGTCGGTGTGTTCGGCCTCCGGCGCTACGACGGTGGTGAGCACTTCATCCAGCTTGGCGAGCAGCTCGGCGTTCGCGTGTTCCTGTTTCGTTGGCCCGGTCATGAGGTCCGCTCCCGATCGAACACCGGCGAACGCCGCTCGGCGAACGCGGTGATGCCTTCCTGCCCGTCGGCTGACGAGATCGCGATCGCCGCCAGCGCGGCCTCGTGCTCGAGGGCCGGCCTGCGCAGCGCGCGCCGTCCCGCCTCAAGGACGTTGCGCGTACCGGCTCGGCTGCCCGCGGCGATCCGCTGCGCAACCTCGCGCGCGGAACCCGGCAGGTTGGCAGCAGCCACCGGTGGCAGCGACAGCAGACCGACGTGCCAAGCGCGTTCGGCGTCGACGCGATCCCCGGTGAGCAACAGGTGGAACGCGGTCGCCCGGCTGGCCGCGGTGAAAAGTCGTTGCGTGCCACCGAATCCGGGGATACACCCGATACGCGCCTCGGGCAGGCCGAACGAACTGCGGTCCGACGCAACCGCCACGTGGCAGGCGAGCATCAGTTCGAAACCGCCGCCGAGCGCGAACCCGTCGACCTCCGCGATGACCGGGACCACCGAAGACTCGATCGCCGACATCGTGCGCTGGCCCCGGCGGATGAACTCGTGGGCCTGCGCCGGCCCCAGGCCGCGGATCTCCTCCAGATCCGCCCCGGCGCAGAAAGCGCGGTCGCCGGCGCCGCGGATGACGATGCACTTCGCGGTGTCCGTCGCCGCGGCCTCGGTGAGCAGCCGGTCGAGCTCGTCGAGGACCGCTCTGTTCAGGGCGTTCAGCCGGTCGGGCCGGTTGAGCGTCAGGGAGCGAACCGGGCCGTCGTCGTCGACCTCGATCAGGGCACCCATACGACACCGTCCTGGACCAGGGTCTCGATCTTCTCGTCGGGCACGCCCAGCTCGGTGAGGACGTCACGGCCGTGTTCGCCTCGCAGCGGCGCCGGGCTGGCCTTGACCCCGCTCCCGCCGTCGGAAGCCAGCTGCCACGGGGAGCCGACGCCGCGAAAGGTGCCGGCAGTCGGGTGCTGCTGTTCGGGGATCGAGTTGCGTGCGATCACCTGCGGGTCGGCGACGACCTCGGACAGCGAACTGATCCGCGCGCACGGAACGCCCACGGCCTGCAGTGCATCGAGCGCCTTCTGCGCCGTCATCGTGGCGAACACGGCCTGGAAAGCGTCCACGACCTCGGCTCGCCGCGCGCGCCGTCCGGCGTTCGTGGCGAGGTCCGGCTCCTCGAACAGGTACCCCAGCCCCAGCGCCCCGCACGCGCTCTGCCAATGCCGGTCGTTGCCGATCGCCACCACGATCGTGCGGTCGATGGTCTGAAACGTCTGGTAGATGGCCACCACGGAATCGGTACCGCCACATGGCCGGGGCTCCGTGTCGCCGGCGAGGTAACTCGCGATGCGCGGCGACATGAAGGCGAGATCCGCCTCGAGCAGGGACACGTCGACGACCTCACCCTTGCCCGTCGCCTGCTGCCGCACCAGCGCCGCGGCGATCGCGAACGCGGCCACCGTCCCGGCGGCCACATCGGACAACGCGGTGCTGACCCGCTGGGGGACGTCATCGACGCCCGTGACACTCATCATCCCGGACCTCGCCTGAGCGATGAGATCGTACCCGGGCAGGGCAGCATCCGGGCCGTCGAGACCGAACCCGGACAACGCGCACACGACCAGCTTCGGGAACTGCTTGGTCAAGGTCTTGGGGGTGAGGCCATGCTTTTCCAGCTTCGCCGGATTGAGGTTTTCGATGAAGACGTCCGCGGACTCCAGGAGCTGGAAGAGCAGGTCACGCCCCTCGCTGGTCCTGATGTCGAGGCAAAAACTGCGCTTGTTCCGGTTGACCGAGAGGAACCACACCGCCTCGCCGTTCAGAAAGGGCGGGCCCCAGCCGCGCGCGTCGTCGCCGCGCACCGGCTCCACCTTGATGACGTCCGCGCCCATGTCACCGAGGTACATCGAGGCGGTGGGAGCGGCGTACGAGGACGAGATGTCCACCACCCGGACGCCGCTCAACGGCCTGTTGCCACTACTCATGAGCCCCCGCATTCTTGGGATAGTCCGTCGAGTACCGAAGGACGTAGTCGAGGTGCGTTTCCATCGCCTCGGCGGCACTGGCCGGGTTTCCGGCTTCCAGGGCCGCGACGATCGCGATGTGCTGTTTGACGGTCTTGCGCGCGACCTCGTCGGTCACTTCCAGGTACTCGGCTGGGTGGGTGGCGCCGTGGACCGCCATGATGAAGGCGGCGAGCAGCCGGTTTCCCGATGCCTGGCCGATGGTCGCGTGGAAGGAGAGGTCGTAGTTCGGGATTTCGGGATCGTCGATCGTGGTGGTCCGCTGCCGCTCGACGATCGAGCGCAGCTTCTCCAGGTCCTCTTCGCTCCGGTTCTCCGCCGCCATGCGCGCGGATGGGATTTCCAGCACCCGCCGGACCGCGGTGAGCTCGTCGATGTGCAACGTCCCGAGCCGCAAGATGGTGCCGACCGACTCCCGCAGAGTCTGGCTCAGTGAGTCGGGGTTGACACTGTTGACGAAGCTGCCACCGGCGACGCCCGGGATCTTCCGGATGAGCCCGGCGCTGGCCAGGCCCCCGAGCGCTTCCCGGACGGTGGGCCGACTTACCCCGAACTGCTGGGCGAGCTCGGTTTCGGTCGGGAGCTTGTCTCCCGGGGTGAGCTTGCCGGTCAGGATCGCGTCCTTGAGCTGCCGCTCCACCTGAGCTCGTGGACGTACGACCTGCTGGGCCTTGAAGTCGTCCACTTCGGTACGCCGCTTCCAGTCATTGCTCATCTCGAAGCCCCCTTCTGAATGTCATGGATCCGAGTCGATGACAGTCTTTATCAGTGCCTCGCCGCACCAGCGGCAGCGGCCCGGTTCCCGGAATCAACGACCCACCCCCTACGCGAACGTGCCGAGCCGGTGTTCCGCGATCCGCGCCACCGCCGCGCGACGAGAGCCACTCCGGGCACGCATGCTCACGGCGTCCCGCACCAGACGCGCGACCGGGTATTCGTCGATGTAGCCGTATCCCCCGTGCACCTGGACGGCATCGAGGGCAATGTCGACCGCGGCACGGCCGGCGACGGCGGCAGCCGTGGCGGAATCCGCCGTGTCGCGCTCGGCGCCGATCTGCTGGTCGAGAATCGCGCGCGCACCGGTCAACCGGATGTGCATTTCGGCCAGCATCGCTCGGATGCCGACGAATGAAGTGAGCTTGGCGCCGAACTGACTGCGCTCGCCGGCGTACGACTCCGCGGCGCTGAGCGCCCTCTCGGCGATTCCGATCGAAACCGAGCCGGCCAGGATGTGCCAATCCCGCAGGAGACCGGACGCGATGGCCCGATCGATCGGCGTAGTGGAGTCAGAAACCCGCACCAGGCGCAGCTTCGCGTCGGCCAGACCGGACCGTGCCGGCGCATCGCCCAAGTCCTCGAACGCCCTCTGCCGGATGAGAGTCGCGTCCGAAGAGGATGAATCGAGGACGAGCACCGAATCGGGTTCGAAGAAGAATGGCGCCGCCCCGGCGGGTTCCTCGTCCTCGACGGGAACTCCGGGCAGCGGATCCAGAAATGCGGTGGTTGCCTCGCGTCCGCCGTCCGCGCCGCCCAGTTCCGCGATCGCCCGCTGCGCCGTGTAACGCGCAGCCAAGACGAAGCCGAGCGACGGGCACTCGCGCGCGACTTCTCTCACCACCTCCGACAACCAGCGACCGGCGGTGTCCATGCCGTGGGTCTCCAGGGCGAGGTCGGTGACGTCCGCGCCGTCCAGGGCGGCTCGCAGCTTGCCGGCATCCGCGGCAGCGCCGGCCAGCCGGCCCGAATCCGTGTGATCGGCCACGAGCTTGCGCACAGCCTCGAGGAACTGGCGCAGTTCGGGGTCCCCCACGCTCATCGGTTCAGTTTCTTGCGGTCGGGCTGTTCGCGGGCTTCGAAGGCCCGGGACATTTCTGCCGACTCGGCGGTACCCCGGTAGGCGGTCAGCAAGAGGTCGTGCGCGAGCCGGGCCTGTCCGGCCACGCCGGTGTGCCGGCCGGAGAACGCGGTCTTGAGGGCAGCGATCGCGAACGGGCCGCGCTGCCGCAGCGTCTGGGCCACCTCTACCGCGCGGTCGACGACTGAGCCATCTTCGACCACCTCGTTGACCAGGCCCATCGTCAGCGCTTCCTGCGCGGAGTACTTCTTGTTGAGGTACCACATCTCCTTCGCCCGGCGACGCCCGATCGTCTCTTCGAGATACCAGGTGCCGTACCCGGCGTCGAAGCTGCCGACGAGGGGGCCGACCTGGCGGAACACGGCGTGCGGAGCAGCGACGGCCAGGTCGCACACCACGTGGAGCACGTTGCCGCCGCCGACCGCGAACCCGTTGATCGCGGCGATGACGGGCTTGGGCATCGTGTCGATGAACTCGTAGAGGTCGATGACCGGCATGACGCTCGAGTAGTCCAGCGCGGTCAGCTCTTCGTGTTCGCCACCGATGCAGAAGAACTTGTCGCCCGTGCCGGTGAGCACCGCAACGTCGATCGCCGGGTCTTCCCGTACCTCACGGAAGGCGTTCAGCAGTTCCTTGGCGGTCTGGAACCGGAGCTTGTTCGCCTGGTCGGGCCGGTTGATGCGGATGACCGCCACCCCGTCCGCGGACGTCACCGAGATGTCGTCGTACGTCATAACACTCCTGGTTTGTCGTCGTGCGTCCGCAGACCGGACTTGATGCACCGGCCGGTCGCACCGGGCCGCGGACCCGATGGGCGCCACGACCCCGGCAAGGCCCGGGCCTCGCCACTGCCGCTTGCCGGGGCATCGACAGAGGAGGAGCCTAGGACTATCACTTCACAAGTGTGGTGATTGTCTTACATATTTGTCAAGGTCAACCCGAGCTGCTCGAACCCCTGGTTGCCGCTTGTTGACCAGCTTAGTTTGACAAGATGTTAGTTGTCAAACAATAATACGACTGTTCCCACCAGGGCAGGACAACTCGACATCAGCACGAAGGAGTGAGTGCTCGTGAGCTCACGGGTCGCGATCGTGACGGGCGCCGGCCGGGGCCTGGGCAGCGCAATCGCCTCGGGTCTGGCCGCCGAAGGGGTTTCCGTAGTGCTCGCGGGCCGAACCCCGGACCACCTCACGATGGTCGAGAAGGAGATCCTCGACCACGGCGGCACGGCACTGTCAGTGCCGACCGACGTGACCGACCCCGATTCGGTGCGTCGGCTGTTCCAGACGAGCGTCGACCGGTTCAGCCGGCTCGACGTCCTGGTGAACAACGCAGGTGTGACCGGCCAAACGAAACTCGCCGATCTCGACGACGCCGAATGGCACCGGATCTTCGACACGAACGTGAACGGCATGTTCCTGTGTACCCGCGCGGCTGGCGAACTGTTCGCCGACGCCGGCCGCGGCAGGGCGATCAACGTGGCGTCGGTCTTCGGCCTGCTCGGCCGCCCCGGTTTCACCGCCTACTGCGCTTCGAAGGGCGCGGTCATCAACTTCACTCGTGCGGCGGCCGCGGAGTGGGCGCGGTTCGGCTCCCAGATCAACGCTGTCGCGCCTGGCTACTTCGCCACCGACATCAACGCCGAGCTCCGCGCGGACATCGCGGCCACGGACAAGGTGCTGCGGCGGATTCCGGCACACCGCATGGGAGATCCCGCGGAGCTGGCCAACCTCGTGACCTACCTCGCGCTCCAGGCGCCGGACTTCCTCACCGGACAGACGATCGCGATCGACGGCGGCGAGTCCAGCATTTGACCGACAACTGAGGAGAAGTACGTGATCGACGCTGTCATCTGCGAGCCCGTCCGCACGCCGGTGGGCCGCTACGGCGGAGTGCTCAAAGACGTACCGGTCGCTCGCCTGGCCGCGACCGTGGTCAAGGGATTGGTGGACCGGACCGGCCTCACCTCGGCGGATATCGACGATGTGATCTTCGGCCAGGGCTACGCGAACGGCGAAGCGGCAGCGATCGGACGGATCGCCGCGCTCGACGCCGGGCTCGACGTCAACGTGCCCGGGTTGCAGATCGACCGCCGGTGCGGCTCGGGCCTCCAGGCGGTTCTCTACGCGTGCATGCAGGTCGCGACCGGTGGCTCCGACCTCGTCCTCGCCGGCGGCGCGGAGAGCATGAGCCAGACCGAGTTCTACTTGCCGGGCGTGCGCTGGAACAACGGCGGGCAGCCTCGGCTTCTCGACCGCTTGGCCGAGCCGCGCCGCAACTCCGGGGGCGAGCGGTTCCCGGTCGAGGGCGGAATGATCGAAACCGCCGAAAACCTGCGTCGCGAGTACGGAATCAGCCGCCGGGAGCAAGACGAGTGGTCTGCCCGTTCGCACGAGCGGGCAGTGGCCGCCATCGAGGGCGGTCTGTTCAAGGACGAGACCATTCCCGTCACGCTGCCTGCCACGCGCAAGCAGCCGCAACAGGTCGTGACGACGGACGAGCACCCGCGACCGGGAACGACCGCCGAGATGCTGAGCCGGCTGAAGCCGATCATGGCCGCCACCGACCCGGACGCGACGGTGACCGCGGGGAACTCCAGCGGGCAGAACGACGCCGCCGCAGCGGCGATCGTCACCACGCCCGAGCGGGCCGAAGCGCTCGGGCTACGGCCACTCGCCCGGTTGGCCAGCTGGTCGCTGGCCGGCGTGGAGCCGCACGGCATGGGCATCGGTCCGGTACCGGCCGCCAGGCGTGCCCTCGAACGGGCCGGGCTCGGCTGGTCGGACATCGACCTGATCGAACTCAACGAAGCCTTTGCCGCGCAGGTACTCGCTTGCTTCCGCGGGTGGGATCTTGCCGATGCGGACCTCGAGCGGGTCAACGTGAACGGCTCGGGGATCTCGCTCGGGCACCCGATCGGCGCCACCGGCGGGCGAATCCTCGCGAACCTGCTCCGCGAACTGGACCGCCGAGACGCCCGCTACGGCATCGAAACCATGTGCATCGGCGGCGGCCAGGGACTCGCCGCCGTCTTCGAACGCATCCCCGCGTGAGCTCACCGGGACTCATCCGAGAGAAGGAACGGGAATGGATCTCGACGGCAAGACAGTGCTGATCACCGGCGGCTCGCGGGGCATCGGGCAGTGCCTGGCCCGCAGGCTGGGCAGCGAAGGATCGAACGTCGTCGTCAACTTCAAGAAGAACGCGGACGCGGCCGCCCGCACCGTCGACGAGGTGGTGGCCGCCGGCGGCCGGGCGGCGGCGGTGCAGGCGGACATGGCCGAGCCGGACCAGGTCGCCGCGCTGGTGAAGGGTGCGGTCGAGGCATTCGGGAAGATCGACGTCGTGGTCGCCAACGCGGCCGCCAGCGCTTTCAAGCCGCTGTCCGAGATCCGCCATCATCACGTCGAGAAGACCATGGCCATCACCTTGCAGGGCTTTCTGGACCTGGTGCAGGGCAGCCTGCCCCACATGCCGCGCGGTGGGCGGATCCTGGCCGTCTCGGGCTGGGACAGCTTCCGGATGCTGCCCGGCCACGGCCTCCTGGGCGCGGCGAAGGCGGCTCTGGAGTCGATGATCAAGTACCTCGCCCTCGAACTGGGCGCCGCCGGTGTGACCGCGGTCGGGCTGAGCCCCGGCCCGATCGACACCGATTCCTTCCGCACGTACGCCGGTGACCAATGGGACGCCTACGAGCGCAACTGGCTCGCGCTGACGCCGGAAGGGCGGTTCACGACGCCCGAGGAAATCGCCGAAGTCATGGCCTTCTTCTGTTCGCCACGCAGCGCGGCGATCAACGGGCAGACGGTGGTCGTCGACGGTGGCGTGTCGCTGGCGACGATGCCGCGGCAGCCGAGCTGATGACCGCTCGGACCCACACGGCCCCGCTGTCCGAGGGAGCACCGTCGGCCCATCCCCTGGCGGGCCGGCGCGTCGTGGAAGCGGCGTCGTTCGTCGCCGTCCCGTCCGCGGGCATGGCGCTCGTGCAGCTCGGCGCCGACGTAGTCCGCGTCGACCCGCCGGGCGGCGGGAGCGACTTCGGCCGGTGGCCGGTGACCCCCTCGGGGCGCAGCCTGTTCTGGGCGAACCTCAACAAGGGCAAACGCTCGGTGACGATCGACCACCGGACACTGGAAGGCATCGAGCTGCTGCGCTCGCTTGCCGCGGCGCCGGGGCCCGAAGCAGGCATCTTCCTCGACAACATGGTCGGCAAGCGTCGCCCGACCTACGAAGACCTGCGACAGCGGCGGCACGACATCATCCACGCACACGTCGAAGGCCGTGCTGACGGCACACCGGCCGTCGATTACACGGTCAACGCCGAGGTCGGCGTGCCGTATCTGACCGGCCCACCGGACAGCGGCGCGCCGGTCAACCACGTGCTCCCCGCGTGGGACCTGCTGACCGGGATGACCGCCGTCAGCGCGATCCTGGCCGCGATCCTCCGCCGGGACCGCACCGGTGCGGGCGCCCGGATCGACCTCGCGCTGGCGGACGTCGCACTCACGGGCGTGGGCAGCATGGGGTGGCTGGCCGAGGCCGAACTCGCCGAGAAGCCGAGACCGCGGCAGGGCAACCACCTCTACGGCTCGTTCGGCGCCGACTTCGCGACTGCGGACGCCCGCCGGGTGATGGTCGTGGCGCTGACCCAGGGCCAGTGGCACGCCCTGCTGAGGGCAACGGGTACCGGCGCCGTCTTCTCCGCCCTGGAGCAGACGCTCGGCGCCGACCTGGACGACGAAGGGGACCGTTATCGCCTTCGCGAGACGATCGTCGCCGTACTGCGCCCCTGGTTCTCCCAGCAGGACTTCGCCACGGTGCGTACGGTCCTCGATCGCGCCCACGTGCTGTGGAGTCCCTACCTGAGCCTCACCGAAGCCGCGGCGGCCGCTCGTGCCAAAACGAGCTCCGTCGCGGCCGAGATCGACCAGCCCGGGATCGGACCGATGCTGGCGACCGGCTCGCCCTTGCGCTGGAACGGCACCGGCAGTCCCGCAGTCCCGGCACCGCGTCTCGGCGAGCACACCGACGAGGTGCTGGCCGGGGCTCTCGGCCTCGCCGACGCCGAAATCGGGCGCTTACATGACCGCGGGATCATCGGCGGCCCCTCCGGCGGCTGAGGCAGCCGGCCGCCACGCCCTTTCGCGCGTCACGGCCCTGCCTTCTCGTGTCACGACCTGTGTACTTGCCGGCGACGGCTGCCGCAGAAAGGAAGACTTGACCATGCCCGAAAAATCTCATCCCGCCGAGCAGGCGCCAATACGCCCGGTCTGCGTCGTCGGGGCGGGGACCATGGGCCGTGGGATCGCGCAGGTGGCTCTCGCGGCCGGACACCACGTCACGCTGGTCGATCCCGACGCCAAGCAGCTGGCCGCAGCCGAGGCGGACATCCTCGCGCGGCTCGGCCGCAAGAACCCGGACGCGGCGATCGCCGCGAAGGAGCGGCTCGTCCAGGCCCAGGACATCTCGGAGGCGCCGTCGCCCGCAGACACCATCGTGGTGGAAGCGGCCCTGGAAAACCTCGAAGTCAAACAGAAAATCCTCACAGCCGCGGCGAACCACTTCGGTCCGGACTCCATCCTGGCCACGAACACGTCGTCGCTGTCGATCACCGAGATCGCCGCCGGCATCCCCGAACCCGCACGAGTGGTGGGAATGCACTTCTTCAACCCTGTCCCGGTCATGCGGCTGGTGGAGGTCGTGAGCGGGGTCGGAACCGATCCCGCGATCGCGACGACCGTGGCCACACTCGCGACGTCATGGGGGAAGAGCGTGGCTCGGGTGCGGTCGGCGCCGGGCTTCATCGTCAACCGGGTCGCCCGGCCGTTCTACGGCGAATCCTTGAAGCTGGTCGAAGAACAGGCCGCGACGATCGAGGTCGTCGACACCATGCTGCGGTCGGCGGGCGAGTTCCGGATGGGTCCCTTCGAGCTGATGGACCTCATCGGCAACGACGTGAACTTCGAGGTCACGCGGAAGGTGTGGACCGCCTTCCATCACGACCCGCGCTACGAACCCTCGCACCTGCAGCGCGAACTCGTCGCGGGCGGCCGGTACGGGCGCAAGACCGGTGCCGGCTTCTACGACAGCTACGACGGCGAACGACCCGACCCCGACCCGGCAGTCGCCGACGATGCCGCCTGCCCTGGCGCCGCCATTCTGCGGGGCAAATGTCCGCAGCTGCGCACCCTGCTCGACCGTGCCTCCGTGCGTTACTCGGTCGAGAAAACCGGCGGCCTTCCGAGCCTGGAACTTCCCGGCCTGGGCCTGGTCACGGTGACGGCGGGGAAGACCGCTGCCGAGGAGTCCCTGCTGCGTGGAGGAGCGGTGCTGGTCCTCGACCGGTGCCTGGCCCCGGAAAAGGTGTCGGCCATCGCCTTCGCCGGTGAGAGCGGGCCACTCGCAGACGCCGTGGTCGCACTGCTTGCACGTGGCAAAGTGCGGGCGTATCCGATCGCCGACACCCCGGGGCTGGTCGTCGCCCGGGTCGTGAGCATGATCATCAACGAGGCGTGGGAGACCGCGCGCGTGGGGACCGCCTCCCCCGAGGACATCGACACCGCCATGACCTTGGGGACGAACTACCCGCTCGGCCCCTTCGCCTGGTGCCGACGCTGGAGCCCCCAGTCCGTTCTAGAGCTTCTTGATACGCTTTGGGCCGAATACCACGATCCCCGCTACCGCGCTAGCCAGTCCCTGCGCGCGGCGGTCCGCCAGGCGGCCCGATGAAAACTGCCTCCCACGGAGGGCTTTCCCCTTCCGTGGGAGGCAGCGGACTCTGCCCGAGATCACTTCACCGTGACTCGGCTTTCGACCGGCTGTACCGCTCCATCACCGCGACTACGCGGCTACGCACGTCGTCGCGGGTGAGGAGATCGACATTGGCCTGGTAGCTCTCCCGCAGCACCTGCTCCAGTTCTTCGGTCTCCGCGCGTCGCATGGCCAGCTTGAGCCGGGTGAAGGTGGCCCCCGGTCCCTTGGCGAGCCGGCTCGCCAGTTCCGCGCTGCGCGCGGTCAACTGGTCCGGTTCGCACACCTCGTTGACCAGTCCGAGCGCCTGGGCCCGCTCCGCTCCGATGAGCTCACCACTGGCGATCAACTCGGTCGCGGCGGCCGGGCCGACCAACCGCGGCAGCAGGAAGATACCGCCCGCGACCGGTACCATTCCGAGGTTTACGTAGCTCTCCGCGAAGCGCGCCGTCGACGCCGCTACGCGGCCGTCGCACGAGAGCCCGAAGTCGAGCCCACCCGCGGTGGCCGCGCCGTTGAACGCCGCGACCAACGGCTTGGGCACGCTCCACAGTGCACGGACCGTTCGTTGCACGGCCGGCATCCACACGTCCGCGAGATAGGTCATGAGCCCGTCCGCGCCGTCGGCGACGAACACCGCGTACATCTCCTGGACGTCGGCTCCCGCGCAGAAGACCTTTCCGGTACCGGTCAGCACGATGGCCCGCACGGCGTCGGTTTCGGCCAGCTCGCGGACACCGTCGCCCATGCTGGTCACCACGTCGGGGGTGACCGAGTTGCCACGGTCGGGCCGGTTGAGCCGGACCGTCCCGATCTCACCGGCAGATTCGACAACCACTTCGTCAGTCATGAGGTTTCACCACTTTGCTCACATGGGAAGGGACACTTTCCGGCGCGGCCACCCATTGCCCGAGCAGCCGCTTCATTTCACCGCGGGCGATCTTCGACTCGCCCGAGCGCCGGGGAATCGGCTCGGCCGACACGAACACGTGCCGTGGTCGTTTGAAGCCCGCCAACTGCTCGCGCAACCAATCGGCCAGCGCACCGCCACGCTCGCCGGACAAAGCCGGCGCATGGACGAGAGCGGCCGGCGTCTCGCCCCAGCGTTCGTCGGGAACACCCACGACGACCGCCTCGGCCACCTCTGGATGGCGCTCCAGAGCTCGTTCGATCTCCACCGGCTGGATGTTGGTACCACCGGTGATGATGGTTTCACTGGCGCGGCCCACGATGTAGACGCGGCCCTCCTCGTCGAACCGGCCGACGTCGGAGGTCCGCCACCAGCCGTCCGGAAGCAGGCGTTCCTTGTGCTCCTCCGAGGCACCGAGGAGGTCCGAGGCGATCGTGGCCGACCGGATCACCAGCTCGCCCTCGATACCCGGCGTGAGCTCGTCGAGCACCTTGCCGTCGACGAACAGGGAAAACTCCACCCCCGGAATCGGTCTGCCGATCGAGGACCAGAGTTCCCGGCTCGACATCTCGGCCTTCGTCAACAGCGTCGTCGAAGCCGGCGCCTCCGTCTGGCCCCAGCACTGCACGAGCGCATCGGTGTATTCCGATACGGTTTCGAGCGCTGGAAGGGCGGCAGGTTCGCCGGCGAGCATGAGACATCCGAGGCCGGATTCGCGCAGGGCTGGAAGCTCCGCCGACTCGCCCATTCTCCGCAGCATCGTCGGTACCGCGAACATCCAGTCGATCGCCTCGTCCCGGATCGCCCGCAACGTGGCATCGGCGTCGAACTTGGGGAACACCACGTTCGTGCCGCCGCAGAGCAACGTCGGCAGTACACTCCAGCCGCCCGCGTATACGAGCGGAGCCACCTGCAGCGTACGCGGAGCCGCGACGGGGGCGCTCGAGCTCATCACCCACGTGTTGCCCAGGATCGCACTCCGCGCGGCGCTCTGCGAGATCGCAATCCCCTTCGGCGTTCCGGTCGAGCCTGAGCTGAACCGGATGTGGTAGAGATCGTCAGGCCCGGTCTCGGCGCGCAGCGAGCTGTCCTTTCCGCCCGCGACCAAGCCTTCGAAGGAATACCATCCACGCGCCTCACCAAGGACCACCCTCAGCGGACCGGCATCGGGCAGGACGTCATCGAGCGCGGCCGCGGTGGCGACGTCCGCGACGACCAGCCGCACTTCCGCCAGCTCCAGGCAGCGCACCAGTTCGGCCGGGGTCAGGCGGTGGTTCAGCGGAACCTTCACCAGTCCCGCCTTCAGCAGCGCGAACTCCAGGACCACGTACGACGGGTCGTTGGCCGCCGCGTAGGCCACCCGGGCGCCGGGTTGCAGTCCGAGCCCGGCGAAGGCATTCGCCAGGCGGTTCGACCGGCTCCTGAGCTCACCGATCGTGATCTTGCCGTCGCCCGACTCGACCGCGACCGCGCCGGACGGCCGGCGTTCGATCTGCCGCATGAGCTGGGTGACCGTTCTTGCCGTCTCCAACGCCTCTCCTGATCTGTGCCGTGCCGTCGTCATGCCGGGTCAGGACGTCATCGTCAGGCCGCCGCCCACGCAGAGTGTCTGCCCGGTGATGTAGTCGGCCTCGTCCAGCGCGAGGAATGCGATGGCGCCGGCGATGTCCTCGGGCTGGCCGACACGCCGCAGCGGCACCTGCTTGACGATGCTGTCCAGCATCTGAGCCCCGCCCTGGCTTTCCAGGAGCGGCGTAGCGGTGATGCCGGGCGCGACCACGTTCACGCGGATCTTGTACCGGGCGAACTCCCGCGCCAGCGACTTCGCCAAGGCGATCACGCCGCCCTTCGTGGCCGAGTAGACGCTTTCGCCCGAGGTCCCGACCTTGCCTGCCTCGGACGCGGTGAGCACGATGCTTCCGCCGTGCTCCCGCATGACCCGCCCCGCGGCTGCGCAGAGGTAGATGGCCGACATGAGGTTCAGATCGACGATCTTGCGCCAGTACTCGGGCGTCTCGTCGAGGAACTTGCTGACCGCCGTCCAGCCCACCGTCGACACGACCACATCGAGCCGGCCGACCTCCGCGACCGCGAGGTCGAGCAGCTCCTGGCAGGCGGCCTGGTCGGTCGCGTCCCAGGAGCGATCGCCCAGTGCGACGATCCCGCTCTCCTCCTCGGCCAGCTCACGCGTCGCCGCCACGTTGATGTCGGCGACGAGTGTCGTGAGTCCCTTGCCCGCCAGCACTTTCGCGGTCTCACGGCCGATGCCGGAACCCGCGCCGACCACCAGGGCCGTCTTCTTGTCGTTCGCGCCGCTCGTAGCCATGCGAACCGCACCTCCTCGCAGTCGTTGGTGGCACCTGGCGGCGGTCACGCCCTGAGAGTCGTGCTCCGCACCCCGCCGGCGAAGGTCCGTGACCTCTCGCGACCTATCACTGTGCAAACTGCCTTACATTTACATACTTGACGCCTTGCGGGCTGACTGTCAAGACCCGTCGGCGACCACGATGACTCCGTTGCCCGCCCACTGCAGGTCGAGCTCCCCGGTACGCCTCCACAACCTCGTCGAGCCGCCACTGATGGCTGTAAAGCTCGTCGACCGGAAGCCGGTTGCGCGCGATGAACGCGGCGCACAGCCGCTGCTGGACGATCGACATCGACCGCGACATCGGCAGCATCACCTGCCGACGATGGAAGGCAGGCACCTCGAACTGGACCTCACCGTCCAGGCCAACGAAACAGACCTTCTCCACGGGGCGAGCGCGGCGAGTCCTTCCGACGCGGCGGCTGTCGCCCCGGACGTCTCAAGGACCACTGGCACTCCCACACAGTCGGTCAGTTCGCGAAGCGCCAGCGACGCCGATGCCGCCGTGGGATCGACGGTCGCAGCGTCGCCGACAGCCCGGCGGGCCCCTGGCAGAACACCGCGATCGAGGCTCCGCCGAGGTCCCCCATCCGCTTCAGACCGCCCCACACGGTCCCGGTAGCGCAGCCGATCGCCGCCCCCGCCCGGGCGGGGCTCCGGGTCCGGAAACTCCCACAGCTCGACCTTCCGGTCGCCGAGGAACGCGGCCCTTCCATAGGGACTCCCGAGATCGGTGCGCGAGCACGGCACGAAGCCCGCCGCGGCGGATGGACGGTGGCGGCCAGGTCCGCCGAACGCTCGCGGAGCGCGTCAGCCCAGCTCGTCCTGCGCCCAGTGCAGTGCTTCCACCACCGGCGCCAGGCCGAGGCTCGTGCCCAGCATCAGGAAGACCACCTGCTCAACATCGGCGAGCGTCGCGCCGGCCGTCGCGGCCCGGGTGCAGTGGACCCGGAAGCCCCCTTCGTTCCGCGTTGCCGCGAATCCGGCCAAGAGGCACAGCTCACGCTGTTTGGCGTCCAGGGAGCCGTATCCGTCGACCGCTTCACGCAACCCGCGGAAGGCGGTGGCAACCTCGGGCGAAACCTCGCGCACACGGTCCAGATTGGACACGAAGTTCTCTTGCTTGCTGAGCGGGTACATGATTCTCTCTCTGCCAGTCGGAGTGTGGAATCCGGTCATGCGCCGTCGCCGGGCGGCAGGCCCGGCTCAGCGAGCGCCGGGAGCCGGTAGCTCTCGGCGTACTCCGCGGCGACATCGCGGATGGTCGCGGCGGGCGCCTTGGCGTACAGCCGGCGCCGGCTGACAAAGGAACCCGCGGCCGCGCGCATGCGAACGGCCGATTCGGCGGCCGTGATGAGCGCGACCGTGCCGTCGAGCACGGGTGCGCCGTCCACCTCGCGGATCTTGTTGGCGTTCAGGAACGCGACAAGCCGGCCGCCGGCGGGAATGATCACCTCCGCGCCGGCATCGAGCGCGGCCCGGGCGGCGTCATGAAACGCGGCCACGGCGCGCTGCCGGGCGGCATCATCGGAAAAGCACGCATCGAGCTCGTGCGGGGTGAGCGCCATGAACTCAAGCGCGGCGAGCCTTTCGCGCAGGCCGTACTTGGCCACGTTCTCCTCGAATCGCCCGCCGAAGAACGGGTTCACCCCGATCAGCCCGAACCGGCTGCCCATCATGCACGCGGTGAGCATGGAGGTCTCGCCGAGGCCGACGACCGGAATGTCCACCATGGACCGTGCCTCGCGCAGGCCGGGGTCGAGGATGTTCCCGATGGCCACGGCGTCGAATCCGGTCCGTTCGCCGTCCAATGCCGAGTCCAGGATGGACACGGTATCGAGGGTCTCGAAGAAGCGGTAGCTGTCGATCCGCCCAACACGGGTGCCGCGGAGGACGACTTCGGTGTCCGGTCCGGCGATGGAGCGCACGTAATCGCGCAGGAACGGGAAGTAGTTCACCGAGTACTTCTCGTTCGACATGCTGAGGTAAAGGATTTTCGTCACGGAACTCCCAGACTCCGTCGTGCTCATGCTCGGCCCGACCGGTACCAGTCGATTAAGGTGGACAGCCCGGTTTCCAGGCTCGTACGGTGTTCGATGCCCAGGACCGACCGCAGCCGGTCCGCGTTCACCAGCTGGTAGCGGGTGCGCTCGTCACGCCAGTCGAGAACGGCGGGATCGCCGCCCGCGAGCTTGACCAGCGTCGTGTACATGACTTCCGCGGTCATCGGCTCACCGACCACGTTCACGGGGCCGGATTCGCCGTCGACCTCGAGCGCCCGGACGACGGCGTTCGCCGCGTCGCCGACGTAGGTCAGCGCGTGCACCGAATCCCGGGCCCACGGGATGGCGGGACGCCGCCCTTGGCCCATCGCTTCGAGCACGGCCAGCAGGATCCCGTTGTTGGAATCGAGATTGACCCGTGGGCCGTAGATAGTGCCGAACCGCAACGACACGTATTCCGGCCCGGCTGCCGCGGCGAAGGCCGACAGGAAGGCCTCCACGGCGAGCTTGCTCGCGGCGTACATGCTCAGTCCGGGACGAACGGTCGCGTCGGCTTCACGATAGGCGGACACGTTCGGATCCGCGAACGATCCGTACACCGTGTGCGAGGACCCGAAGACGAAGCGCCGGAGGGAATGCTTCGCCGCCAACGAGATCAGCCCGTACGTCGCTCCGACGTTGATGTCGTGGGCCGCCCGCGGATCGGCGGACGACGCCTTCATCCGTACGGCGGCGAGGTGGACCACGCTGTCACAGTCGCGGATCAACTCGTCGATCGCGGACTCGTCCCGCAGGTCCGTGGCGTGGAACCGCACACCCGGCAATGTCGTGAGCGCGTCGGTCCGGTCCGACCGGACCACGTCGGTCCCGAGCACGTCGAACTTCCCCGCTGCACTGAGTGACTCGACCACGTGCGAGCCCAGGAACCCCGCCGCACCGGTCACCAGGACGGTGGGCCGCCCCGGTGCTCCGGTGCCGCCGTGGTCCGTCGTTGGAGGCATTCGTTTCTCCTGTCGTTCCCGATCGGCCAAGACGGGCTCCACCGACCACGCAGGGACTACGGACCTCGCCGACGCCGGCGCGCGGCTTCCGCCGCTCACGAGCCAATGTGTCTGACATAATCGTGACTGTCAAGTCAAGCCGCGACGCCCGGTCCTCGTCAATCGCCGACCGAGCAAAACTTACATTGCCCTTACTGTAAGACATTTGTTACGGTGTACACCCAGCCTGCGCACGGACGGCGCCACGCAAAGGAGCTTCGGATGGCAGACATGGAGGTCACCGCGGGTACCGTGAAGCGCGAGTTCCTCACCGGAGCAGGCAGCAGGCTCGACGCATCCGTGATCGCCGGCTACCGGGAGACCGGCCTGTGGCGCGACCGGGCCCTCGGCAGCTACCTCGACGAGGCCGTCCGGGCCGCCCCCGAACGCATCGCCGCCATCAGCATCGACGCCACCGGGGAACGCGTCCGCTCGCTGACGTACGCCGAGCTCGACGACCTCAGCCACCGCGTCGCCGCCGGATTGCGGGCTTTGGGTGTGCGACCCGGCGACACCGTGTCGGTGATGGTCCCCAACTGCGCCGAGTTTTCGGCACTCGCCTTCGCGATCACTCGGCTGGGCGCGGTGTACTCGGGAATCCCGATCACCTACGGGCACCACGAAGTAGAGTTCATGCTCGGCCGGGCCCACACGAAGGTTCTGATCATTGCCGCCGCCTTCGGCCGGCACGACCTCGTCGCGCTCGCCCGCCGGGTGCGCGCGTCGAACCCCGGTGTCGAACACGTCGTGGTTCTCGGCGCGGGGGCACCGGCCGAACCCGGCTGGACGGACTTCGACACCTTGGCCGGCACCGAGCAGGAGTCCGAGCTGCCCGAGGTCGACCCGACCACGATCGCCTTCCTGGGCTTCACCTCCGGGACGACCAACGAACCGAAGGCCGTCGTCCACCTCCACCAGACGATCGATACCATCGTGCGGGAATGGCCGCGTCACCTGGGCCAGGGCGCGCTGGGCGAACCGCTGGTCAACCTCGTGATGTCGCCGGTCGGGCACGGCACCGGGTTTTACTGGGGTGCGATGATGTCCGCGTTGCTGCAGGGAACCGCGGTCTACCTCGAGCGGTGGAGCCCGGAAGCGGGCCTGCGCGCGTTGCGCGAACAGGCCGTCACCGCGATGGTCGGATCCCCCACGTTCCTGCAGGACATCGTCGCCCTGCCGGACGCCCGGGTGGAGAACGTCCCGCATCTGTCCGTGGTCTCCATCCCGGGTGCGCCCATCCCCCGAGGGCTGGTGCCCCGGGCCCGGCAACAGCTGGGCTGCCAGGTGATCCCGTCCTGGGGGATGACCGAGTACGGCATCGGGCTGTCCGGTGCGCCGTCCCTGCCCCGCGACCGGATGGAGGCCACGGACGGGGTTCCGATCGGTTCGTGCGAGGTGCGGGTCTGCGACGCCCAAGACACCCCGCTGCCGGCCGGCGTCGACGGGGACCTGCAGGTCCGCGGGCCGGGTCTGTTCGTCGGCTATTTCGAACGGCCTGACTTCACCGCCGAAGCATTCACCGCCGACGGGTGGTTCCGCACCGGAGACCGCGCGGTCCTGGCCGTCGACGGGTTCGTCTCCCTCAGCGGCCGCACCAAGGACATCGTCATCCGAGGTGGTGAGAACGTTCCGGTGGTCGCCATCGAAAGCTTGCTGTACCAGCATCCCGACGTGCTCGACGCCGCAGTGATCGGGCTTCCCGACGAACGGCTCGGCGAGCGTGCCCACGCGGTGGTCGCCCTTCGCCCGGCAGCGACGATGAGCATCGACGCGATGCGCGAGTTCCTTCTGGCCAAAGGGCTTTCCCGCCGGTTCCTGCCCGAAGGCATCACGGCCCTGGACGCCCTCCCGAAGACAGCCACCGGGAAGATCCGCAAGACCGACCTGAAGACGATGGTGCCGCATTCCGGCGAGCCGAGCCGTCCGGCAACGAAGGGACGCCTGTGAAGATCTGGTTCCAGCTGATGGCGTCGGAAACGCGCAGTCCGGGCTTCATCGCCGCGGTGCAGGAGCAGCTGAAAGCCTGCGTGAGCCCGTCGACCACCGTCGTGGTCCGGGGAACGACCCACGGAGCCTACGCCGACCAGTACCGCTTGCTGTTCCACTACGACGAGCGCGAGATCATCGCGAACGGTCTGCGGGCGCAGCAAGACGGGTTCGACGTGTTCGCCCTGGGCAACTCCCTCGATCCTGGCGTGGTCGCACTCCGGGAGGTCCTGGACATCCCGGTCGTCGTGCAGATGGAAGTGTCGTGCGCCGTCGCGTGCATGACCGGAGAGAAGTTCGGCGTGGTGGCCACCAACGCGAAGGCCGAACCGCGCTACCGCGAGATCGTGCACGGGTACGGCCTCGCCGATCGGCTCGCCGGCGTCGACTCGGTCCGGTTCGACTACTTGCCGCGGATCCATGAGGCGTTCACCGATCCCGAGGTCGCGGCCGCCGTGGTCGAGGCTTACCGGGAATCCGCGCGCAGGCTCGCCGTACGCGGCGCCGACGTCGTGATCGGCGGCGGAGTGCACACTACGCTCGCGGCACATGCCGGTCTGCGCGAAGTGGACAGTGTGATCATCCAGGACACCTACGTGCTCCTCGCCCGGTTCGCGGAGACCGCGGGCGCCATCCACCAGCAGACTGGCCACTGGACCAGCCGCCGGGGGCTTTACGCTTCGCCTCCGGCTGAAGTGCTCGCCCGCGCGGCCGAGATGTACGACATCCCGTTCCTCGTCACCGATACTGCGCACGAGCCGGCGAGCGGGCGATGACCGAGACGACCAAGACCGACCTGCTGGTGGTCGGCGGCGGCATGGCCGGCATGGCGGCCGCCGCCCAGGCCGCGAGCGAAGGCGCCCACGTGATCGTCGCCGAGATCGCCGATCACCTCGGCGGCACGGCATTGCTGTCGACCGGCAACGTCTGGACCGTGCGGGACGAGCAGGCTTTCCGGCGAGCGGATCCGGAGGGCGACGCCGTGCTGTGGGCTGTCGTCCGCGGCAACCTCGAGGAATCGTTCAAGTGGCTGGCGAAACTCCGGGTCGCCGTGCGCGAGCGTCATCGTTCTTCGTCCAGTTCGACCTATGACCCGCCACCGATCGGCCGCAACATCGACATCGAGACGTTCCTGGCCCGAGCCCGCCGCGTCGTCGAAGCGGCCGGCGGCTGGATCCTCCACGGCACCACGCCGACCGAACTCACCGTATCCGGTGGTGCGGTGACCGGCGGCCGTCTCCGGAACGTCGCTTCGGGGGACGAGTTCGAGGTCCAGGCCAAAGCCGTCGTACTAGCCAGCGGCGGCTTTCAGGCCAGCTCCGCCCTCCGTGCCGAGTACCTCGGCGACCGGGTGGGCGACTCGGTCGCGGTTCGCAGTAACCCGCACAGCCAAGGCACCGGCCTGAAACTCGCGCTGCGGGCGGGGGCGGCGACCTCGCGGCGGATGGACACCTTCTACGGCGTCATCCTCCCCGCGGTCCGGGGTGTGCTCACCGAAGCCGACTACCGCGGCCTCGTCATCCATTCGGTCGTCTACGGCGTCGTGCTCGGACTCGATGGCAAGCGGCTCACCGACGAGTCGGCCGGGGCGGTCCCACTGGCGAACGCGGTCGCCCGCGCCGGACGGGCGTTCCTCGTGCTGGGCCCCGACGCCCTGCGCGAGTCGGCCGACCGCGTCGGTATCGACCTCACCGAAATGCTCCGGACTGCCGCGGAGCGCGGCGCCCGGACCGCGACGATCGATTCGCTTGATGGGGCCGTGCGCAAGCTTGCAAGGTGGGGGTGTGACGGGACAACTGCACTCAGAACACTGACGGAGTACGACGAACTCGTGACCAACGGCGACTCGCCCCGGCCGGCGCGCTCCCGTCACCAGTTCCCCGTCGGGCCCGGGCAGGTCTCGCTCGTTGAGGTGAGGGCCGCGGTGACGTCGACGTTCGGCGGGATCCGCACCAACGGGTACGGCCAGGTGCTGCGTACCAACGGTTCGCTCATGCCCGGCTTGTTCGCGGCCGGCATCGACCAGGGCGGCTACAACGTGGCCGGCTATGCAGGCGGCCTCTCCCGTGCCCTCGTTTTCGGACGGCTCGCCGCGAAGGCCGCCCTCCACGCACGGCAGCCACTGGTGAACCACTGAGAGGGAGCCATGGCCGACAGCTCGATCGTTCATCACTATCTTGAAGCGATGTGCAGCGCCAACGGAGCACGCGCGGCGGCGTTGTTCACCGAGGACGGTGTCCTCGACGACTACCGCGGCGGGCACCGCGCCGGACGCGACGTCATCCGGAAGTTCATCGACGCCCGCCCACCACGCACGCTGGATTTCCTCAGCGACGTCATTCGCAGGGGCCCGCGCCTGACCGTTTACACGCACATGAACTACGAAGACGGCCGTTCCAAGACCGTACGGTTCATCTTCACCGCACCCGGCGACCTGATCGAGCACCTCTGCAACTCGGAGATCGAGTTCGTGCCGCCGGAGCTTCGCATCACTCCGCTGGATCCCGCAGCAGCTACATGATCACCACTTGGAGCCGCTTCGTGATAATCGTCATGCGGCGTTCGATCGTGACCATCTCCCCCTACGCACGCGGTGGCTGTGCAGCGCCTTCAGTCGCGATGCTCGAGTTCGCTGGTCAGCATCCGGGTGGCCGCCCAGTTCGCGAGGAGCTGGAGTCGTTCGGCGGACGGCGTATCGGGACGCGCGGTGTAGGCGGTGATGGCGAGCCCGGCGTCCGTGGACAGCTCCATGGCTTCGAAGTCGAGCG
The DNA here is from genome assembly GCF_040682155.1 of Amycolatopsis sp. NPDC051371. Taxonomy (NCBI): domain Bacteria; kingdom Bacillati; phylum Actinomycetota; class Actinomycetes; order Pseudonocardiales; family Pseudonocardiaceae; genus Amycolatopsis; species Amycolatopsis sp. NPDC051371. Next base: position 231,461 of record NZ_JBFBAG010000003.1, read on the forward strand.
TCAGCTCGCCGACGGCCGGGTGGCGGAAGCACTTCGTTCCGTTGCGGTGCAGGCGCACGTCGTGGGCCGCCCAGCGGGTGCGGAAGTCCTCGCTGCGAGTGCTCAGCTCGCCGACGAGGTCGGAGAGGTCCCGGTTGTGCGGGTCGCGGCCGGCTTCGGTGCGCAGGATGGCGACCGAGGTGTGGCAGGACTTGGGGTAGTCGGGGAAGTAGTCGCGAGCGGCCGGGTCGAGGAAGCCGAACCGGGCGAGATTCGGCAGCGACACCTCGCTGCTGCGGGTCGGGCTGTCGAACACCGGCGAGTACAGCGCACGGCCGAGCAGGTTGGTGGCCAGGATGTCCAAGCGTCCATTGCGGACGAACGCGGCCGTCGTCATCATGCTGTCGAGGATCTGCTGCACGACCGGCCGCACCCGCTGCTGAGACCGGCGCCGCTGCCCGGCCGCGGTGTGGGGCCGTCCGGCGGCGTTGGCGGCGCGGGCGAGATCGAACAGGTAAACGCGCTCGGCCTCGTCAAGCTGCAACGCGCCGACGATCGCGTCCAGGACGCTGTCGGACACACCGGCGAGGTTGCCCTTCTCGACGCGCGTGTCGTAATCGGCGGAGACACCGGCGAGCATGGCGACCTCTTCGCGGCGCAGACCGGGGACGCGGCGGTTGCCGCCGTAGTGCTGCAGCCCCGCCTGCTCGGGCGTGACCTTGGCCCGGCGGGTGACCAGGAAGTCACGGGCCTCGGTGCTCTTGGCGTTCATGCCCTCCACGGTACGACGCGTCAAACTCGTGAGGGGGGTTCTGCTGGAACCCGGAACGATGCGACCTCCCGGCCGCCCGTACACCGGCGTTGCATAGGGGCGTGACCACTTCCGAGAAGTCCACGGCCCCGCCGGTGACCGGCAGTTCTGTCGCGACGCTGACCGCGGCGCTGCTCGGGTTCTTCGTGGTCACCCTGGACGCGGTCATCGTGAATGTCGCCCTGCCAGCCATGCGGGCCGACCTGGGTGGCGGCATCGTGGGCCTGCAGTGGGTGGTCGACGGCTACACGCTGACGTTCGCCGCTTTCCTGCTCTCGGCTGGGTCGCTCGCCGACCGGATCGGCGCGAAACGGGCGTTCGGCCTCGGCGTGGGCGTGTTCGTGCTCACGTCACTGGCCTGCGGGCTCGCGCCGGTCCTGGCGGTGCTGGTGGTGTTCCGTTTCCTGCAAGGTGCCGCGGCAGCGGTGGTGATGCCGTCGTCGATGGCGCTGATCGCGCAGGCGTACCCCGATCCGGTGAAACGGGCGCGGGCGGTAGCGCTGTGGGCAATGGGCGGCGCCGTGGCGTCCTCGGCGGGACCGGTCGTGGGTGGGCTTCTCACTACGGCGAGCTGGCGCTGGATCTTTCTGGTCAACGTGCCGGTGGGGATGGCGGCGCTGATGTTGCTGGCCCGGGTGGCTCGCTCGGGGACGCACCGGATGCCCTTCGACCGCGCCGGGCAGGTGACCGCGGTCGTCGCGATTGCGGCCTTGGTCTACGGGGCGATCGAGGCGGGCCGAAGCTGGTTTGCAGACGCAGGAGTCCTGGTGGCGTTCGGAATCGCCGTTGTCGCGGCGGTCACCTTCGTGTCGCTCCAGGCGCGCGTTACGCACCCCATGCTGCCCCCGGACCTGTTCCGGTCCCGCACCGTGGTCACGGCGGTCGTGATCGGGTTCGCGTTCATGGTCGGCTACTACGGGATGCCGTTCGTGCTGAGCCTGGTACTGCAGGACCGTGGTCTGTCGTCGCTGGGCACCGGTGTCGTGTTCCTGCCGATGATGCTGGCCGGGCTCGTACTGACCCCGCTCGTCCCGCACGTGACAGAACGGACCGGCACCCGACCGGTCGTCGTCACAGGCCTGGCGCTGATGACGACCGGACTCACCACCCTCGCCACGCTCCCCGCCACGGCACCCACGTGGGTGACCGCCGCAGTGCTGCTTTTCGTCGGGCTGGGCGGCCCCACGGTGATCCCGCCGGTGATCGCGGTCCTGCTCGCTGCGGTTCCCGCACACCGCTCGGGGACTGCGAGCGGCCTGCTCAACACCAGCCGGCAGCTCGGTGGCGCGCTGGCCGTCGCTGTGTTCGGTGCCCTGCTGTCCGCGCCTCCGGGTTTGGCGGCGGGGATGCGGGTCAGTCTGTTACTGGCCGCGGCCGTCGCCGCGGCGGGGGCTCTGGCCGCGGTCGCGGGATTGGGCACTCGCCACTAGAACAACATCAACGAGAGGAAACTCATGACCGACAACACCCAGCCCGAGCCCTCCGGCGCAGCAAAGCTGTTCAGCGACTTCGCGCCCGCGCTGGTGCATTTCACCGACGATGTCCTTTTCGGCGAGTTGTGGAAGCGCACCGAGCTCACGCCCAAGGAACGCAGCCTGGTGACCGTCGCCGCGCTGACCACCAACGGCAACACCGAACAGCTGGTCTACCACCTCGGCCTGGCCAAGGACAACGGCAACACCGAGGCCGAGCTGATCGAAGCGATCACCCACCTGGCCTTCTACGCCGGCTGGCCCCAAGCCATGGCCGCCATGAGCGTTGCCAAGAAGGTCTTCCGGAGCGACGAACCGTGAACCCGGCTTACGACTTCACCGGGCAGGTCGCTTTCGTCACGGGCGCGAGCTCGGGGATGGGTCTGGCGACCGCGCGGGCCTTCGCCGAGGCCGGCGCGGCGGTGACACTGGCCGACGTCGACGCCGACGCACTGGCGGCCGCCGAGCGGGAACTCGCCGCAACCGGGCACCGGGTGCTGGCCGTGCACTGCGACGTGGCCGACGAAGACCAAGTCGCAGCCGCGGTGGCCACCACTGTCGAGCAGTTCGGCAGCCTCGACCTGGCCTACAACAACGCCGGCATCCAGTCGCCGATGACCGACGCCGCCGACGAGACCGCGGAGGTGTTCGACCGCATCAACGCCATCAATCTGCGCGGGATCTGGGCCAGCATGAAACACGAACTCGCCCAGATGCGGACCCAGGGTTCCGGCGCGATCGTGAACTGCTCGTCGCTGGGTGGGCTGGTCGGGCTGCCCGGCCGGGCCGCCTACCACGCGTCCAAACACGGCGTCCTCGGCCTGACCCGCAGCGCCGCCCTCGAATACGCCCCGCGCGGCATCCGCGTCAACGCCATCTGCCCCGGCACCATCGAAACCCCGATGGTCACCGCCATGATCGACTCCGGCGACCTCGACCGCGACGAAGCCGCCGCCAACCAGCCCATCGGGCGTCTCGGCACCGCGCAGGAGATGGCCGCGGCCGTGCTGTGGCTGTGCAGCCCCGGCGCCGGCTTCATCGTCGGCGTCGCCCTGCCCGTCGACGGCGGCTACACCGCCCGCTGAACCTCCAAATCACCACCACCGCCGGACACAGCAACAGAAGGAGCATGACCCATGCGTGGCGCAGTTATCCATGCCCCCGGCGACGTCCGCTTCGAGGAGCGCGCCGACCCGGCCATCCTGGCCCCGACCGACGCGGTCATCCGCCTGTCCGCGACCTGCGTGTGCGGGTCGGACCTGTGGGACTACCGCGGCATCAACCCCGTCACCGCACCCACGCCGATGGGGCACGAGTACGTCGGGATTGTCGAGGAGGTCGGCAGCGAGGTCACCACCATCCGGCCCGGCCAGTTCGTCATCGGCTCGTTCTTCGCCTCCGACAACACCTGCGAGATCTGCCGGGCGGGGTTCCAGACCTCCTGCGTGCACCGCGAGTTCGTCGGCGCTGGCGGCGCCCAAGCCGAGTACCTGCGGGTCCCGCTCGCCGACGGCACCCTCGTCGCCACCCCCGAGGTCCCCTCCGATGACCTCGTGCCGAGCCTGCTCGCCGCCTCCGACGTGCTCGGGACCGGCTGGTTCGGCGCCGTCGCCGCCGACGTGCAACCGGGCGCGACCGTGACGGTCGTCGGTGACGGCGCCGTCGGCCTGCTCGCAGTACTGGCCGCCAAGGAGCTCGGGGCGGAGCGGATCATCGCGATGAGCCGGCACGAATCCCGCCAGAAGCTGGCCACCGAGTTCGGCGCCACCGACATCGTCACCGAACGTGGCGACGACGGCGTCGCCGCGGTGAAGGAGCTGACCGGCGGCCTGGGCGCGCACAGCGTGATCGAGGCTGTCGGTACCCAGGAATCGATGATGCAGGCCATCCGCTCGACGCGCCCCGGTGGCGCAGTCGGCTACGTCGGCGTCGCCCACGACGTCACCCTTCCAGGTGAGGAGCTGTTCTACTCCCACGTCCGGCTCCTCGGCGGCCCGGCACCGGTGCGGCGGTTCCTGCCCGACCTGATCGACCGCATCTGGCGCGGCGCCATCGACCCCGGCAAGGTCTTCGACCTCGAACTGCCGCTCGACCAGGTCGCCGAGGGCTACCGTGCCATGGACGAACGCCGCGCCGTCAAAACCCTCCTACGCCCCTGAGAACTGGAGAAAGCTGATGGAGCACATTCCCCTCAACGACACCGTCAAGACCCCGGCCGAGCGCTTCACCGGCGACGTCTACCTCACCATGATCAAGACGCCCGAGCCGCCCTCGCGGCTCGTCGCATCCATGGTCCGGTTCACCCCGGGGGCCCGCACCAATTGGCACTCCCACGCCGTCGGACAGACCTTGCACGTCACCGAAGGCGCCGGTCTTGTCGTCAACCGCGACGGCCAGGTCATCCACATGCGCGCCGGCGACACCGTGTGGACACCGCCCGGCGAGGAGCACTGGCACGGCGGCACGAACACCAACTGCATGAGTCACCTCGCTTTGCTGGAAGGCCCCGAAGAAGGCGGCGACGGCACCACGTGGCTCGAGCCCGTCACCGACCAGCAATACCAAGACGCCCACCAGCAGTAACGCAGGGAGCTGATCAACCCGTGCACACGCGAACCCTAGGCAGCGACCTGGAGGTCTCGGCCATCGGCCTCGGCGCCATGGGCATGTCCCAGAGCTACGGCCCCAACCCCGGCGACCGCGACGCGATGATCGCCGTGGTGCGCGGCGCAGTCGAGCGCGGCGTCACGTTCTTCGACACCGCCGAGGTCTACGGCCCCTACGTCAACGAAGAACTCGTCGGGGAAGCGATAGCCCCGCTGCGCGACCAGGTCGTGATCGCGACGAAATTCGGCTGGCACATCGAGGACGGCCGGTCAGTCGGGCTCGACAGCCGACCCGAGCAGATCAACCGGGTCGCCGACGCCTCACTGCGCCGCCTGCAAACGGACACCCTCGACCTGTTCTATCAGCACCGCGTCGACCCGGACGTCCCGATCGAGGAAGTCGCCGACGCCGTCGGCGAACTCGTCCAAGCCGGCAAAGTACGCCACTTCGGGCTCTCCGAAGCTGCCGCGGGCACCATCCGTCGCGCGCATGCCGTCCATCCCGTGACCGCCGTGCAAAGCGAATACTCACTCTGGACCCGCGACCCCGAACCAGAAGTTCTGCCAACCTGCGGCGAACTCGGCATCGGCTTCGTGCCGTTCAGTCCTCTCGGTAAAGGCTTTCTCACCGGCACCGTCACCCCCGCCACCCAGTTCGACTCCAGCGACGTCCGCGCGAGCATTCCCCGCTTCACCGCGGACAACCGCAGCGCCAACCAGGCCCTGGTCGAGTACGTCACCCGCCTGGCCCGCGCCAAGGACGCCGCGCCCGGCCAGATCGCCCTCGCCTGGCTGCTCGCCCAGCACCCCTGGATCGTGCCCATCCCCGGCACCCGCCGCATCGAACGGGTCGAGGAGAACGCCGCCGCCACCCAAATACCGCTCTCCGCCGACGAACTCGCCGACCTCAACGACCTCGCCGCGCGGATCGGAGTCCAAGGCGACCGCTACAACGAACACCACATGTCACTTGTCGGCCACTGACCGGCACACAGCTGGCGCCAAATTGTGATCGCGGGCGCGCTGCTGCACTTCGGCGTCGTCCTCGTGGCACGGAACACTCGGAACACCTCACACCGAGAAAACCACCCTCCGGCGAGGAGGGCCGGCGTGCCGGACCGCGGTCGCCTCGGCGCAAGATCGAACCGTTGACAAGACTGCCGGCTACTCCGCCGAGCCCAGCAGCCGCCGGGCTTGCTCCACGACCGGCCGGTCGATCATCGCTCCGTCCAGCGAGACTGCGGCTCCCCCAGCCCGTTTGTCCGCCTCGACGACACGCCGCGCCCAGGCGATCTCTTCGGAACGCGGGCGCATCGCGGCGCCGACGACCGGTAGCTGGGCCGGATGGATACAGAGTTTGCCGCCGAAGCCCCACTCTTTCGCGCGGCGAGCCTCCCGCGCCGCGACCGCGGTATCGGTGATCGACGGAGTGACACCGTCTATCGGTGCGGGAAGTCCACTCGCAACAGACCACCGCACCAGGTCGCTGCGCGCGTGGTCCAGCGCCGCATCCGCGGTAACGCCGAGGTCCAAGGCCAGGTCGATGCTGCCGAACGCGAGTCTCGCAACGCCCTCGGCCGAACAGATTTCGCCAAGGCCGAGCAACCCCCGTGCCGTTTCGACCAGCGCGACCACCGGGCAGCCGGCGCGGCGCGCCGTTGTCGTCACGTCCTCGGCGCACTCCGTCTTCGGGAGCACGACAGCCGCCGGGCCGAGTTCGCGGCACAGAGCCATGTCGGCGTCGTGTTCAGGGCTTGTACGGGCGTTGATCCGTACCGCGACATCCGGCCCGAACGGCCAGTTCGCGCGTAGGTTCTCCCGCGCGCCGGCTTTGCTCGCCGCCGGGACGGCGTCCTCCAGATCCACGATCACGACGTCGGCGCCGGCGCCTGCCGCCTTCACGAATCGGTCAGGCCGGGTTGCCGGCACGAACAACCAGGTCACGGCGTCCAGCATCGGAGAACCTCCACGCCCGTCATCACACGATCACCGCCACGAACCGCCAGTCGAGGACGTCCCGGTCGTCCGCGGTGCGCACTCGAGACCGCAGGTCCGCGAGTTTCCCCGGTCCCGGCAACGCCCGCACACGCTCGATCGTGACCGAGCTGTGGAGCGTGTCCCCTTCCCGGACCGGCCCCAAGTGATCGCAGCCGTACCAGCCGGGGACGGTGACCAGCCGCGGAAACGCCCGCGTCACCTGCGCCAGTGCCACCGCGATCGTGTGGCCGCCATAAACCAGGCGTTCACCACCGGCGGCGCGAGCGTCGTGGTGCGCCGAGGCGATGTTCAGGGTAAGTCTCGCCAGCTCCGGCGCGCTGGTGACGACGTCGCCGCCGCCGATCTCGTACGTCTTCCCCGATTCCAGGGCGACTTCCGGTCCCGGGCGAGTCCCGGCCGCGAACCGGTCGAGCTTCCAGCCCCGCAGAGGTTCCGCCAGGATCGCCGGGGAGAGCCGAGCCGTGGTGTCCGCCATCGGATCGTTGTGGCCCGTCCGGACCGCGCCGTCGCGCAACGACACCATCGCACAGCGCTGAAAATCGAGCACCGGCCGGCCGTGCTGGTCGGTGGTGGTGATCCGCAGAGCCGCGAGCCCAGTCGGGTGGCGGCCTTCCCGCGGCTTGTTCTGCCGCAGCGCGACCACTTCGACGCTGGTCCGCAAAGTGTCGCCCAGTAGCGGCGACCGGCGCAGCACCAGGCCGCGGTAGAAGAGGTTCGCCTTGACGTGCTGGGTGGCCAGCGTCGACTGGCCGATGGCGATGTTCCACACGAGGGCTGGATGCGCCGGCGTGCCTTCGCCGGTCACTTCCTGCGCCAGGTGGTGATCGAGCGGCAGCAGCAGCCGGTCGCCGGTGATCGCCTGGTGGGCCGAGGCGAGCGCGTCGGTGAGGGTCACCGCCGGGGCCCAGTCGAAGACCTGGCCGACAGCGAGCTCCTCGAAGTACCGGCCTTCCACTGTGTACATGCTGGGTTCCTTGGCTGGTCAGGAATACAAACACGCGCTAGTACCGCCCTGCGGAGACGGAAGCAGAGCGCCGGGCTGATGGTCACACGCTGCGGACCGGCGTGTCCGCCGAGGCGGTGGACCGCGCGCCGTCCGGCTTTTCGAAGATGGAATAGCGCAGGCTGACGTTTTTGGTCTCCGGCACCAGCAGCACCCCCACCAGCCCGATGACGGCGATCATCGCCATCGCGTAGAAGGCGGGCGCGACCGGGCTGCCCGTGCCGCCGATGAGCGCGGTGGCGATCAGCGGCGTGGTCCCGCCGAAGAGCGCCACCGAGATGTTGTACGAGATGCCGTGGCTGCGGCAGCGAACCGCCGTGGGGAAGAGCTCCACCATGCCGACGAACAATGCGGACGCGTAGATGGAGATCCCGATGGCGAGCAGCACCTGGCCGCCGAAAGCCGCGGCGACGTTGCCTGCTCCAGCGAGCCGGAACGCCGGGTACGCCGTGAGGAACAACCACATCGCACCGCCGAGGTACATGCGCTTGCGACCGAACCGGTCACTCAGCCTGCCCATGACCGGCAACAGTGCTGCCAGCACGGCGATGGCGGCCGAGTTCGAAAGCAGGCCCTGCATCGGCGAAAGCCCACCCTCCCGGACGACGAAGGTGTACATGTACCCGGTCAGCAGGTAAGCGGCGATCGCCATTGGCGGCTGCAACAGGATGACCAGCAACATCGACTTCCGGGTGCCGAAGGAGGCACCCAAGGCGCGGACGACGGACTTCGATTCGCCCGCGTCAGCGGTTTGCTGGTACTCAGCCTTGGCTTCCTTGTACTCATCGGGGTCGTCCAGCGTCCGGCGCAGCACGTACCCGACGACCGCCACGGCACCGCCCAGCAGGAACGGGATGCGCCAGCCCCAGCTGTCGAAAGCGGCCGTGCTCATGACGGAACGGACGCCCAGGACGAAGACAGCGACCGCGGCGGCCGGCCAGTAGACGAACGACATGACAGTCGCCATCCACGAAGCACGCTTGCCGTCCGGAGCCGACTCCGCGATGTAGCTTTCGACACCCGTGGTCTCGCCACCGAGGGACAAGCCCTGCAGGAGCCGGCACACCACCAGCAGGATCGGGGCGGCGACACCGATGGTCTCGTAGGTGGGCAGCAGGCCGACGAGCATCGTGCCGCCGCCCATCAGGACCACCGTCCAGGTCAGCACTGCGAGCCGGCCGTGCTTGTCGCCGATGTACCCGAAGAGCACCCCGCCGAAGGGGCGGGCCACAAAGGACAAGGCGTAGACGGCGAAGGTACTCAGCAGCGCGGCGACCGAGTTGGTGCCGGGGAAGAAATGTGTGGCGAGCGTGGGGGCCACCAGCGCGTAGATCGAGTAGTCGAACTGCTCGCCGATGTTTCCGATGGCTCCGCCGAGCAGCTTCCGGCGATCGCTGGCGTGTTTCACGTGATCTCCTTTGATTCGACGCGTCTCAACGGTCGCGACCGGGCCTCGAAGCCCGGCTCGACGGTGCGGCGGGGCCAAGCGCCGCGCAGATTCTCCGGTCATCGTGCTTCCCGAAATCGGGATCATGCTTCTCGTGGCAGCACCCCAAGGATCCGGTCAGGTGCGGCTGGCCGGAAGCATCGTCGTCACCACTTTGACCGGACGGTCACTCCGGTTCTGCCAAGCGTGCCTGGTGCCCCGCTGCACCATCGTGTCGCCGGCACGCAGAAGAGTCTCGCCGTCTTCCATCACCGCCCAGATCTCTCCTTCGATCACCGTCATGACATCGATCGTCTCCGTCGTGTGCATGCCCGGGACAGCAGGTTCGGCGCCGCCCTGAGGACCGTAGATATCGGCCATCGACGCGGCATAGGCGGCAGCCGCCTCGGGCGAGATCGAGCTGTCCGGCGGGAAGATGGTGGTACGCACGACCAATCCCTCAGGCGGTGGGGAGAGCACGACTTCGTCCGTGGCCGTGGAGCGGGCGTCCACAGAAATCGGGAGAGCGTCGGCCCGCCACAGATCCATCACGAGCGTGCCGGTCGGCCTGCGGGTCCACGGCCGCGCGGGCCCGTCGCTGGTGATCACCGAACGGCCGTCAGTGGCCACGCCCGTCACCACCACCCGGGCGAGGGTCGGCTCGTCACTGTCACTCATGGCTTCGCTCCTGGGATTCGATCTGCTGAACCTGGCACCTCGCGCCAGGGGGCGGGTGGGCGTGCGAGCGCCCTACGACAACGACACGGCGAGATTCTCCGGGAGCCCGACCGACCGCGGCTCGGTGTAGGAATCGAGACCCTCCGGGCCGTTCTCTCGACCGATGCCGCTGTGCTTGAAACCACCGAACGGCGCCAGCAGGCCGATCGGGCTTCCGTTCAGCTCGACCACGCCGGTACGCAACCGGCCCGCGACGCGGAGCCCGTGCTCGAGGTCGCCGGTGAAGACAGCTCCGCTGAGGCCGTACTGCGAGTCGTTCGCAGTGGCGATCGCCTCTTGTTCGTCCTCGTAGGTCATCACGGACACGACCGGGCCGAAGATCTCTTCCTGCGCGATCGTCATGTCCGGAGTGACCCCGGCGAACACCGTCGGCTCGACGAACCAGCCCTGACCCGGGTCCCGCGGCCGGCCACCCCCGACGACGACCCTCGCCCCCTCGGCACGCCCCGCGGAGAGATACCCCTCCACCGTGTCTCGCTGGCGGGCGCTGAACAGCGGGCCGATCTCGGTGGCCTCGTCCTGCGGATCACCGACCGGCATGGAGGCGACAAGGGCTTCCATTCGCTCCAGCAGCTCCTGTTCACGCCGCGAAGACACGAGCAGCCTGGTCTTCAAGGTGCAAATCTGGCCGTTGTTGCGGAACGCTCCCATCCGCAGCGTCTCGACCGCCTGGCCCAGGTCGGCATCGTCGAGGAGGATGGCGGCGGACTTTCCGCCGAGCTCCAAGGTGACTCGCCGCATATCCTGCCCGCACAGCGCGGCGATGCGCCGTCCGGCGGCCGTCGAGCCGGTGAACGTCACCTTGTCGACGCCCGGGTGGGAGACGAGGTACTCGCTCGCCTCGCGTTCGGCCGGGACCACGTTGACCACCCCGTCGGGGAAGCCCGCCTTCTCGACGAGCTCAGCGAACAAGCAGCCGTCGAGGGACGTCTGCGGCGCGGGCTTGAGCACGACCGAGCATCCCGCGATGAGCGCAGGAACCACCTTCTGCGCGCTGATGCCGAGCGGCACGTTCCACGGCACGACAGCGGCAACCACACCCACTGGTTCGCGGGTGACCAGGGCATTGCCGGTCTCCGACCGGCGCACTTCGCGGAACTTGTAGTCGTGCGCGATATCGATGTAGGCGTCGATCACCCTGAGCGGGTTCGTCGCCTGGACGGCCCGCGACTGCGTGATCGGGCACCCCATCTCGTCGGTGATGAGGCGCGCGATCGTCTCCTGGTTGTCCGCCAGTAGCCGGCGCAGCTCACGTATCCGGTCCAGCCGCTCGGCAAGCGGCGTGTGCGGCCACGGACCGTCGTCGAAGGCGAGCCGCGCAGCCCGCACGGCCGCGTCGACGTCCGCCTTCGAAGCGGACGGGACCCGCGCGATCACCTTTTCGGTTGCCGGCGAGACGACCTCCAGTACCTCGCCGGTCCCGCTCACCCACCGGCCGCCGATGAACAGCCGGTCCGCCCGGTCTTGCCGCACCATTCGCTTCCCTTCGCAGCTTTCCGGCCACCAGCCGGATTTCCTCGTGTTGACAGCGATGCTGATGAGCCGGGTCTTCGCCGGCCGGTGCTCCGGGCCCCGCGGGTCACCAGGCGTAGTCCTCGGGAGCGGTCCGGTATCCGGGGAAAATGGCGTCGAGGCGGCCCAGGACCGACACGTCGAGCTGGACGTCGAGCGCGGCGACGGCGGAGTCGAGGTCTTCCTCGGCGCGTGGACCGATCACCGGGGACGTGATGCCCGGACGGGAAAGCAGCCATGCCAGCGCGACCCGGGCGGGCGCGACACCGATCTCCCCGCACATCGCCTCGTACTTCTCCAGCTGTCCACGATGAGCCTCGAGCTGCGCGGGCCGGTAGCGGGTGCCGGCGACGTCGCTGCCGAGGATTCCCGCGAGCATGCCCCGATGCAGGGGGGACCACGCCATGACGCCGATCCCGTAGGCCTCGGCGGCGGGGAGGACCTCCCGTTCGATGTCCCGGGTGGCCAGGTTGTAGATCGACTGCTCGCTCACGATGCCGAGCATGGATCGCGCGAGCGCGGCCTCCTGCGCTTGCGCGAGGTGCCAGCCGGCGAAGTTCGACGAACCGATGTAGAGGATCTTGCCCTGGGCGCGCAGGACGTCCATCGCTTCCCAGATTTCGTCCCAGGGAGTGCGCCGATCGATGTGGTGCATCTGGTAGATGTCGACGTAGTCGGTCTGGAGTCGTTCGAGGGAGGCGTCGCACGCGCGCCGGATGTGGAGTGCGGAGAGCCTGCCGTCGTTGGGCCAGCTGCTGATCGGTTCGTACACCTTTGTCCCGATCACCGTCCGCTCGCGCCGCCGGCCCCCTTTCGCGAACCAGCGGCCGATGATTCGCTCCGTCGCCGACTCGGTGGGTTCTCCGGGAAACTGGCCGTAGACGTCGGAAGTATCGAAGTGGTTGATGCCGAGATCGAGGGCGTGGTCCATGATCGCGTGCGACTCGGGCTCCGGAGTGTTGAAGCCGAAGTTAAGCGTGCCCAAACACAGCCGGCTCACCGTGAGCCCGCTCCGGCCCAGCTGGCAGTACTCCATCGGTCCTCACCCCGGTCTTCTGTCGTTGCCCCACCCGGTCCGCGCCGGCTCCGGGACTGCCCTCACCCGGAACACCGCCGGTCATGGCAACAGGCCCTTCACCGCTCCGGCGCCGTCCTTGATCCACCCCCGTTGCTGCATCAGGTTCCCGACGGCCGACAGCGTGTCCGTGTGCAGATCGGTGCCGAAGCTCTCCATGCCGGATTTCTGCAGCGTCGCGAGCGGGATGCCGCTCAGAACAGTGGCCGCCGCCTGCACCTTGTCCGTGTGTCCCTCGGCGTAGTCCAACGTCTTCTTCAGCGCCCGGGTCATCCGCGCCACGACATCGGCGTCGGTCCGCTCGGAGGTGAACACGTACGACGCGAGCCCAGGCACGGATTCCTGCGTCGTGTAGCCCGCCAACTGCCCGGTGCCGTCCGTGGTCAACGACGTGAGGAAGGGTTCGGGAACCCATACGGCGTCCACATTGCCCTTCTTGAGGGCGGCCGCCATGTCCGGGAAGGGTAGTTCGACGTAGTGCACGTCGCCGGGCGCGCCGCCTGCCTTTTTGACGGCTTCGCCCACGGTGAACTCGCCGAGCCCGCGGAGCGTGTTGATCGCCACCGTCTTCCCCTTGAGGTCGGCGGTCGTCCTGATCGCCGAGCCTTGGCGAGCGACCACGCCGTACAGCCCCTTCGCCGGCGGCACCCTGTCAGCGGACGCGTTCGACACGATCTTCACTGGGATTCCCTGGTCTCGCGCAGTCAGCAGGGTGATCGCGTTCGACGTGGCGAACATCGGGTTGCCCGACATCACTCCGGGGAGCACCGCGGCGCCACCCTGCACGACCTTCAGCTCCAGCTCGATGCCTTCGGCTTTGAAAAACCCCTGGTCGATGCCGACCTGGAAGGCACCGGCGGGCGCGACCGGCGCCAGCCCGAACACGACCTTCTCGAGGCCGTTGCTGCCGGTCGCTGCGCCTCCTCCCCCGCAGCCGGCCGAACCCAATGCAAGCGCCGCTGCCACCGCCGCGGCCATGAGTCTCTTCATGGTGGAAACCTTTCAGCGAAGGGGCGGCGTCGCACACCTGCCGGAGAGCTGCGCCCGGGCCAACATGGAAGCACTCCGTGACCAGCAACGCAAGAGTCTGGCATTTAATTTGTCAGATTATTGACAGGCAGGCACTACGTGCCGAGACTGGGTGCCATGTTGACAGTCGTACGTGGCGGATCCGGCGGCCGTTCCGAGGTCGCCACGGGAACATTCACCGGACAGGCCTGGCGTGACCTGCTGATGGCACCGAAGGACGGAGTGGCCGTCGGAAACGTCTTCTTCGAGCCGTGCTCACGAACCCATTGGCACTCGCACGTCGGAGGACAGCTCCTGATCATCGTCGCCGGCGAGGGATACGTCGGCGAAGAGGCTCAGACGGTCACCGTCCGGGCCGGCGACATGGTGTGGACCCCTCCCGGGGTGCGGCACTGGCACGGCGCCTCAAACGATCGCTACCTGCTTCACACGGCTGTGACCGTAGGCGACACGGCTTGGGAGCAGGCGGTCACCGAAGCCGAGTACGGCGGTGGCCACTGATCGCCATCCCCACGCTAGAAGCCGGCGGGCACGGCGTGGTGCTGCCTGCGAGCGGGTGACGGTTCCCGTGACCTCGTTCGCCCGCTTGCTCGTGGTGACGGCCGCCGTGCAGTTCATCGTGTTCGCCATCCGGCCTTTTCTTTCCTACGAGGCACTGGCACGGCACGCCGGCGTCGCCGAACTCGGTTTCATCGCTGCCTCGTTCTCGGCGCTGTCCCTGATCGCGGCACTGCCGATGGGCCGGGCCGTCGATCGCTGGGGCGAACTCCCGTTTGTCGTCGTCGGCACGGCGGTCATGGCGGTGGTACCGGTTGCCGTGGCCGCCGCCGACACGGTCGCGACACTCGTCGCGGCGAGCGCGGCGCTCGGGATCGGCCATCTGTGCGCCTCCATCGGCATTCAGACCCTCGTCGCCAAGAGCGCGACCACGGCTGTCCGGGAACGTCGGTTCGCGACCTACACCTTGGTCAACTCCGCGGCCCAGCTCATCGCCCCGGCCGCATGCGGCCTGCTCGTCGGCAATGTCACGGCCATGGAAGGAAGCGGCGAAGTCACCAACAGCGGCCGGGTGTACGCGACTGTGGTGGTCGTCGGTGTGATCGGCCTGGTCGCGGTAGCCAGCCTGCTCCGCCGCCCCGGGCCGCGTTCCCGGTCTCCGGTGACCAGGCGCACCCACTCCCCCGTGGGCGAGGTTCTGCGTGCCCGCAGCGTTCCGGTGGCGCTCCTCGCCAGCTTCACCACCCTCTCGGCCATTGACCTCCTGGCCGCCTACTTGCCCGCGTACGGCGCCGAGCACGGCATCTCGGTCCGGACCGTGAGCCTGCTGCTGGCGGCCCACGGCGTCGCGTCGATGCTGGGGCGGCTCGCCATGACCCGCCTGATCGCCGGGATCGGCCGCCGGCGCCTGCTGACGATCAGCATGCTCGTCCCGGCACTGGTGCTGGGCATGTTGCCGTTCGTGACCTGGGTGCCAGCTCTGTACGGGATCATGGCCGTGAGCGGCCTCGGTCTCGGCCTGTGCCAGCCGATCACCCTCGGCTGGGTCGCCGGCCAGGTGCCCCGGGAGATCCACGGCACCGCCATGAGCGTGCGGCTCGCCGGGAACCGGCTGGGGCAAACCGTCGTGCCGCTCATCGTCGGTGCCCTCGCCGGCCCGGCCGGCGTGGCCGCGGCATTCACGGGGCCGGCCGCTCTGCTGGCGGTCGGAGGCGTGCTCGTCCACCGTGCTCGCGGCGCCGGAGGCGACTGACCGACCTCAGCTCAGACACCACAGTTCGACCGCGGCCACAGCCCTGCATCGGTCCGCCGCGGCACAAGAGGGAAGGAACATCCATGAGTCAAGGACCCGGCAGATTGCCTTCCGGTGCGGTCGCGCCGAAAGCCGGCCCGGCCACGGATCCGTTGCCGAGCACCACCATGCGCAAGCTGGCGATCGCCAGCGGCGTCGGCACGACGATCGAGCTCGCCGACTTCGGACTGTTCGCGCTCGCCTCCGTACTGGTGTTCCCCCACGTCTTCTTCCCCGCGCTCGGGAGTGCGGCCGGCTTGACCGCGTCGCTGGCGACCTTTGGCGTCGCCTTCGTCGCGCGCCCCTTCGGCAGTGTCCTTTTCGGACATTATGGCGACCGGCTCGGCCGGAAGGGCACGCTGATCACGACCCTCGTCGTCATGGGGCTGTCGACGGTGCTCGTCGGTTGCCTTCCGTCCGCCTCCGAGATCGGGGTCGCCGCGCCGATCGTCCTGGTCGCCCTGCGGTTCGCGCAGGGCTTGGCCGTGGGTGGTGAATGGGCCGGTGCCGTGCTCACGACCTCGGAGCGCGCCCCGCGTGAACGCCGGGGGTTCTGGTCGATGTTCGCCTCGCTCGGCGGCGGGTTCGGCGCGATCATCAGCAGTGCCCTCGTCGTGGGCGGCAGCCTCGGGATGAGCCAGGAGAACTACCTGAGCTGGGGCTGGCGGCTCCCGTTCCTGGCGAGCATCGGCCTGCTGGCCGTCGGGCTCTGGGCGCGCTTGACCATTGACGAGACGCCCGTGTTCAAAGCGCACGTCAAGGCGCACGGCGTCACCCGGGTGCCGTTCGCCGAAGCCCTGCGCGCGCAGCCCCGCCAGATCGTGTTCGCCTCCGGAATGATGCTGATGATCTATTCGTCGTACTACCTCGGCATCACGTTCCTCACCAACTACGGCACGACCGAGCTCGGCGTCGCCCGGTCCACCACCTTGCTCGTCGCCCTCGTGGCCACGGTGTTCTACACCGTCGGCATCTTCCTCACCGGTGCCGTGGCCGATCGCTTCGGACGCCGCCGGCTGATGCTCGTCGCCGGGGGCTGCGCCGTCGTCTACCCGCTGGTCCTCTTCTCGATCGCCAGTTCCGGCACGCTCATGGGGCTGGGAGCCGCCATGTGCGGGACCATGTTCATCACCGGGTGTGCGACAGGCCCCCTCGGCGCGTTCCTGTCGGAGCTGTTCCCGACGCAGTACCGGTACAGCGCGACCGGCTTCTGCTACAACTTCGCCGGAATTCTGGGCGGCGCCGTCCCGCCGTTGTTCGCCGCGTCGATCAGTTCCACGTTCGGCCCTCCGGCCTACGGGGTGCTGGTCGCGGTCCTCAGCCTGCTGAGTGTGCTCTGTGTGCTCGGCTTGCGCGAGGCCGGCGATCGCGAGCTCGCCCACGTCGAGGCCTGACAGTCCTTGCGCCCGCAGTCTCCTCATCACCCGTCAACGCCGATGCGGAAGGAAAAGGAATGAAGGGCATCGTCTTTCCCGGACAGCGCTCACTCGAACTCGCGGAGTTCCCCGACCCCAGCCCCGGACCAGGCGAGGTCGTCATCCGGATGATGGCTTCCGGGATGTGCGGTAGTGACCTCCACCAGTACCGGTCCGAGAGCCCTCCACAATGCATCGCGGGGCACGAGCCCGCCGGCATCGTCCAGGAAGTGGGCGCC
Organism: Amycolatopsis sp. NPDC051371; assembly: GCF_040682155.1. NCBI lineage: Bacteria > Bacillati > Actinomycetota > Actinomycetes > Pseudonocardiales > Pseudonocardiaceae > Amycolatopsis > Amycolatopsis sp. NPDC051371. Next base: position 248,553 of record NZ_JBFBAG010000003.1, read on the forward strand.
GGGGTGAATCCACGTCTGGCCCGCGTCGGCGACCGGGTGACCGTGCACCACTACGGGGGTTGCACAGTGTGTGATCAGTGCCGCTCCGGCTGGTACCAGCTGTGCCGCGAGGGAACCGTGCGGTACGGCGCCGATGCCCACGGTTCGCACGCGCCGTACATGACGGTGCCGGCCGTTACCCTTGTGCGCCTGCCCGAGTCGATGAGCTACGAAACCGGTGCGGCGCTGGGATGCGGTACCGGCACGGCGTGGGGTGCTCTCCGTCGGCTGGGCGATCTTGCCGGCTCGGACCTGCTTGTGTCCGGCCAAGGGCCGGTCGGCCTGTCGGCGACGATGATCGCTTCCACCCTCGGTGCCCGGGTGATCGCGGTCGACGTCCAGGATGGCCGCCTGCAGATGGCCCGCGACTTAGGCGCGGCCGAGGTGATCAACCCCCGTGAGGTTCCGGTCGAAGCAGCCGTGCGAGACGTGACCGGCGGCATCGGTGTTTCACACGTGCTGGAAACCTCGGGTGTCCCGCACGCGGCGACCGATGTGCTCGCCTGCCTCGCCACCTGGGGCCGTGCTTGCTTCGTCGGGCTCGGCGGAAGGCCGTTCGAGGTCGACGTGACGGCGCTGCTTCGCACGCAGGCCACGATCATGACTTCCTGGACGCTCTCGATCTCCGACCTGATCCGCTGCGTCGACTTCGCCGACCGCCATGACCTCCCGGTCGGCCGCCTGTTCACCGACCGCTGGCAGCTCGACCAGGCGGATGCGGCGTACGCCTCGTTCGATCAGCAGCGCAGCGGGAAAGGCGTGTTCCTCTTCTAGTCGCGCCGCCAAAGCAAGCGAGTGGTGGACGCCGCAAACGGCCTCCACCACTCGCTCCCCCTTGGACACCGGCCGGCGCAGCTGCCTCACGCCCGATTGAAGATCGTGCGTAGCCGCACGCCCCACTCCTTGACCACTTTGGGCGGCGTGTTCTCGTGGGAGAGAACACGCATGTGCGTTGTGTCGATCGTGCCGTCGAGTCCGCGGATCGGGCTGCCTGCGTCGCCGCTTCCGTTGAACACCCGCTGCCCCTCGGGCGACAGCAAGTAGTCCATGGCGACCTGGGCGTCAGCTTGGTGGGGAGACTTCTTGAGGATGCCGGCGATGAACGGGGAGGCCCAGCCGTCCTTGATGAGCACCGAGTCGATCGGCGCTCCCCGGCTCTCCAGATCGTGCACGACCGCCGGGCTGGCCGTGTAGGCGACGCCGATCTCCCCGGACGCCACAGCCTGTGCCATCGGGATCAGAGAGGGGTAGAACTTCGGATTCTGCTTGGCCAGTGCCGGAAGATAACCGGGACCGTTCTTGTCCTGGAGGTACTGCAGGTAGGAAGCGAGCACAGCGCTCATCGTGTCTCGTACGCCCAACCGGCCGTTGACCTCCGGCGCCAGCAGATCGTGCCAGGTCTCGAAGCCCTTGGGAAAGGCGTTCGTGTTCCAGAGAATCATGCTGAACGGTGAGTACGACACGATCGGCGCGAAGCCGTTGACTCCCCAGCCAGGGTACGTCTTGGCAGCAGCGCCGGTGACTGGCGCCAGATTTTTCTTGTTGCTCAGGAACCACGAGTCGCCGGACATGATGAAGATGTCCGCGCCGTCCGCACCGGTCGCGATTTCCGCGTCCACCTTGGGCACCAGATCCGAGGCGCCCCGGATGACCTCGAGAGTGATCCCGGGATGAGACGCATTGAACGCGCGCTCGAGCCGTTGGTTCTGCGACGGCGCCGCAACGCTGTAGACGCGGACCGTCCGGCCCCCGTCGCCGAAGAAGCCGGCGGCCGGGCCGCATGCGGTCAGCGTGGTGACCGAGATCGCGGCCACGACCATCGCGACGAACTTGCGCGCATGGCCCACGAAATTGCCTATCCGCGGTTCAGAAACGCTCGAGCGCACGGCTACCTCCGAACAGCAGGGCAACGAAGACTCCGATGGCGGTGATGACAGTCATCGCGATCGCGATCACCGCGACCTGCGGGTAGCCGCCGGCGTCGTACTGCTCGAACAAGACCACGGACATCACGTTGACCTTGGCCGAGCGGATCAGCAGCGAGACGCCGAACTCGTGGATCAGCAGCACGAACATGATGGCCGCCGACGAGGCCATACCGGCGCGTCCGAGCGGCAGCACGATGCGCAGGAACGTCCGCAGGGCGCCGGCGCCGCTGACGCGCGAAGACTCGACGGTGGTGCGGCCGAGCGCGACGAGGGTGGCCAGCTGGTAGCGCACCGCATACGGCACCATGATCGTGATGTAGGCGAGGATGAGCCCGGTCTTCGTGGCATAGAGACCCACCGACGGGCTGGAGTAGGCGAAGAGGAAGCCGAAACCGAGCAGCGCTCCGGGCATCGCCAGGGGAATGTTGGCGAAGAGGTCGAGTATCGCCGGCAGCGGGCGCCAGAGGCGGTCGCGGTTGTAGATGCCGAGCGCGATCAAGGTGCCGAGCGGGAGGACGACTGCGACGGCGATCACCGATGCGAACGTGCTGCTCATGATCGACTGCACGAACACCCGATCCTGGAACATCTCGGAGAAATTCTGCAGGGTCAGCGCACCGAACGAGACCGACCCGCTCCAGAACGGCGAGAGCGCGACGAAGACGAGTGCCACAAGTGGCGCCAGCGCCGACAATGCGGTGAAGACGAGCACGATGGACGCGGACCCGATACTGACCCATCGGCTGGTGCTGTGCGGCGATGCCGTGCTCACGGTTCCGACGAACCGGTTCTGGTTTCCGATCAGCCGGCGTTGCACCATGACCATCAAGAGCGCGAGAGCGATGAGCGGTGTGCCGAGCGCCGCGATGGTGGCATAGTCGATCGGGTACTGCGCGGAAAGCTCGAACATGCGCACCGTGAGCACGTCGAGCCCCTCTCGCCGCCCGAGGATCAGGGGGCCGGTGAACTGACCGAGCGCGAGCAGGAAGCAGACCGCCCCTGCGTAGACGAAAACCGGCCGCAGCAGAGGGAGCGTCACGGTCAGGAGGATCCGCAACGGCCCGGCGCCGTTGACGCGTGCGGCGAGAGCGTAGTCATTTCCGAGGTTCCGCAGGCCCGCGTAGACGAACAGGTAGACGAACGCGGCGAGGTTGATACCGGTGTAGACGATGATCCAGAACTGGCTGTAGACGTTGATCGGGCCGGAATCGCCACCGAAGAAGGGCGTGGCACGCAGGAGCGAGTTCACGTACCCGTTCTCGGGCGAGAAGAGAAAGACGAACCCGACCACATGAGCGACACCCGGGATGATCATCGGCAGGACCGGCATGAAGGCCAGGTACTTGCGCATCCGCGGCGACATCGCGTTCATGCACAAGGCCAGGACTGTGCCGACGAGCAAGGCGACGACCAGGGCCCCGATGCCGAGGAGGAGAGTTCTGACGAACATCCCCGCGACGTCGTCGAGTTCGAGCGCTCCGCGGATGCCGGCGGCACGGTCGGCGAAGGCGCGCTGTTGCAACGGGACGACCGGAAGCAGGATCACGCAGCCGACGAGGACGGTGAGGACCAGCCACGGTGCCTGGCGCCTGAGCCGGCGTGCGAACGCCGCGGGGGTCCAACCTGGCGCACGTGTGCTCGGTGCACCGACGGCGTGGTCCTCTGCGGTGTCACCGCTGCGGACGTCTGTGGTCACGACGGCACCCCCAGGGCGAGATCGGCGCGGCCGCGGCGATCCGCCCAGCCCGGAACGAGCCGGCCGTCATCCTTGGCGTAGCAGCGTGCCTTGCCGATCGTGAACCCGACGTCCACGGCCTCGCCCGGTCGTACGTCGGCCGATCCCGTGGACACCCGGGCGAACAGCCGGAGGTCGCCGATCTCGGCGACGCACTCGCTGGTCTCGACACCCGGGAGAAGTTCGACGACGCGTCCGCCACGGAGCCACGCCGTGGTCGCGTCCGCGTGGGCCCCAGACCCGTCGTCTGTTCCCGGACGCACCGACAAGTGTTCATCCCGCAACCTGACGGCGAAGGAGCCGCGGAGGCCGTCGCGCACCAGACCGGCAATGGGCTGGCCGGCAAGCACGGCGCCGGACGCCTCCGCTCGCAACTCGATCCGATTCCTGGCCCCGAGAAAGTCGGCTACGTACTCGCTCGCAGGAGCGCGGTACACGTCGAGGGGCTCGCCGATCTGCTCGACCCGGCCCGCGTTCATGACCGCGACCCGGGTGCCGAGGGCAATCGCTTCCTCCTGATCGTGCGTGACGTGGACAGCAGTGAAGCCCAGTTCGCGATGCAGAAGCCGCAGTTGCGCACGCAATTCGACGCGCAGGAGCGCATCGAGATTGCTGAGCGGCTCGTCGAGCAGCAGCAAAGCCGGTCGCGGAGCCAGCGCACGCGCGAGCGAGACACGCTGTTGCTGCCCCCCGCTGAGCTCAGGCGGATACCGGTCCGCGAGGTGGCGGCACTGCACGATGTCGAGGACCTCCTCGACCCTCCCATCGTCGAGGGCTGCGGTATGGCCTCGAGAACGGAGTGGGTAGGCGACGTTCTTGCGGACCTTCATGTGGGGCCACAGGGCGTAGTTCTGGAAAACCATGCCCACGTCGCGTCGATTCGGCTGAACGAACACGCCGCGCGCCGCGTCGACCACGCAGGCGCCGCCCAGCTCGATCCGACCCGCGTTCGGCCGTTCGAGGCCGACGAGGCAGCGCAGCAGGGTGGTCTTCCCGCAGCCGCTCGGGCCGAGGAGAACGAGCAGTTCGCCGTCAGCGACTTCGAGATCGACGTCGCGGAGGACATGCACCTCGTTGCCGCGGCGCCCGAACGACTTGGTCAGTCCCGCCACCGACACCAACGCTCGTTGCGATGTCTGTGTGTCGTTTTCTCGCATCGCCTCGACGAGGGCATCTGTCATGGGTCTTCCTCGTGTCCTCTAGTGATTGATGGTGACCGGATCGATGGTCAGCGGCTGCTCGCCGGCTCGTGCCGGCAGCGGGGATCCTGACGAGGTCTTCGTGCCGAAACGGAGACCGGCAGGGTTCGGTAGACCGCGGCGGAGGAATCGTTGCGAGGCGCGGAATCCGGCTGAGCCGGTGCCGATGCCCGGCCCTGTTCAGTCGCTGCTCGGCCGGGACGGCGCGGTGCCGCGTTTGGCTTCCTGGATCCGCCCGTAGATGTGCGCCCGGTGGGCGGCAAAGACCGGATCCGAACGCGTCTCGAGCTGGTTGCGGTCGTCGGGGAGGTCGATGGCGACATCCTCGAGGATCACGGTCGGCCGGTTGGAGAGGATGAGCACCCGTTGACCGAGGTACACCGCCTCGTCGATGTCGTGCGTCACGAACAGCACGGTGACGCCGAGGCGGCGCCACAGCTCGCGGACGAGGTCCTCGAGCTCGGCGCGGGTCTGCGCATCCACGGCGGCGAACGGCTCGTCCATGATGAGGATGTCCGGCTCGTAGGCCACCGCCCGCGCGATGGCGACTCGCTGCTGCATGCCGCCGGAAAGCTGCCACGGATACGCGTCGTGGCTGTCGGCCAGGCCGACGGCCGCCAGTGCCTCGTCAGTCAGTCGGGCCCGCTCGGCCCTGGGAACCTTTTTCTCTTTCAGCGGCAGGATCACATTCTGCCTGACGGTCATCCACGGGAACAGGCTGCGGGCGTACTCCTGGAACACCACCGCCATCCCCGCAGGCGGGGCGCTGACCTTCTCTCCCTCGAAGACCACCGTGCCCCCCGAGACCGGCAAGAGACCGGCGATACAGCGGAGCAGGGTTGTCTTGCCGGCTCCGGAGGGGCCGACGATGCAGACGAGTTCGCCGGCCTGAACCGTGAAATGAAGATCTCGGATCGCCTCGACCGAGCGCTCCCTGCTGCGGTAGGTCTTCTGGACGTGCTCGACGGCCAGGACTGGCCGGTCGCGGTTGAACTTCGTACGGTCCCGATCGCCCGCGGCATCGATGGACACGGGTGTGGTCGTCATGGATCAACCCTTCCGCTGAGTCTGCCGGATGCCGAGGTACCACGCGAGGACACGTCGCTCGACGAGCTTGAACAAGAACGCGAGCACGACGCCGATGATCCCGAGCAGGAGGATGCCCGTCCACATCTGTGGGACGGCGAAGGTGCGCTGGAACTGGATGGTCGTGAAGCCGAGCCCGTTGGTCGCCGCGAACATCTCACTGATGACCATCAGGATGATTCCGATCGACAGGGCCTGGCGTGCGCCGGCGACGATCTGCGGGGCGGCGGCGGGCAGGACGATCTTGGCGAGGCCGGTCCGCCGGCGCAGCCGGTAGATCCGGCCGGTGTCACGGAGAACCTCGTCGACGCTGCGGACGCCCTCCACCGTGTTGAGCAGGACCGGCCATGCGCAGCCGAAAGCGATCACGGCGATCTTCATCGTGTTGCCGATGCCGGCGAACAACATGATGACCGGGATGAGCACCGGCGGCGGCACCGCACGGAGAAACTCCAGGATGGGTTCGAGGATCTCGCGCAGCATCCGGAACGAACCGATCGCGGTACCGGCGGCGATTCCCCCGATCACCGCGATGCCGTAACCCACGGCCAGCCGCACCAGGCTGGGAACGACGTCGCTGGTGAGCCGGCCCTCGAACCATGTCGGCGCGAAGGAGCTGAGGATCTTCGACAGCGGCGGCCAGAAGACGTCCGTGCTGCTCTGCGTGACCGACCACCAGATGCCGACCAGGATGATGGGCAGCGCGACCGCCACCAGCACGCGCCGTGCGACAACGCGGATCATGTGAGCTCCCGCCGAATCGAGGGGTGCCACCGCAGCATCCTCGCCTGGGCGGCGCGGGCCACCGCGTTCATGCCGGCACCGAGCAGACCGGCGACGATGACCAAGGCGTACATGGTGGGGATCTGGCCCCCGGACTGAGCCAACCCGATCCGGTTGCCCAGCCCGGGTGTGCCGATGATGAGCTCACCGGTGATCTCGAGGACGAGGGCCACGGTGGCCGCGAGCCGGAATCCGGTCATGACATAGGGAAGTGCGGTCGGCCAGATGACCGTTCGGACCACGGTGAGCCGCCGCAGCCCGTAACAGCGGGCGGTCTGCTCGGCGACCGGGTCAACATCCTGGACGCCGGACAGAACCTGCACCAGCACCTGCCAGAACGACGCGTAGATGACCAGGATCAGCGTCGCGCGCAAGTCGGTTCCGAAGAGCAGCACGGCCAACGGGATCAACGCGACCGAAGGGATCGGGCGAAGGAACTCGATGGTCGACGCCGTGATCTCGCGCAGGACCGGCACACTCCCGATCAGCACACCGACCACGACACCGGCGACCATCGCGACGGCGAAGCCGATGCCCCAGCCTCGCAACGTGTCTCCGAGCGAATACCAGAAGTCCTGTGTGGACGCCAGCTCGCCCAACGCGGCGGCCATATCGCCGAACGGCGGGACGAACTGCCGGTCCACGACGCCCAGCCGGGGCAGCACGTCCAGCAGCAGCATGAATCCCCCGAGCCCGATCAAGGCACGGCACCACGGGGTCGCCCACCAGCTAGGCCTCGCGCGAGACGGCGGCCGCGCCGACGGCGTGCCGTCGGGTGTGTCAACAGTGACAGCGGACATCGATGAGTCCTCCGGGTCCAGAGAAGGGCGCTCGATCTTGATCATGTGGCGCCACTCACAGCACAGAAAAGCACAGAGTTGACACGAGTGCAATAGTTTGACCTTTATCACGCGGAGAAACTATTTCGACCAGGACCTCGGTGGCGCGGGAAACCCGACGATGCGGTCGCGGCGCTATCGATGCTGGTCACCGGCCTCGGCGAGCGGGTGACCGGAGGGCTCGCCGATCCGAAGCCGTCGTGCGCCATCGGCTCAGGACGGTTCGTAAACCGCCAGCGCGGTTCCGCCCGAAGAGAATGGCTCGCTCCACGTCCGACGCACGGGCAGCAAAGCGGGCGAAGCAGCTCCACAGGTTCGGGTAGCCGGTGCCCATCTTGTCCGCCGGGAAGTTGGTTTCCACCATCCAGCGGTCGGCACCGAACGTCTCGACCGCGGTTTCCACCCACGGCCGCCAGATCTCGGTGAGTTTGGTCGAGGTGGGCGAGACCGGTGCGTGCAGGCAGTCGAAGGCGGCACCACGGGTGAGCAAGCCACCGATCTTGCAGTGATGCCCGGTCTCCTGGCGAGCTCCCGGACCCCGGCATCACCACGCGAACTCCGCGGGCGAACGGGCCTTAGCCCAACGGCCAGCCGCCGTGGCCAAGCACGAGAACCGTCACTTCCACGGTCTCAAGCCGACTCGGTCACGACGGCGTGCTCCATCCGCCGACCCGCCAATCTGCCGAGCGACGGCCGCCCGGGCAGCAACAGCCCGCCGATCAATCCCAGCGCACACCAGCGAAAGGAACACCGCCGCGAACCAGGGCGCGCCGCCAGTCGCGGGAACCAGAGCGCCATGAGCCACGTTAACCGCCAGAACTGGATCCGAAATCTAGGTGAGCCGGTAGAGCATCCGCGCCGTCCCGTTGAATAGGTCCTGACGCTCAGCCTCGGACGCGCCGCTCACGAGCCGGGCATAGGTGTTCCAGAGCGTCCCATATCGAACGCCCATCTTGTCTACCGGGAAATTGGTCTCGAACATACACCGGCTGGGTGTGAACACCTCGATGCAGCTCTCGACCCACGGCCGCCAAATCGTAGCCAATTCTGCGGAGCCAGCCGGCGTCGAGGACCTCACATAGTCGTAGGCGGCTCCCCTTGCGAGCAGTCCCCCGACCTTGCACACCACGTTCGGTCGCGCGGCCAGCTCGCGCAGACCTCTCCGCCACTCGGCGAAGTGCTCGCGGCGGTGGCGGGCGTAGGGCCCGTAACCGAGTGGTCCGCCGCAATGGTCGAGCACGATCCGCAGATCCGGCACCGCATCCGCGAGCGTGGCGACCTCACCCAGCTGCCGGTGGAACAGCCACACGTCGAGGGACAGGTCCAGCTCGGCCAGGCGACGGGCTCCAGCGTGGATCCGGGCCTCAGTGAGCATGCCGGGCCTACGCGCGGTCTGCGTGTTCTGGATCTCGGGACTGTCGTCCCAGCCCGTCCCGAAGCGGATACCGCGAAACCGGCCTGCACCGGCCTCTATGTGGGCCTCGAGCACCTCCGTGACCGCCTCGCCAAGGTCCAGGTCGGCGAATCCGACAATGCCGGCCGCGATCCTTGGGTCGCTGCCGGCCGTGAGCGCCACCACGTGCTCGGTCTCCCCCACCGGTCGCAGGTACTCCGGCCCGTCGGTGCGGTAATGCGAATGGCATTCGACGTACACCGTGCCCGACACCGCTGGCGTCTCGGCCAGGTCGGCGAGCAGCTCAGGCGGGTCATAGTCGTAGGCGGGCAGGTTCCACAGGTGGTGGTGCGCGTCGATAACCGGCACGGTGATCAATGATGGTTCAGCGGGCGTCGTAGCCAGCCAGGCGGTATCGGGGGGAAAGATCACGCCGAACTGATCCGGTCTTCCGGATGGAGACCGCCGCAGGAAGTGAGCATCTATGGCCACAGGCACTTCTCTCTCGTGTCGCCCATCGGCGGTTCAGAGCGTGGTAGCGGCCAGATCGTCCGTGGCCGGGAGCAACGCCGCCCAGTCCACGAAGGCGCCCAGGCCAGTCCGGAGATCCGTGGTGATCACCGGACCCAGCACCGACCGCATCAGGTCGGGGCTGGTGAGCTGGTAGCGGCTCAGCTCGGGCCTCCAGTCGATGGCAGCCGGGTCGCCGCCGCCCAGCTCGACGAGCGTCTCGAAGACCTGCACCGAGCTGACAGGCTCTCCGACGATGTTCAGCGCCAGGTTCGCCTCCGCCGCGGGGAGGTCGAGCGCGGCGACGACGGCGCGGGCGGCGTCGTCCACGTAGACGAGATCATGGAGCGCCGCGGGCGCCCACCGCACCACAGGCCGTTCGCCTCGGCCGACGGCCGCGAGTACGTCCAGCATGATGCCTGCCAAGGAGTTGTCACGATTGGAATGCGGTCCGTACAAGGTGGCCAATCGAGCTGAGACGTAGCTCGGGCCGCCCGCGGCGGCGAATGCGTTCAGGTACGCCTCGACCGCGATTTTGCTCGCTCCATACATGCTGAGGTCCGCACCGGGCGCTAAGTCGTCCTCGCGCCAGCGGAACGGCCGGGGCTTCGCGAACGAGCCGTACACGCTGTGCGACGAACCGAAGACGATCCGGCGCACCCCGTTCTCGGCCGCGAGCCGGAGCAAGCCGTAGGACGCTTCGACGTTCACCTGGAACGACTCGTGCGGCCGGCTCTGCGTGGCCTTGGGACGCAGAGCTGCGAGGTGCACGATCGCTTCGGTCCCTCGCACTATCGGCTCGACGACATCCGTGTCGCGCACGTCGACGCGGTGCACGGTGACGCCGGGCAGGTCGGACAGCCCAGTCGACCGCTCGGTGGCACCGAGATCGACGGCACGCACCTCACGCCCACTCCGTACGAGCTGCTCGACGACTCGCGCACCCAGGAATCCGGCCGCGCCCGTGACCAGGACGGGCCCTCCGGGCTGGGCAACCGACTGGGACATGTCATCGTTCCTTCCTATCTCGCGGCACATACGCGCCTCGTTCGTACGACGGCCCGTTCATCGGGTCGGACAGGAGTCTCGCCGGTCGGAGGGGCGGGAACTCGTATTCTGAAGGCAGGTTGACCTGGGCGTTCGCGAGTAGCGCTCGTGATCGCTTCGCGCCAGGCGGTCAGCTGACCGCGGACGTAGTCGGCGGCCGCCTTGTCGACCAAGACGGACTCGTCTCCGTTTTCGATGGCTGACAACGTCGCCACAGCCACGTCCTCGGCGGCGACGAAATTCAGGGTCCGCTCGACCGTCGGGAATACATCGGCTGACTCTCCCGGTATGGTCACCCGAGCATGGGAGGGGTGGCAACCGGCCCAGGCCCGACGACGCTGACCCCGACCGGGATCTTGAACTGTGCGAATTCGTGAGCAAGCACTTCGGTGATCGCAAGGCCGGCGCGCTTGGAGCATGCCATTCTCCTCCTTCCCAGTCGATCATGATCGGTGCGCTTGGGCCTTGAGGCGGCGGGCCAGATCACTGCCGAGCGAGGTCAGCGGCGTCCAGGCGGTGGGTCCGTGTCTCGGTCAAGAAAGCCAGGCACACCAGGCTGGTCAGGCCAAGTGCCCCGATGAACCAGGCGAGTGCGGCAGTGCCCGACGACGCGGCGATCGACGCGATGATCAGCGGTGCGATACCGCCACCGACCACGCTGCCGATGTTGTAGCTCAGCGCCGCGGCGGTGTACCGATAGTGGGTGTGGTACAGCTCAGAGAAAAATGCACCCAGCGGTCCGTTCCCGGCGCCACTGATCGCGAGGAACCCGATCACGACCGCAGCGAACGCCGTCAGCGATCCCGTTTTCGCCAACGGGAACGCGACGAACGACCACACGACGCCGAGCCCTACCGCGACCATGAGCATGCGGCGCCGACCATAGCTGTCCGATAGCCGGCCAAATCCAAGGCAGACGATTGAGTATGCGACGCCACCGGCCATCACGATCGTGAGCACCGCGTTCCGGTTATGATTCAGGACCGTCGTGCCGTAGTTGACGAGGTAGGTCGAACCGGTGAAATACAGCACGAAGACGCTGATCACGCCGCCGGCAGCCAGCAGGACCTGACGAGGCTGAAAGCGGATCACGTCAGCCAGTGGGAGACGCGCCGGTCGACCGGCGGCGAGGTGCTGCTTGAAGATCGGCGTCTCGGCAGTGCGCAGCCGGATGTAGAGGCCTACGGCGACGAGGACGGTGCTGAACAGGAAGGGGATACGCCACCCATAGCTGATGAACGCACTCTGGTCCATGCTCAGGCCGACCAGGATGAACGCCAGGTTGGCCGTCGCCAGGGCGAATCCCGCGCCGACCGGCGGGAAGCTGCTCCAGAAGCCGCGCCGGTTCCCTGGGGCGTACTCCGCGGCATAGAGCACTGCGCCCGCCCACTCCCCGCCTGCGGCGAGGCCCTGCAGGACGCGGAGCAGCACGATCAGGACCGGGGCCAGCACGCCGATCTGCGCGGCAGTCGGCATCAGGCCTACGAGCAGGGTCGCTACACCCATCATCAGCAGGGTGATGACCAACGTCGCCTTCCGGCCGAGCCGATCGCCCATATGCCCGAAGACAACCGAACCGAGCGGGCGGACCACGAAGGCCACGCCGAGTGTCGCGAACGACGCAACCGTCCCTGCCGCGCTCCCGAGTGCCGGGAAAAAGGTGTGCGGAAACACCAGCGCCGCGGCAGTGGCGTAGATGAAGAAGTCGTAGAACTCGATCATGTTGCCGATCAGGCTGACGGACGCGACCTTCCACATCGTTCGCGGCGTCACAGCCGGAACGACATCGGATTGCCGTTCAGTTACCGGCGACTGCTCCTGCATGGTCATTTCCTCCACAACATTGTGACCCGGCCGCATGGACGGGCAGAGGGCCTGGCAGGACTCCCAGAAGACTGTTCGGCCGGCGGTCAAGCCCGCGGGTTGAAGGGATCCGCGATGACCCCTCCTGTGTTGATCCAGGCCGTCTTGACCTCGGTGTACTCGTCGACCGCGTGAAGCCCGTTCTCCCGGCCGATTCCGGATTCGTTGAAGCCACCGAAGGGTCCGACGTGGTTCACCTGCCGATAGTTGTTGATCCACACCGTGCCCGCGCGGAGCTTGCGGATCATCCGGTGCGCACGCCCGACGTCGTTCGTCCAGACACCGGCCGCAAGACCGAATGACGTGTCGTTGGCGATCCGCACTGCATCGTCCTCGTCGGTGAAGCGAATGATCGACGCTACCGGGCCGAAGACTTCCTCCCGGGCGATGCGCATGTCGTTGGTGACTTTCGTGAACACGGTCGGTTCCACGAAGAGACCCCGAGCCAGCGCCGGATCGTCCGGTCGCTTCCCGCCCGCGGCAAGGTGCGCACCTTCACTCTTGGCGATGTCGATGTACCGTAGTACCTTCTCGTGCTGCGCCTTGCTGGCGACAGTGCCCATTTCACTGGCCGGATCCTGCGGATCGCCGAGCTTGATCCGCGAAGCGCGCTCCACAACGGCCTTGCTGAAGACGTCGTAGATTTCCTCGTGCACGAGGACCCGGGATCCGGCCTGGCAGGTTTGACCGGTTGCCGCGAAAATCCCGGCCATGACGCCGTTGACGGCGTTGCTCAGGTCTGCATCCGGGAACACGATGTTCGGCGACTTGCCGCCGAGTTCCAGCGACACCCGGGCCATCCGGCTCGCCGCGGTGGCCGCGATCCGTTTGCCGACCGCGGTGGATCCGGTGAACGAGATCTTCTTGACCCCGGGGTGCTCGACCAAAGCGGCACCGACATCACCGGGACCTGTGACCACATTGACCACGCCCGCAGGGAAACCGGCTTCCTCGATCAGGCGCGCGAGGACGAGCGTGGAAACCGGCGTGACCTCCGACGGCTTCACGACGACCGTGCAGCCCGCAGCCAGAGCTGGCGCCAGCTTCATGATCAGCAGTGTGAGAGGGCTGTTCCACGGCGTGATAGCCGCGACGACGCCTACTGGCTCGCGCCGCGTGAACGCCTCCATGTGCGGGATACTGCTCGCCAGCGTTTCCCCGGTCGGCATCTCCGCGACGCCGGCGAAGAAGTTGCAGTTGTCGGCGAGCGCCCGCGCTTGGCCGCCGACTTCGCGGATCAGCTTGCCGTTCTCCTGGACGAGCAAGCGCGCGAGCGGATCGGCTTGGGCGGTAACCAGCTCGGCGAGCTTACGCAGCAATTGGCCGCGCTGCTTGGGGGTCGATGACGCCCACGGTCCCTCGGTGAATGCACGCTCGGCGGCGGTGACTGCCTTGTCCACATCGTCGCGGGTGGCGAGAGGCACCCTCGCCCACGCCTCGCCGGTGAACGGGTTGGTGCACTCGAACGTCCCACCGTCCGAGCTCACACACCACTCGCCGTCGATGAGCATCGAATACGACTCGATCGACATCTTTCGATATTCCTTCCTTGCCCTGGCTACCCGGCGCGATCGTGGCTACTGCTTCTCGTACCACTCGGCCATCAACTGACTTTGGTCCGCGTCGGGACCGAACCGCTCCACTGCCTCCGCGGTCAGCTTCTCTACCAGCTCACCGATAGGTAGCCGGTGGCCCAGCTCGGCTGCCATGGTGCTGGCCAGCCCGATGTCTTTGAGCATCAGCGCCAGGGCGAACCCCTGCGGCAGGTAGGTATCGCCGGCGAGCAGGTTGGGGAAGGTGTACTCCGTCGTGTAGTTGCGCCCGGTCGAGCGGTTCAGGACGTCCACGATCACGTCCTGCTCCAGGCCGGCCCGCTGCCCCAGCCGAATCGCCTCCAGAGCCGCGAACCGGTTGCAACTGTTCAGCAAGTTGTTGATTACCTTCATGGTGTGGCCTGATCCGACCGGACCGACGTGGCTCACCGATTGCGTAACGGCGAGCAGGAGATCCTTCACCTTGGCGTAGGCCTCGGGTGACGCGCCAACCATCAACGTGGCCGTGCCTTCCCGCGCCCGCCGGACGCCGCCACCGATCGGCGCGTCGACGAAATCGATGCCTCGAGGACTCAGTGCCTTCACGATCTCGGCATCTGCGGTCGGGACGCTCGTCGTCGTGTCGATGACAACGCTTCCCGGCTGCAGCAGCTCGGCGAGCCCCGCCTCACCGAGGAGCAGTCCGGTGACGTCCGTCGGTCCGGGCAAAGAGAGGAATACAACGGTACAGCTGGCCGCGATGTCCTCCGCAGTCGTGAAGCGGGCTCCGGCCGCGACCAACTCGTCCGCGGCCGCCGGATTGCGGTCCGTCACCCGCAGGTCGCTCGACGCCACCAGGCGACTGGCGATCGCGGAACCCATGGCTCCAACACCAACGAATCCAACCGGTCCCATCGAGGAGCACCTCTCTATGTCCGCTCGACGTGGTAAAGGCGACCACCTCGACATCGGTCTGACAATAGCTATGCTGACAACTAGCCGCGCTACTGTCAAGCAGGTCGTCGATATACCAGGTAACAGGCTGTTACCGGACCTCAACACCCGCCGGTCGGGCGAGCCGGTCTAACCCGCAGACTGTCCAGCTGGCACGCAGTCATCAGGGCGCGGTGACAAATAGGACGATCCGAGTAGGACGCCACGCGTGGCCGGCGCGAACGCCGGGCTTCGCCGACGTGCGGCTGACCTCGGCGCATGTGATGAGACACGCGGCACCATGGCGGCCAAGCCATTGCGCGCAACGGGGCTGACGTGAGGTATGCCCAGGTCGACGTCGCGCGCTGCAGCAGCCGACTGCATCAGCCCGTCCGAACCTCGACCTGCCCACTGTTCCGCTATAGGCCTCGATGAGGTTGCTCAACCCCAGCGGGGCGACATCGAGGATCTCCGCGAGGGCGCCGCGCTGATCCACAGGACTTTCGTCCGGCTCGCGAGCAGGTCCACATTGGACGGCAACTGGTCGGCCGCACCGCGTTCACCACGCCGATATCCACACTGAGCACCCGCACGCCGTCTACATACAACCCGATCGCGCTCGGGAAGTACGCGATCGGACGCTTACTTCCCACGTCCTCCGAGCGTCCACCACAACACGCACCCGATGGCGACTGCCCCCACGAGCCTTCGCCCTGACGGGTTGAGATCACGACGACGGTCCGGCGACGACGGAACTCAGCCGGCGGAGACGGTTCGCACGCACGCGGAGCGAGCACGGTCGTCGTGGTGGTCTTGACGACCTGCACGCCGCACGACCCCATGGAAGATTGCACCCGGCGCGGACAGGCGACGGACGATCCGGTAAACCCGTTCGGGACTGGATCCCCTGGTCGCAGGCCGCCTCCTCGTCGATACAACCCGGCCGACCGGCCGTAAAAGTAGGCATCGAACGACGTCAACTTATTCTGTCGGCGCGTCCGATCTGACCCGTCCGGACTTCTCGCGCGTTCGTTATGCAAGCGCCTGGCAACAGTTAATGTCAGACATTTAAATACCTGACATTAACAGGTAGAACCCTACGTCAAAAGACGTACTATTGACTTAATGTTCGCACGGTGCTTGAATGTCATTATTGTGTGAGGCTGCTCACACGGTGCTGTCACCCGGAAGGGAGCACCGTGAAACAACTGCTCGTAGCGTGGCGAGAGTTGCGGTCAAGGACGAAAAGCCCCGGAGAACACATAAGAGACCGTGCTCGACAGCGGCAGCCGGTCTGGCAAGTTGTGTTGGTGGCTGCATCAATGGCACTAGCTGGTTCCCTCGCGGTGGCGACCGGGGCGACCGGAGCCAGTGGGCCGACGGCCTCGCCGGTCGCGCCGACGTCCACCGGCGCTCCGACCATCCCGGCCAAGATGGACTGCGCTGCCTTTGTGCAGGACGGGGGAACGCGCAACGCCCATGTACCTGACTTCCTCAAGATTCCCGGGGCCCCGACCCGTATCACCTCCGCCAGCATCGTCCCCGCAACCGCAACACAGCCGGCGTTCTGTGACGTCCATGGGTACGTCCAGCCGCAGACCGAATTCGAGCTCAAACTGCCGACCTCGACGTGGCAGGGTCGCTACCTGCAGTTCGGTTGCGCCGGTGTCTGTGGTTTCATCAGCCAGACAGCATTTCCCGCCTGCCGCACCCAGCTCGGCGGCGACTTCGCGATCGCAGCGACCAATGACGGCCACAATGCGAGGCCCACGGACGCGATGTGGGCGGGCACGGACGAGCAGCATCGGATCGACTACGGCTATCGTTCCGTGCACTCCTGGCAACCGCGGCGAAGGCGATCCAGACCGCCTACTACGACCAACCGCCGAGGTACTCCTACTTTGCCGGCTGTTCCGACGGCGGCCGTGAAGGGCTGATGGAGTCTCAGCGCTATCCGAAGGACTTCAATGGCATTGTCGCCGGGGCTCCTGCCAACAACCAGTCAGGAAGCCAGTTCTTCATGGGCTGGGACATCAGGGTCAACACTCGGCCGGACGGCTCGCCGATTCTCACCGCAAACAAGATCGGGCCGCTCCACGACGCCGTGATCAAAGCCTGCGACGCCAATGACCGCGTCGTTGGTGACGGCCTCATTGGCGACCCGCGCGACTGCAACTTCCAACCGGTGTCCATCGAGTGCAAAGGACCGGATGGACCGGACTGCCTGACCACCGATCAGGTCAAGGTGGTGGAGGAGATCTATGCGGGCCCACGTGATCAGCAAGGCCATCGCCTTGACCCGCGCTACGCGCCTGTCGGTTCTGAACTCACCTGGCCGGGATTCCGCTCCCCCCAAGCGCCGGTTCTCCTGCCGGCACTGAGCCGGCATATGGGGTGGCGCGGTGGATGGAGACCGCGCCCGAGTGGATGGCCTACCCGATCGGCAAAGGAAAGCCGTTCGATGACGTCCAGTTCACACCGGACGAATTCAAGCAATCAGTGGCGAAGACCCATCCATAGGAGCATCGGTGACCGTGCCGACAGCCCGGACAGCGGAGACCAGTCCGACACCGACCGGCCCCGCCGCACCCGGTAGGGCACCACCGTAGAACGACCTGAACGGGCCGTAGGCCGCTTGGAGCCGTGCGCCCCGAGCAGACCGGCGGACCCGGCGGACCCGGCGGCCAACCGTCCCACAGTGGCGCTGACAGCGGATCCGGACGGCACACTGTGGGTTGCGGTCGACGGTACGGATATCGAGGAACTGGCAGGCAGGATTACCGCAGCGTGCGACGCGCTATCCCGGATGTGCTGAGCCCGCTGACGGCCCGCAGCGCAGCGGCCCCCTCTGCCCATGGGGCAGAGGGGCCTCACACCGTCCGCACGGCTGGAGTCCCGGCAACCACGAACGAGGTTGCCGGGCTCCGTTGCGAACGGGGTCGTCAGTCTCTGTTAAGTCGTGACGGGGACTACGCCCAGTGCTGAGTTGACGGCATTCACGTTCACGTGAAAATTCTTCCGCGAGCAGGTTCGATCCGTGATGCCTACGCATGGAGCGAGGTACTGCGCATTGTTGTTCAGCGCCTCGATCATGCCACGCAGCTTGATTTGCCCGCTGCCCCGTCCGGCCTGGTTGTAGGCAGGTCCTCCGCTGTCGCCCTCGCCAGCGCTGGCGAGGGTGGTAGCCGGAAGTGTCGCGGTAAATCCGGGACCAACGGTCCCATAGCCGTAGTCAACAGAGAAACCAACCTGGTCGACCACGGGCCCGCAGACCTGACCCGAGAATGCACCATCTTCGCAAATCACTTCGCCCATCACGACATCGGACCAGGAATGCACAGGAAGTCCGAGAGTTGAATCCCAGCCATCGACATACACTGTGGGATTGTAGGCTTGTCCTTCAAGGGTCATTGAATCGGTTGCAGTGCTCCGAGGACCTTCGTTTCCGACGACCCTGTCGCTGAGGCCTGCATACCACGGCGAGGACGTTGTGTGTTGACAATGACCAGAGGTCAATAGCCCTGTTGCACCGTTGGATTTTCGCACGGTCCAACTGGTGCTGCAACCGTAATTCCCCGTGTTATCCACGATCAATGACCCGCCCCAAAAAGGGGAGGTGTCCGCCGCTCGGGAGGCGGCGGAATAACTGTCGGCATAGCTAAGCTGTACTGACACAGAAGATGAAATCGAAATAGACTGCAAGCTCGCCTTGCTGGCGTCCACGCCAACTGTAATTCCAGTGAAGTCGGAATTGGGACTGGCACTGGTCACGCGAGGAGAGTTCTCGGCAACGATTCTTGCCGCTTCCTTCACGAGCTCGTCATAAGAATGTTGCACAACAGAAAAGCTGAGCTCAATCGCGCCACGCTTTGTTTCGGCATATTCCGCGAGTTGAGCGGGGACCGGGCCATGCCAGTAGATCGTTACCGCGTTCGCGCTCGGAGCAATGCGCGCCTGAACGTATCCATTCAGGTTGTTTGACTTTGCGAACAGTTGCACCGCTTCGATTATGTCGAGTGCCGGTTGTTGCGCCACCATCTGTACCTCCTTTCCGTTTGTTGCCATGGACTTTCCACTTTTCTGATGACCGGCGTTCACGACTGCCTGTCTAAGCCTGTCCACCAACGTTATATTGCTCGCCGAAGCGAAATTTGCCGACGATAGCAGCAAGGCGCACGCAACCGCCGCGACACTGAGCACTATGGGTCGTCTTCGCACTACCCTAAACATGATACCCCTCGTTTAGTTGCTTGACGTGAGAAATCGTGACTGTGGCGAGGTTCTGGCACGAGACCCAAGGCGACTGGACTGACCTCCCCGCAGTCCATAGCGACGCTAACGGCTTCGCACGCGAACGATCACCGCTAACCAGGTGAAACCACCACAAAACGGTCACCGCGTGTGACAGGGGGCGCTCCGTCTCCTGTTGTGTACTAGCAACTGAGGGAGGCCCGCGCGGCGCGGCGACCAGCAGCGCCGATCACTCACTGTGTGATGATCGTGCCTGCCGTCGACATCATGGCCGCCCTTATCCGCCGGGACGCCGGGGACGCGGGCGGGGAAGGATCCGGGAACGCAGGGAGCTCGCCCGTCGACCGTCTCGACCCATCTCCTCCCTCACCAGCGGGAACAAGGCTCGGGCGGCCCCCTAATGAAGCCCACCGCCGGCTACGCGGCCCGGGAACCAAGGCGGAAACCTAGACGGATTCCGGGACCGGCCCGGGTCCCTCCTCGGCTCCCTGCCAGTGGGACGACTTCACCGGCTGCAGCGACTGGACAACGCAACACGGCCGCGTCGAGATAAGCCAACGGTGGTTCGGATTTCCCATGCCCCGGCTCACCGACGGTGTTTACCAGCCGGCGGGACGAAGATGAGGGAGCGATTTCGGGCACGTCAGGCCGAGCCGGACGGCTAAGTCCGCAGCGGCTTGCTGGTGTTTTCGGGCTTCTCCAGGATTATTACCCGTGTAGATACGAGCAAGTTCGTCATGCGCCTGAGCCTGTTCGCGGAGGTGACCACCTCGCACCGCGATGGCGAGGGCGAGCTCGTGCTGCCGAACAGCTTCGGTTCCGTCCCCGAGAGCGGCAAGAGTGCGGCCGAGCTCGAGGCGAGCGTAAACCCGCAGCCGAGAGCCGTCGTCGAGCAGGGTCATGGCCGTCTGTTGGGATTTCAGGGCGGCGCCGGCATCTCCCATCGCGCGGTGCGCTGCTCCGATGAGAGTCAGTGCTTCCGCTTCCCCGTCCCGATCCCCGATCCGCTGGCGAAGTTCGCAGGCCCGGCGGAGGTGGTCGAGGGCTTCGTCGGCGGCGCTCAGCTCGATGAGGCATCGCGCCAACGCCGTGAGCACGTGGTCATTGGGACTGAGCTGGCCCAGGTCGCCGCAGAGCGCGTAGGCCGTCCGTAGGTGGGCCAGCGCCGTCTCGGGCGAGCCTTCCAGCCACTGAACGACGCCTCGGGTCCAGTGCGTGATGATCTTGGCGTCGATGCCGAGCGGGGACAACTCGGCCAGATCGGCGAGCTCGTCGAAGGCCGTCTGCGCGTGCTGCGCGGCTTGGGCGTGAGCGCCGCGGTGCAGGTGCATCAACGCGAGCAAGGCGAGGGTGTGCGCGTGTGATTCGGTGTTCTCGCGCTGCATGGCCGACGTGGTCAGCAGGTCGTAGGCGCGGGCGGTGTGGCCGGCGGACCAGTGGGCCAGCGCCAGCAGCGTGCGCAGAAGGTCTTCACCGCCCTCGGCTGTCTCGCGCGCGGCCGCCAGGGCGTGCTCGAGCAGTTCGATCGAGTCGCCGGCGAGGTCGCGGCCCAGGACGTGCCAGAGGGAGATCGCCAGCTGCCACGCATAGCCGCCTTGCCCTTCGGCCGCGGCGCAGCGGGTCGCCGCGAGGACGTTGGCACGCTCGGCCAACAGCCAGACCCGCGCGGCCCCCGTCCCTGGGCTGTTCTCCTCGACGCAGGCCGCTGCCTCCGTGATGGCCGTCAAGTAGTGGTCGAGCATCTTCTCGGTCATGCCCGGGTCGTCCGACATGCCGCGGGCGTACTGCCGCAGCAAGTCGTGTTGCCGGTACCGGCCGGGCGCCGGTTCCTCGGCCAGGTGGACATCGACCAGCCGCTGCAGGGCTTCGTCGGCCCGTCCGTCCGGTAAGCCGATCATCGCCGCCAGCACGGCGGTGTCCGCGTCGGCGCCAGGATGTCGGCCCAGTGCGGAGAACAGCTGCTGGTCGACCGGGGACAGCTGCTCGTGCGACATGCGGAACGCCAGTGCCACCTCGCGGTCGGCGAACAGCTTCGGCAGCCGGCGGCGCGCCCGGGCCAGCTGCGCGGACAGGTGCGCGACCGGCCAGGTCGTGCGGTGCGCCAGCCTTGCCCCGGACAGCCGGAGCGCGAGCGGCAAGCCGGCGCACAGCCGGACGATCTGCGCCACAGCCTCAGGTTCGGCGCTCGCGCGGTCGGCGCCCACCAAGTGCGTGAAGAACGCCTCGGCCTCGGCCTCCGCCAAGACAGTCATGGACATCGGCCGCGCACCGTCCAGCTCCAGCAGTCTCGCGCGGCTCGTCACGATCACCAGGCTGGGCCCGGTCGGCAGCAATGGCGCCACCTGCGTCTCGTCGACAGCGTTGTCGAAGACGACCAGAAGCCGCAGCGCCGCGGTCTTCGCCCGCCACTGCGCCCCGGCGTCCCCGGCCAGTGTGACCCCTAGCTGTCCCAGGAGGACGTTCAGGATCTCTTCGACGGTCAACGGTGTCTTCCCCGCACTATGACCCTGCAGATCGACGAAGAGCGCACCGTCCGGGAACCGGTCGGCCAGCATGTGACCGGCGTGGACGGCGAACGCGGTCTTACCGACCCCCGCCATCCCGTCCACCGTGTAAACCGTGGCCCGATCGTCCGCTGACACCGTCAACCTGGCGAGCTCGTCGTGTCGCCCCGCGAAGTACGGGAGATCGCGAGGAAGGCAATTACGCCGCGCAGCGGGCATGTCCGCGGGCAGCGGCACGCTCGGCCGGATTTCCTTCACAGGGGTTGAGCCGAGCGCGGGGTCCGCGCGCAGGATCTGGGCGTGCACGCGTTGCAGGCCGTGCCCGGGACTGGCACCGAGCTCATCGGCCAGCAGCCGCCGGATCTCGTCGAACACGGCGAGGGCATCCCCTTGGCGGCCGCAGCGATAGAGCGCAACCATCAGCAGCTCACGCGCGCGTTCGCGGTACGGGTGCTCGGCCGCGAGCCGGGACAGCTCGGGGATCGCCAGTGCGATCTCCCCGCGCAGCAGATCGAGCTCGGCGAGGTCCTCCAGCGCGCCGGAGCGATAGTCGTCCAGGCAAGCCCGTTCGGTGGCGGCCGCGGGGGTTTCGATGCCGGTGTAAGCAGGTCCGCGCCACAGCGCCATCGCGTCGGCGAGGTGCTGCCTGGCCGCGGCCAGGTCACCATCGCTTTTCTTCTCCCGCGCCCGCATGAGCCCGGAGGTGAACTGGGCACTGTCGAGCTGGTCGGCGGCCACGCGCAGCAGGTACCCGGTGCCCACGGTCTGCAGCGAGCCGTCGTCCAGCACCAGCGACCGGCGCACGTCGCCGATGTACTTCTGGACGAGGTTCACCGCGCTTCTCGGCGGATTCCCGCCCCAGACGCCCTCGATGATCTCCTCGCGCTCCACCCGATGATTCGCGTGCAGCAGCAGTATCCCGAGCACTCGGAGGCACTTGCCGGAACCTATCTCGACCGCGTCCGTCCCACGCCAGCCTGCGACCGGCCCGAGTACACCGAACCGAATACCGGGCATGCAAACGCCCCCTCCCTGGCTGGAGCGTACCTCCGACCAGCTACTTTCCGTAAGACTGCAGTGCGGCTGCAGCAAGCACTGCGAGGCTTCCGTCGTCAGGAAACACGTGTTGACGAGAGGGAGATCCAGATGGGAACCAGCACGAAGGTGCGCCGCTCCGGTCGCTCGAGGACAGCCAGGCTGGTGGCAGTTGTCGGCGCCGTCGTCGGGTTGGCGATACCTCTGGCCGGCACGGCCCACGCAACCGGTGCACGGGACGGCTACTGCGATCCCGGAGAGTTCTGCCTGTACTACTACGGGGCAGGTACGACCAGCGGTTCATTGTCGGACTTCGCCGTTGGTAACATCCCCGATCTCGGTCCGGCCCAACCGACATGCTACGAGTTCCGTGGAGCCGGATACGGCAAGGGCGAATGCGTCTGGCGCAACGCCGAGTCGGCGTGGAACCGCACGGGTCACGACGTCAGGGTGTTCACCAACGTCAATTACACGAACACTTCGGACCTGTTCACCGTCGGCGGGCCCCGGGGGAATCTGAACCTCGCGTACAACCTCGCCGAGTCCATCAAGTTTCTCTGACGCGACTTCCACGACGACATGGAATTCTGGCATCCCGCCCAGACCGTGATCCGCTGGGCACACGAGTACCTTCCAGAGGCGCCGATGTCCTGATTCCCTTGTTCGTCAACCGCGCGACGGCGTCGTCGCGGCGGCGGCACCCGACTGGTGCTGCAGTGCGTCGCGCTCGCCTCGCAATGCAGTAACCACGCTCTTTCGGGATGATCATTGCCGCATCGGCACCGGCGTCGGGGCGGTGGGTGATTTCCCGGTGGCCGCCACTTAGCCTGTGCGGCCACCGGGACCTCTCAACCCGCACCCGGCGGGCACGACAACGCCGAGGCCACCGTCGCATCGGCGTAAGCCACTTGGGTGTCGCAGGGAGGCACCTCGCCGGCCTTGGTTGACGTGCGAAACCGGTACCGATGGGTTACCGAGGCGTCTTCACCGCTGGTTTCAGTCCCAGCCGTCCAGCAGCTTGAGGTCGGACGGGACCAGGGTCGAATTGCTCATGAGGACCTGGACCAGGTTGTGGTTGAGCATGTTGCCGATCGGTTCGACCAGTTCTTCCTTCAGCATGCCGGGGACGCCGTCCTGGTGCAGCCGCAGCCGGACCGCGGCGATCGTGCGGTCGATCTTCTTCTCGTTCCAGTCTTCGCCGGGTTGCAGCTTCGTCATCTCCTCGGCGACCTGCTTCCGGCCGAGTGGCTGGGCGAACGCCTCTTGGGCGAAGTAGCGCTGGCCCAGTACGACGAGCACCAGTTTCTCGTCCGGAGTCAGCCAATAGCGCTTCGGTGGCTGGGTGACCGCGTCGAACAGGGCCGGTGGGCAGGCGCCGTCGGGGCCGATCACGTACACCTCCATCACGTGCTCCCGGCCGCGGGTGCCCCGCACGAACATCGGGGTGTAGCCGAAGACCAGCGGAAGGGGGTCGTGCTCGGGGAACAGCCATTGGTCGCCGGGCAACCGGATGGGCAACCGGCCGGTGTTGGCCACCTGCCACCCGCCGTCGCGGTGGCTGATCACTCCGGTCTGCCGGCTGACCCGCAGGTCGTCCTCGCCGATGCACAGGTCGACCTGCGGCCGGTTGCGGCCGAACCGCAACTCTCGCCCCGGCGCCGGCGGGACGGTGATCCCCTGTGACAGGGCCAGCGCGAAGAGGGAGCCCGGCACCGGGTCGGTCACCCCGCCACGCAAGTGCTCGTACTTCCGCGCGTTCACCCGTGTCCCGCCCATCTGTCCTCCTGCTGCTCCCTGCCGAACTCCGGTCATGGTCTCCCGGCCTCGGCGGGACCCCTCCCGCGGTCAGCGCGACAGCCGCTGCGCCACCGTGGTGGCCAGGCGCCGCGCGGGCTCGCACAGCTGCTCGGGCTGCTTCTCGCTGTCTTCCACATCGACCAGCGCCAGCTCGTCAACCCGTGGCCGGGTCCCGTCGACGTAGCTGTGGTACACGATGGCTACCTCGCAGTCAGTGTCACTGCGTCCCTGGGGCGTCACCCGCGCGTCGTAGCCGCCAATTCGGAGCGGAGTGCTCCCGGAGGCGGCGAAGCTTTCGGCGAGTGTCCGGTCGAAGACGACTTTCGCGACCCCCGACCGGTCGGTGAAGCTCCACTGGCACTCCCAGTCTCCGAAGGAGCGGACCTGGTTCAGCGGCCCCGGGCCGAGTGCCGCGGTCACGGCCGCGGTGTCCAGCAGCGCACAGGCGTCCCTGACGGCGAGCTGCCCGGCGGGGGCCGCCCGGCGGGCGATGCGGCCGGCGTTCAGGGAGACCAGCGCGCTGCTGGTGATCGCCTCGGCCATCCCGCACAGGTCGATCTTCCCGTCGCCGGTCAGGTCCGCGTTGATGACGACCTCGTAGCCGGGCAGCAGCAGGATCCGGGCGCAGCTGTCGTCTTCGGCGGCCGGACGCTGGATCCCGACCGTCCCGACCTGCTGCACCGGCGTGGCGTCATCCTGCTCGTCGATCGCGAGCTCCACGCTGACGTCGACGTAGTTCCGCCGGTCCTTGGTCAGGTAGACCAGTGCGTCGCAGCGGTTGAAGTTGCCGTAGTCGTGCGAGGTTTCGACCACGCCGTAGCCGGCGAGCGCGTTGGCGTAGGTCAGGGCGCACGGGTCGGCGGTGCGGGGATCACCCATGATCGACTCGGCGGCGGCAGGAGGGGCGGGCGCGGACGGTGAGCTCGCCGGAGCAGCCGTCGAGGTGTCGCCACGAGTCGTGAACCAGACCGCCGAGGACGCCACCAAGACGAGCACGACGACCCCGGCCGCGACCAGCGTCCAGTGTCGGCGGGCGCGCGGTTTGGCCAGCGCCGCGAACTGCTGCCGGGCTGTCTCCGCCGGGGGCCGTGAATCGGGATCACGGTGCGTGAGACGTGCCAGCAGATCACCGAGCGCGACTTGGGGAGCGGGATGTCCCTCGACTGCGTTCCGGATCGTCATGCCCAGTGAGAACACGTCCGATTCGGACGTCGCTCGGTGCCCGCGCACCACCTCAGGTGCTTGGAACCCGTGAGTTCCTCCCCCGGTTTTCGGGTCTTCGGTCTGGGTGTCGCTGGCCCAGGTGGCGATGCCGAAGTCGGTGAGCTTGGCGGTGCGATCCCTGGTCACCAGGACGTTCGCCGGGGTGACGTCGCGGTGCGCCATGTTCTTGTCATGCAGGTGCGCCAGCGCGGCGGCGATCTGCGCACCGATGGCGGCGGCGTCCTGCGGCGGCAGCGGGCCGTCTTCCTCGCGGATCTGCCGCAGGCTGCGGGACGGCAGGTACTCCATCACCAGGCAGTTGCGGCCCTCGTCGTCCTGGACCAGGTCGTACGCGGCGATCACGTTCGGGTGAGTAAGCCGGGCGCCGGCGACGGGTTCGTCGGCCTCGACCCCCACCTTGAGCGCCACCAGCCGCCGCAACGTGGTGTCCGTCGCCAGCCAGACGACACCCATGCCGCCCCGCCCGATCTGCTCCTCCAGGCGGTAACGGCTAGCGACCAGATCACCACGGTCCATTCGCCGAACATAGCGGGTGAATGAGCGGCCGGGGAAAGGGACCCGCATTCCCGGAACAACGCTGGGCAATCGCGCGGGAAGGGTCCCGCGGGCCCCGGCCTAATCTCCCGTCATGCACGGATGGACGCACCGGTGACCGAGGAACCGGTGCTGCGCCGCTGGGCCCGGGCCCTCTCCGAACACCTGCGCCAGCACAGCCACCACGCCGCTTTCCGCATCGAGCCACCGGTCCGGGACGAAACCGGCGGCTCGGCTCTTCCCCGGATTCCACCGCAGCGAGCTGACGTGGACGTGATGAATTCCCCGGCCGCGTTGGCGAGAGCCGGCGACCTCACCGGCGCGGCGGCGGTGCTGGCGACGGTCGAAGCAGCCGGCAACGCCGGACTCGATCTGCTGGCCCGGATCCACGCTCAACGCGGCGATCTCGAACAGGCCGACCTGTGCTGGGCGCGGGTACAGGCCACCGATCCCGAGCACCCCGGCGCGGCTGCGGGCCGGGCCACGATCGAGGCTATCCGCGCCCGGCGCCGGCTGCGGAGGCCCCTGCTGCGGCCGGCCCGGGTGACCGCGGCCGGGGTGATCGTCGTCGCCGGGGTGATCACCCTCTGTGGTTGGTTCGCCGACGGCCCGGTGGCGGGCACCGCGCCACCCGCCGGGTGCGGCTCGACGCGGGTAGCCGAACTCGAGCAGCAACTGGCCGCGCAGGAAACCACCGCCGCCCGGCACGAGGCCGCCCTGAACACGACCGCCGAGCTGGTGGCGCAGCCCGGCGTGACCGTCCGGACCGCACCGGACGCCGTGGAGGTCCGTTTTGCCGGCGGCCTCTACCGCACCGGCGACCAGCTCACCGCGGACGGACGGCAGCGGCTGCGGCGACTCGGCACGGCACTGTCCCGGGCCGGCGGAACGATCACCGTGGTCGGCTGGACGGTGGCCCTGCCCGGCGGGCCGCCGTCGGGTGGTTCACCGGTGGCCTGGAGCCGGGCCCGCGCCGCCGCCCGCGAGCTCGCCACGGCCGGCAACCTGCCCCTCGCCCGGTTCACCCTGGCCAGTGGGGACCAAGGCGCTCCCCCGTTCCCCGACCCGGCGTCCAACCGCACGGTCACGCTCCGGATCTCGCCCTCCCCCTGACGGGTTCACCGGCTGCAGACCGCGCCCCGGATCGAGTGGGACAGGCTCGTGTAGACGGTCCGGCCGTCGGTGGCCCGGACCTCGAAGCAGTAGCGCTGCAAGGGATCGACCCGGACGGTCGCGGTATGCAGCCGGGCCGCCAGGATCGCGTGGTTCGGCTCGCCTTCCGGGGCGACGATCACGGCGTAGTCGACGTCGGCCAAGGAACTGGTCCAGGTGAGCACGACCTCGTTGCCGTGATCCTCGGGCTCGGCCAACTCCAGCGCGGCTCCCGGAGCCGCGACCGACGGCGACAGCGACGGCGACAGCGACGGGACCGGAGCCGATCCGCCCTGGCCGTCTGTGAGGAACATCGCCACTCCGATCCCCGCGACGCACACCGCCCCCGCGCCACCGAGAACGACGTGCCGGCGAAGCCGCCTCGACGGTTTCGCCGGCACGGAATCCAGCGTCGAGACGGCCGATGGGAACCCGGTGACCACCGCGGCGGGTTCAGCCGGCAGCAGCTCGGCGAACCGCTCGGCGACCCAGGCCGCGTCCGGCGGGCGGTGCTCGGGATTCGGGGCGAGCAACCGGCCCACCACCGCGGACAGGATGACCGGGACGTCGGGGTCGTCGATCGCCGGGACGGGGCTGCGCAACAGCCGCAGGATCCGCTCCCCGACCGGCTCGCCGAGCTGCCCGGGCAGCGGCGGTTTGCCGGTGAGCACCCGGTACAGGAGCGCACCGAGACCGTAGAGATCGGTCCGCTCGTCGAGTGTCTCGTCCCGCAACGTCTCCGGGGCCAGGTACTCCAGCTCACCGGCGATGTCCCGCGGGAACGCCCGCCGCACGGCGACGCCGAAGTCGGCCAGCACCGGTTCTCCGGTCGGGCGGAAGAGCACGTTCGCGGGCTGCACGCGACCGTGCACCACCCCGGCGGCGTGCGCACCGGCGAGCGCGGTCGCCAGCACGTGTCCGAGCACGACGGCTTCGCCGGGCAGGAGCCACCGGTCGCCGTCGATCAGTGCGGCGAGGGACTGGGGGCACAGCTCCATCCGGATCGCGTGCCGGCCGTCGGCCAGCTGCTCGATGCCGTCGACCGGGAGCACGCCGGGCAGTTCCTGGAGCCGGGCGCGGTCGTGTTCCACCGCCGCCAGCGTCGCCCGGTCGAACCGGGCCGGGAAGATCTTGAGCGCCACCGGCACGTCGTCGAACAGTCCGGAATGGACTGTCGCCACCGGGCCGGAGCCGAGGGTGCGTTCGTCCGGCACCGTCACCACCGCGTTCATCACCATCACCTCAGCTCGGCATTGCACGCAGGCTGCGCACGTCGAAGGCGGCCCGCACCCGGGCTCGCCACGGTGTCCCGGTCAGTCCCTTACGGATCGCCCGCACGGCCGACCACGCTTGTTCCCCGGTCCGGTGGTCGGCACCGTCACCGGACCACAGCGCGATGTCCACCAGCCGGGCCAGCCACACCAGCCCCTCCGCCACCGATGTGTCCACAGTGGCCGGAAGAGCGCGGACGAGGTCGCGCACGGTCGCCCCGCGAGGGGTGGCGAAGCCGTA
Organism: Amycolatopsis sp. NPDC051371; assembly: GCF_040682155.1. Taxonomy (NCBI): domain Bacteria; kingdom Bacillati; phylum Actinomycetota; class Actinomycetes; order Pseudonocardiales; family Pseudonocardiaceae; genus Amycolatopsis; species Amycolatopsis sp. NPDC051371. The sequence goes on from NZ_JBFBAG010000003.1 coordinate 277,449, forward strand.
CGCCCGCAGCACGTCCCGCGCCTCCTTCCACGCCGCGACGACGGCGTCCGCGCCAGCACGGCGACGTCGCCGTGCCGTGCGCGCGGCGCGCAGCACCGGGACCGCCACGGTCAGCAGGACGAGGAGCGCGGCAACACCGGCGCCCAGCCAGGCCGCCGCGTCCACGAGCCAGTCCGTCGGCGACTCCCCGGTCGCCGGCGCCGGGGAATCGCCGTCCGGGACGTCCGGGTCGTACAGCTGGGGCTGCGGTGGGAGATCCCGCCGCGCCTGATCGGTGCTCCCGGACAGACCGCCCGGCGCCGCGCCCGCACCCCGGGCCGCGCCGCCGGTCGGGTCCAGCGGCACCCAGCCGACACCCGCCACGGCGACCTCCGGCCACGCGAACGCGTCTCCGTTGTGGACGGTCACCGATCCGCCGACGCCGGGCGGGGCCCGGAAGCCGACCGCGATCCGGGCGGGGATGCCCACGATCCGGGCCAGTGCGACGTACGCGGCGGCGAACTGCTCGCTGGTGCCCGCTCGGGTGCCGAACAGGAACGTGCGCAGCTGCGCCCAGCCGCTGCCGGTCGGCAGCACCGGCCCCACGGCCTGGTGGTAATGCTCGGCGAGGTACCGCTCCAGCACCAGCGCCGTCCGGAACGACGGCCGCAGCCCGCCGGTCGCGGTCTTCGCCAGGTCGGCGACGCCGGGTGGCACCTGCCCGACGCCGCCCGCCAGGTGCCCCCCAGCGTCGATGCCGGCGTCGAGCAGGTCGCCCGGCGCGACGGCCGGTTCGCGCCAGCCGAGCTCGTAGCCGACCGCGCCGCGGCGGTCCGGCAGCAGGAGCATGCCGGTGCGCGGGTCGACCAGGGGCGCGACACCGGAGACCGCGGCGGGTTCGGCCTGGCTCGGCAACCATGGCCCGCCCGAACCCGGCGGCACCGTGATCCGCGCGTGGAACGTGGCCTCGCCGAGCGACGATCCCAGCCGCAGGTAGTTCGCGTCGGCGCGCCAGGTGACGCCGTCGAAGTCGTCGAGGACGGCCGTGCGCCAGCGGTCGACCGGCGCGGTGCTGGTGTAGCTGAACACCGGCGGGGCCGGGTGGGTCAGCCGGTCCGCGACGTCGTCGAGCGGATCGTCGACTCGCAGGGCCTGCGGCGAAACGGCCTCGTGTGTGATGGCCAGCGACGGCCGGTTCCCTTGGTCGAGCGCGGTGAGCCCGGCCGCGGCGGCCACCGCGACCAGCGCGGACGGCACCACCAGCGCCAGCCGGCCGGCGCCGCGGCGGGTGACCGCGAGGAGCGCGCCGACGACGGCGCAGTACGCCAGCCCGGCCGCCGTCGCGACCGGCCCGGACAGCGCCGTGTAGGCCTGGCTCAGGCCCGCGACGGCCAGGCCCGGCGTCAAGGCCACGACCGGGCGGCGCTGCAGCTCGACGCCGAGCGCGGCGGCGGCCAGCACCGCGAGCGGGACGAAGAGAAGCAGGTCCGGGTCCGGGCGCGCCGGCCAGGTGGACTGCAGGGTCAGCTGCCAGGACTGGGTCACGCCGTCGAGCAGGCCACGTAAGAGCGCCGCGTCCGGCAGGCGCGGGCCGAACTCCAGCTCCCCCAGGGCCAGCAGACCGGCGACGAGGGCCAGCAGCGGCCGCCACGGCCCCAGCGCGGCGACGCGGGCACAGAGCTCGGTGACGGCGAAGCACGCCGTCAGCGCCACCGCGATCGGCAGCAGCAGCGGGCGGAACCCGAACACCGGCGCGAACAACAGCCCGGGCAACCCGGTGGCGAGCAGCAGCAGGATCACCGTCGTGCGTTGGGTCCACTGTGGATTCATCGGGCGACCGCGTTCCAGCGCCGCGCCGCGTCGGCCGCGTCGGAGACCTCGAACACGGTCGCGCCGGGAATCCCGGTGAGCGATCCGGGCGGCCCGAGCACGAAGACGACGAGCGGCGTGTAGCGGTCGCGCAGGGCGGCCAGCGCGGCTCGGTCGGCGGGTGTGCCGCCCGCCGTGACCACGGCGAATCCGCCGACCCCGCCGCGAGTCAGCTGCTCGGGCACCAGGGTGGCACCGGCGGCCGGTTCGAGCACGCACAGGGCGTCCAGCAGCGGCCGCACCGCCTGCACGCCGCCCGAGGTGTCCAGGTCGAGACCGCCGGAGGACACCAGCCGCGCCGGCCGGTCCGCGTGCGCCGCGGACGTCACCAGCGAAGCGGTGATGTCGATCACCTCTTCCAGCAACGAGCCCTCCAGGCGGCTGTCCAGCAGCGCGGTGAATCGCGGCTGGTCGGGGTCGACGTAGTCGCGGACCATCAGCTGCCCGGTCCGCGCGGTCGCTTTCCAGTGCAGGTGGCGCACTTCGTCCCCCAGCACGTATTCGCGCACTTCGCGCAGGTCGAAGGAGCCGCGCAGCCGGTCGTCGACGGCGGTCCCCTCGTGGTGGTGGCGCGGCCGGCCACCACCGGGCGGGTGCATGACGTGCACCCGGGGATGCACCCACAGCGTCGCGATCTCCCCGGCGGTGAGCCGCCGGTGGCCGAGCCCGAGCGGGTCGCCCCGGTCCAGGGTGAGCGGGCCGACCTGGTGCCGGCCTCGCCGTGCCGTCGGCAGCTCGTAGTGGTGCGTGGCTTCGGCGTTCGGCGCCAGCGCGCGGATCCGGACCGCGCGCACACCGCCGCCGATCCGATCGCCCGCGCTGAACGCCCCGTGCCTGCGGCCGGTCGGGTTCCGCACCCGCAGCGTGGCCATGGCCGGCCGGCCGCGCTCGACGCGGTCCGGATAGATCTCCCGCGTGACGGCGACGCGCGGACGACGTCCGGTCAGCACCACCGCCGCCACGAGGGCACCGGCCCCGGCACCCGCGATCGCCAGAAAGAACGGGTAACCGGCCCACTGGCCGAAGGCGAAGAGCACGACAGTGCCCGCGAGCACCCCGGTACCACGCCGGGTCAGCCGGATCATCAGACCTGCGACCCCGCTTTCATCGGCGCCGGGGTCGCGGCGAGCACCTCGTCGACGACCCCGGTGGCGCGGCGGCCGTTCAGCTCGGCGTCGGAGGTGAGGATCAGCCGGTGCGCCAGTACGGCGTAGGCGACGTCCTTGACGTCGTCGACCGTGACGTACGCGCGGCCGTCGGTGGCGGCGTACCCCTGCGCGGCGCGGATCAGCGCGATGCTGCCGCGCGGGCTGGCGCCGTAGCGCAGCGCGGCGTGCGTGCGCGTCGCGGCCGCGAGCCGGGCGGCGTACTCGCAGATCGCACGGTCGACGTGCACCGCGCGGACCTGCTGGATCGTCTGCTGCAACGTCGGGATGTCCACCACCGGCGAGAGTTCGTCCGGGCCGACCCCCGCGCACTCGCCCATGATCACCATGACCTCGGACGCGAGGTCGGGGTAGCCGACGTCGAGCCGCATCAGGAACCGGTCCAGCTGCGCTTCCGGCAGCCGGTAGGTGCCGGCCAGCTCGATCGGGGTTCTGCGTGGCGACGACCAGGAACGGCCGCGGCACCTCGTGCCGGACCGCGTCGACCGTGACGGTGCGCTCCGCCATCACCTCGAGCAACGCCGACTGCGTCTTCGGCGTGCCGCGGTTGATCTCGTCCGCGACCACGACGTTGGCGAACACGCCGCCGGGGTGGAACTCGAACCGCTCGTCCTTCTGGTGGTACACCGGCACGCCGGTGATGTCGCCGGGCAGCAGGTCCGGGGTGAACTGGATGCGGTTCCACGAGCCGCCGATGCTGCGCGCCACGCAGCGTGCCAGTGTCGTCTTGCCGACGCCGGGCACGTCTTCGAGGAGCAGGTGGCCCTCGGCGAACAGGGCCGCGACCGCGAGCCGTACGATCTGTGGCTTGCCGCGCAGGACACTGTGGACGTTCGCTGCGATGCGCTCGTAGACGGCGCCGGGCGGGAGTGCTTGCGTCATGGCCTCTTCCACGTGATTCGGTTCGATTGGATGGTGCCGTCCGGAGTGACGACGCTGACCCAGATGGTTTGGCCGGGTTCGTCGTAGTCGAGCTGGTTGTAGGTGAGCGAGCCGCTCGAGTTCGTTGTGGCGTATTCGGTCTGCACGTTGCCGGTGCTGTTCGAGCTGAGCTTGATCCCGTAGCGCGTGCCCGGCGCGAAGCCGGTCATCGTCACGTTCACGAACCCGCAGTCCGGCGCGTCGCAGCTGCCGCTTGTGGTGGGCGCGCCCTCGCTGATCGTGATCTTCGGCGACGGCACGGTGAGACTCTTCGACGCCGCGGCGCCGGTCCGCGTTTGCCCGTCGGGTGTCCGGGTCACCGCGCGGACGGTGAAGGTGTAGGTCTTCCCGGTCGTCAGCCCGGAGTACGTCGCCGTCGTGCCGGACACGGTCTGCTGCGCCAGCCCCGTGCCGGTGACGACGTAGTGCACCAGCTGCCCGCCACCGAGGTCCGGTTGTGTCCACGACAGGGCCGCGCCGCCGTTGCGGTAGGTCGCGGTGAGCCTCGGTGCCGACGCGGCCGCCGCCGGTGTCGCCGACGCCGACGCGCCCGGCCCCGTACCGGCCTTGTTCACCGCGACGACAGTGAACGTGTAGCGGGTTCCGTTGGCCAGCCCGGTGACGGCCACCTGTCGGCTCGCGCCACCGACCGTTCTCGACCCGCCAGCCCAGCTGACCCGGTAGGAGGTCACCGGCGCCCGGTTGTCCGCCGCCGCACCCCAGCTCACCGTCGCCGAACTGTCGCCACCGGTCGCCGAGACGCCGGGCGGTGCGCCCGGCGGACTGGCCGGCACCGCGGGCGGCGAGGGCTTCCGCGGCGGAGGCGGCGGGTTCTGCGGCTTCGGCTTGTTGCCCGCGTCGACGTCCGGCTTGCCCCCGGTACCCGGCTGCTCGACCGGGGGCAGGACCGGCGGCTGACCCGGCGCGGGGTGGTCCGGCACCGGCTGGTCCGGCTTGCCGGCCGGGGGCACGACCGGGACGTCGGTGACCTTGCCGTCCTTGCCGACAACCAGTACGTGCGTGCCCTGCCCGCCGTCGACGTAGACACGGGCGTCTTCGCCGCGGACGAGCCGGGACGTTCCTTCACCGGGCGGCACCGGCTTGACGTCGGTGGGCCGCCCCACGGCGTCGAACGTGAGCAGCGTGCCGGAGCTGCGGTTGACCAGCGCGACCACGGAGCCGCCGGCCACCGGGCCGTCGTACTGCCCCGCGGGCAGCTCCACGGTGATCGGCTTCCGCGGGTTCGGCGCGGGATCCACGAGGTAGAGCCGGTTCCCCGACGGGTCGAGGACGGGCACCCGGCCGGCGACATCGTTGCTGGCCGGCCGCAGGTCCGCGGTCGCCGCGACACCCATCGGCACCGCCCCGCCGAGCCCCCCGGTCTCGACCTGGCGCACGGCGCCGTCGGTCGTGTCGACGAAGTGCAGGGTGTCACCGACCAGGGTCAGCGCGCCGCGGTGGCCGGCCGGGAGCGGCACCGGGCAGGACGAAACACCGACCGCGCCGCGATCGACCCGGCAGAGCAGGCCGGAACTGGTGCGGGGCAGCCACAGCGTGCCATCGGCGGTGGCGACCGGGTCACCGACCGGACCGCCGGCGGACATCGTCGCCGCCGGGTCGCCGAGCCGGGCGATCCGGCCGGCGTTGCGGTAGACCACGTAGGGGCCTCCCGCGGTCTCCACGCCCACCGGGAGCTCGGCCGACGGAGGCACCGCCGACGGCCCGGCCGCCAGGTCCGACTTGCCGAACTCCGTGATCCGCGTACTGCCGACGACGTACCCGCTGGTGTCACCCTGCAGCACTTGACTGCCCTGGTCGCCGGGCACGGTGGCCTGCGCGTCGATGCCCGCGGTGCCGCCGTCGACGTGGAAAGCCACGTGCAGCACGGAGTTGTAGATCCAGTGCCCGCCGGGGACCACCCGCAGGCCGGGCAGCGAGTCCGCGGCGCCGGTGACCGCGGCCGTCACGCCCGCGGTCACGACCACCACGATCACCGCGGCCGGCATCCGAGTCCGCCACGAGTAGTTCAGCCGAGTGGTCTTCGTCACGGGAGCGGACGGTAGCCAGGCGGCGCGGGAGGGGTCCCGCTGTCAACCCGGAGCCCACCCTTTACCAGCGTCTCGGGGAAGAACCACGGCTCAGGCTCGGATCACCGCCGCTCCGGCGCCCAGCATCAAGGGCGAGCACCCGGCCCGGACCGGCAACCGCAAGCTGAAACGGGCGTTCTTCCTCGCCGCGCTCGTGTGCCTGGCCGTCGCCGCTGCGACGTTCTCTACGCGATGCCGTTCACCAGCGACTCCACCCGTTGTCCGCGCTACATCCGACATCCGGACTTCCGCCCCATGGTCGCGCCCTGGTCAGGCCTCGTCGATGGGAAGCACCACACCAAGGCCGGTGACGTCCACGGCCTTCCGCACGATGCGCGACGGCGCGATGGCCAGATCGAGGTTCGCCGCGATGCAGGCACTGTGCAGCTTGACCAACGTGGCCAGCCCGCTGGAGCTGCAGAACGTGACGTTCGTGAGGTCCGCCACGACCGTGCCCGGTGGTGTGCCCAGCACCCTGGCGAACTCCTTCTCCAATGCCGACGACTTCGCCAGCAGCACAACCCCGGCTCCGCCGTACCGAGCAAGGCAGGAGCTCGCTGATCTGCGCCTCAGTGCGGGTCGCGGCGGCGCCCGCACCCGGGGGCAGCTACATCCATCCGGCAGAACTCGTTACTCCGCGTGTGCCAAGCACTGTGGCATTCGGGTCATCATCGAGGCGTTCGGCTGATCTTCGGCCATTCGGACCATTTTCTGTTCTCCGACCGGCCCGGGAACGATAAAGTGCCGGTCTTCGCAGGGGAGCGGCGAAGAGCGAATGGCGTCGAGGGGGACACATGTTCGTGGGCCGGACGTCGGTCCTGGAGCTGATCGACGACCTGACCGGACCTCGTGGCGAGAACCCTTCCGGCGGTCCACGGCCGGTCGTGGTTCTGACGGGTTGCGGCGGTTCCGGACGGACTGCGATCCTCGATGAAGCGCTGCGGACCTGGCGGGACCGGACGGCGTCCGTGCTGGTCCAGCCGTTGATCCTGGACGGTGACCGGGCGTCGCTGCGCCCATTGCTCACGTCGATCATGCTCGGGCTGGGCGTCGGAGTTCCGGGCTATTCGGTGTCATTTCCCCGCTCCCTGATCGCACAGCTCGCCATCAGTGCGGATTTCGCCGGCCAGCCCGCCGACGACCAGCGGATCCGACTGAGGGAACGGCTCAACGATTACAAGCGCAAACCCGCGCTCGACCGTTTCCTCAAAGCGCTGGCGCACGACTCTTTCACCCTCGTGCACGTCCAGGTCCCCGGGTTGTCCGAACTGGTCCCGAAGCTGGCGGCGGAAGCCGCCGAAAGTGCGCTGAACCGCCTGTACCGGGGGCGTGGCCTGATGCGGTTCTCCTGGGGCGACGCCGTGGACTGGTTCACGCACCAAGATCAGGACTTCACGAACGACGCCGAGGCGACGCTGATCCAGCTCGGCGCCCGAGCCAAAAGCGCTGACCCGGTGATCCGGCGCGGCGTCGACGATGTCCTGGTGGCCGCTTTCCTCGCGGACCTGCGCCGCAGCCACGCCCGCGTCCGGGGACGGCCGCCGCAGATGCTCCTGCTGCTGGACGACGGCGACGTGCCGGCGGCCGTGACGTTCGTCCGCTCGCTGCTTCGCGTGCGCCAAGCGATCGCCGACAGCCGCCCGACTCCGGAGAACCGGCTGCCCGATCCACTGACCGTGGTCACGACCAGCGCTGGGCCGGCCGCGGCGGGTGCCGCGCACTGGCCGGGGACCGGGCCGGTGGACGGACCCAGACTGCGGGTCGACGTCGCCGACCTGACTTCCGCGGAGGTGCTCCAGCTGGCCCGGAGTCACGACTGGGCGACCTCGGAACGCACCGGGAGCGTGGCCGGCCGGCTCACCCACGGCCACGCGGCAGCGACCGAGTTCGTGCTGCGCCGGCTCGGAGAGGACCCGCGGCTGCTGGACCACCTGGGCACCCTCCTGGACGGCCACGAGCCCGATGAAAATGTGCGCGTCGACCGTCACCTGCTGCAGATCCTCGTTCGCGGGCTCGACCCGCAGCGGACGCCGGACGACGCCTCGGTCGAGGCCCTGATCACATTGGCGGCCGCCCGGACCTGGCAGGAAGCCGGGACGCTCGTTCCCCTGCTGCCACCGCCCTTCGACCTCGGCTCGCCGCTCTACACCTCGCCGACGTTGTGGGCCGCTCCCGGCGGCGAACGCCGGCTCCACCCGCTGGCCCGCTACCTCGGCTTGCGGGCGCTGGCCGCGCGTCCGGACGCGCAAACGGGCTGGGAAGGCGTTTTTCGCCTCCTGCGAGGCAAAACCCATCCGGACGACCAGGCCGGGCGATGGCACCACGAACGGATGCTCGGCGGCCGCAAGAAGGTCGCGGACGAACTGGCCGCCCTGCTGCCCGAACTGCCGTCCGCGGAGTGGCTGCAGCTGTTCGACGCCGTGGTGGTCACACCCGACCCGCGGGCGACCGACCTGGCGGAAATGAAGGGTCTCGGCCGGCCGCCGACCCCGGTCGGGCACACCGACGCGCTGCTCGGCATTGTGCCCGCCCTGGAGCGGGACCCGTGCGTGACGCGGCCGGAGGACATCGCGGCGCTGCGGAAGCTCGCCGGGCACGGCTTCCTCCGGCTCGCCGAAACCGAAGGGGTGGCGGACAAGCAGCCGTTCCTCGACCGAGCCGCCCGCTACTCCGCGGACAGCGGCTGGTACTGACCTCTGTTCCGAAAGGACCCGACCTTGTCCCCGCGCTACCGCTGGCTGATCTTCCCGTCTCCGAGCCGGGACTTCCCGCACCGCTGGACAGACTGGTGGCGGCTTTCCATCGCGCTCGTCGTCGCCATCGTCGTCGCCGGCGGCCTCGTCTTCCAGCAACCGCTGCAGCGGGCGTTCACCTGCGGCTGGTTCGACGGCTCCGCCTGGTCGGCCGGTGACGAGTGCGTGGGTCTCAGCGACGGCTCCTACGACTTCGGACTCGACCGCTTCACCACCGTGCTGCACGCGGTCGAGCAGCAGAACACAGCCGCCGCGGACAAATGCGATCCCCAGGGCTCCCCGGTGACCGTCGGGGTGCTGCTGACGCTGACCGACCGCAATGCCGGCGGGCGCGCGCTGCACGAGCTCGAAGGGATGGTTGCCGGACAACGCCACGCCAACGACACCGGGTGCCTGCACCCGATGCGGCTGGTCGTCGCGAACGTCGGCGCGTACGGTCCGGACAACGAAGCCGTCGAAGTGGCCCGTGAGCTCGCGGACGACCCGGACGTCGTGGCCGTCGCGGGTCTCGGGTTGAGCCAACAGCGATCAGCCGAGGTGGCGGACCTGCTGGCCGCGGCGAAGGTCCCGATGGTGTCCGACCTGATCACCGCCGAGGGATTCGACCAGACCGGGTCCCGCGACGACCAGCCGGACTTCCGCTCGTGCGACCCGGACATCACCTATCCCCGCGGCGTCGGGAAGGACTATTTCTATCGCGTCGCCTACCGGAACTCCGTGCAGATCGAGCAACTCGCCGGGGTGCTGCCCGGCCGGCCGGACTTCATCATGGTGCCCACCGGCGGCTCCGACCCGTACCCGTGCACCGCGCTGCCCATGATGCAGCGCCGCTTCGGAGGCAAGATCACCGAGGTCAAGTTCGACGCCGACGAAGCGAGCACAGTCCCGCTGACCGCTCAACGTGTCTGTGGAACTGCGAAGGACGTCGAAGTGCTCTACATCGCGCGCGGCAGCGACCTCGCGCGGTTCCTCTTCAGCCTCGACGAAGCCTTCCTTGGCGGGCGGTGCGCGGCCACGTCGGTCACTGTGATAAGCACGTCCGATGGACTGCGGGTCCGCTCGCCGGAAGACAACGCGATGCTGGAGGACCTTCGCCTGCAGGCCTTGCGGTCGCAGAGCTTCACCGACGGCCGGATCCGGCTCATCTCGACGCTCGTGTCCGGAGCCGACCGCTTCCGCGGCGACAATCCCGGGTTCCGGGACCTCGAAACGGCGTTCGCCGGCGCCGGGTTCGATGCGACTCACCTCGATGACGGCTGGGCGGTCAATGGCTACGACGCCGTGACCACGATTTCGGCGGCGTTGCGGACGCTCCCGTCGGCGAAGCCGGTGCAGCGCAGCCAGGTCAACACCGCGATCAGCGGGTTCTCCTCGAGCGGTCAGGCCGTGGCGGGCGCCGGCGGCCCCATCACGTTCGACAACAGCGGCAACCGCGCGGACGCGGGTCCACCGGTGGTCCGGGTGTGCCCACCGGTCCCGGCGACCGGCGACCAGCCGTCGCGGACCCCGAGCGTGATCGTCCGTCCGGGTAACCCGCCGATCTGTTGACCGACGGAGCCGGCGAAGCCCGTTGGCGAAGACGTCGGCTTCGTAGGGCAGGCAGCGCTACGCCGCTATCGAGACCACCAACCCGCTGCGCCCTCCCCGCACACGAAGGAATCTCGCGCGAGAACTCCCGACCAGGTGACAGCTGTGATCGCCGAAGCTCAACGTACCAATCAGACCACGACATCCACGACCAGCACCCACAGCAGGCGTGGACGCTGGTCGCCAGGTGCGGGCCACCGCGGTCGCACTGCTGGGACTTGACCGGGTCATCGCGCACGCGACCACGGAACCTGGCCGTGCCTCGGCTTCACACAGGACGTCGGCCAGCCGGCCACTCCCGCGTTGCAGGTCTGCGAAGCGCCACGCGAGGTCGTCGGCAACCAGGGCCGTGCGGCCCGGGTACGCGCGTGCCCGCAGCGCGAACTGCTCCTGCCAGCCCACCCCTGGCACGACGCGGCCTGCCCCCACTACGGAAAGCGGCCGGTCCCGCATCACGCACCCCGGCCGCGACGACGTCCTGCTCGATCCGGCGCATCCACGCCCAGAACTGCTCGCCCCGTCCCGGCGCCAGCAGCTCGAGGTGGCTCTCCGGCACCGTCGCGGCCAGGAACGGGCCGATCGTCCAGGTCCGCCACGCCACCGTCGCGTCCTCCGTCTCGACGGGATCGGCCTCGCCGCACAACGTGGCCAGCGGGCAGCGCCGTGCCGCATCGGCCGGACCGCGGTAGGCGGTGGTCAGCTCGATGTCACGGCGCAGCAGGTCCTTGGCGTAGGCCCATACCTCGAAGGACGCGCGGTTCCCGAGGCCACGCACGAATCCTTCGCTGCCCAGCACCTCGGCCAACGTCGCCTCGCCAAGCTGCGGATACCGCCCACAGACCCGCTTCTGTGGCGCCGGTGCCCCGACCACAACAATAGCCGCAGGCGCCACGCATGCGTGGGTGTGCAGCCGCTGGGCCAGCTCCACGGCGAGGAACGCGCCCATGCTGAACCCTGCCACCACCGTCCGCAGCACCCGCCCGGGGACGAACCGGGTGAGCACCTCGGCGGTGAGCTGCTCAGCCAGCTGTTCCAGGGACGCGGGCAATGGCGTCTCCCACCGGTCGCCCCGGCCCGGGTACTCCGCACCCCAGATTTCCGCGGTAGCGGCGCCGGCAACGTCGCGGAACACGCCGACCGTGTCCCCGGCGGGCGGCAAGCACAGATATCGATAACCGCTTTCCATGGCCTTGTTCCCCGGAGACAGCAACCTGATGGCAGAGGGCATGATGAGTCCTTCGATGAATGACGCCAGTGACCTGAACCACTTTCCCAAGGAAATAGAATTGAGAAAATCCACACGTCGAGCTAGAGATGCCCGCGCGCTCACGCCTGATGATGTTTCTGCCACCGATGGCTACGATCGCGAACTTTGTTATCTGGCCGTACGGCCGCATTTTCAGTTCGCCGACGAAGGCGCTCCCAAAGGCACGCTCCGGCGCCACCGGTGCACAACCCGGCGACTCGACCCACCCTCGGCTGGACGTCCGTCCTATCGGACACTCGAACTCGGAGCGGGCCAGGGCCGCACACCTCTCCGTAAAGCAATGTCGATCTTCCGGCCGACTGGGCGGATACGACCCGAGAAGCAGATCGGGCGTAACCGTTTGACCGCGATGCTGAAAACCGACACGAAGCACCCCGCTTAACGCCAGACAATCCCCTCCGAGGTGAAATTTCAAGACAGACGTTCAGTCGGCCGCGCGCATCGCCGTCCGCACACCACGACGACGACAGCAATGTCACCACTCGCCAACAGCAGAGAACCCAACTCACCCCTCGACGGGCCTTGCCGGCAACACAAAGCTGGCACCTCTCGGCAATTCAGCTCGACGGCGAGGAATCCGGGCGGCCGTCAGGGATACCAACGATGTCCTCATCGAGAACGTGAAGCTCGAATCGAGCCGTGTCGTACCCACCGGCATCCCAGGCAAGATCGCTGTCGCCAACACGCCACTCGCGACCAGTGGTGCGCTCTCGCAACAACCACGCCACGCGTCCTCCTGTTGACTGCTTGAGCTCACGTAGACCGCGGCCACGTTAGCAAGCTTCTAGTAGTGCTTTGTTAGGTGTGTCGTTGCGGCTGGTCAGGGTAGTGATGTGATCTGCTGTCGCGGTGAAACCGGAGGAGTTGGAGCAGGTCCGTCCGCGGCTGGCGGCGTTCGCCGCCGAGATGCTGGGTGGGCTGGCGCGGGCGGATCAACGGGCGAAGGGTGAACTGTATCTGCGTGGGCTGATGCTGGACGGCAAGCGGAAGTCCATGCAGCCGATGGCCGAGCGGCTCGGGGTGGATCATCAGCAGCTTCAGCAGTTCGTTACCTCCTCCACCTGGGACTATGTCGATGTCCGGCACCGGATCGCCCGCTGGGCCGATGCGTTCATCGCCCCGGAGGCCTACGTCATCGACGACACCGGATTCCCGAAAGACGGCGTCGATTCCCCCGGCGTCGCCCGAATGTATTGCGGTGCGCTGGGCAAGACCGGGAATTGTCAGGTCGGGGTCAGCGTGCACGCGGTGACCGACTGGGCGTCGGCGGCGATCGACTGGCGACTGTTCCTGCCGCAGTCCTGGGACGACACCACGGTCACCGACCCCGATGCCGCCGCTGAAATCCGAGGTCGGCGCAGCAGGTCCAAGGTTCCCGATGACCTGCGACACAAGGAAAAGTGGCGGCTGGCGCTGGACATGCTCGACGAGATCACCGGCAACGACGCCGCCGGCGAATGGGGATTACCGGATCGGCCCGTGGTCGCCGACGCCGGCTACGGCGACGCAACCGAGTTCCGGCTCGGGTTGACCGAACGGGGCCTGTCATATGTCCTGGCAGTGAAAGCGACCACCACAGCTTTCCCCGCCGACGCCCTCCCGCAGACCTTGCCCTACACCCCCGGCGTCGGCCGCCGCCCGGTGCCGCGCTACCGCGACCAACCCGCCAACCTCAAGACTCTCATCATGACCGCGGGGCGAAAGGCCGGCCGGATGGTGACCTGGCGCCACGGCTCCCGCAAGACCCCGGGCAACCCCACCGCCGCCCTGCGGTCGAGATTCCTGGCGCTGCGGGTGCGTCCGGCCAACCGTGACATCCCCAAGGCCGACGATGGCAGCCTCCCCGAATGCTGGCTGCTGGCCGAATGGCCACCCGGAGAACCCGAACCCACCGACTACTGGCTCTCCACCCTGCCCGCCGACACCCGCCTGCGGGATCTGGTCCGGCTGGCGAAGATCCGCTGGCGCATCGAACACGACTACCGCGAACTCAAAGACGGCCTCGGCCTCGACCACTTCGAAGGCCGCAGCTGGATCGGCTGGCACCGCCACGTCACCCTCGCCGCACTGGCCCAGGCGTTCTGCACCCAGCTGCGCTACGACCCAAAAGCCCCTGCGCCGGCCTGACCCTCTACGCCGTCCTCCGCGAACTCCAGGCACTGTTCGCGGTCTGGACCGGCGCATGCACCACCTGCCACCAACCAGTCACGTGGCTCCAGCAACCACCTGAACCCATGACCTAACAAAGCACTACTAGAAACGTGCGTTCGATCGGGCCGTGTCGCACGCTGACCGGCGTCCGCCGCCATCCGCAGAAACGTGCCCAGTTCGTTGCAGTTCACTCCATGGGTGACAGCCGGCCGGGCGCCTACGAGGGTGTGTCGACGGCCTACGCCCGGCCGCCACCGCAATAGCGCAGTCGCTGAATCAGGCTGGGCCGATCGTCAGGGTTTCCGTGCCACGACACCGGCGATGAGCCGCTGCGCGGCGTTGAGCGATTTCAGGTTCGGCCCGTCCGACCACCAGTTCGCCAGCAGCACAATCCCCGGCTCCACCGGCACCAAGCCCGGCAGCAGCTCCTCGATCTCCGCCTCGGTGCGCGCGGTGGCGCCACCGAGCGAGCCGCGGGCGACGGCGTCCTGGAAGGCTGCCATCGTGTCGTGATCGCCGCCTTCGCCCGGATCGAACAGGTGGGAAATGGCAACGTAGGAACCCGACGGGAGAGCATCGACGTACTCCCGCATGATTTCAGCCGGTCGGCGCCGGTCACCCTTGTAGTGGTGCAGCGTGGCCACGAACATCAGAGCAATCGGGCGCGACCAGTCGAGGTGTTCTCGCACGACCTCGTCCTGCAGGATCGTCCTCGGATCGAAGATGTCGCCGGCCACGAACCGGGTCCGGTCGTTCTCCGCCAGCAACGCTTGGCCGTGCGCGACCACGACCGGGTCATTGTCGACGTAGACGACCTTGGCCAGCTTGTCGACGCGCTGGACGACCTGGTGCACGTTCTCCGTCGTCGGCAGCCCCGACCCACAGTCGAGGTACTGATCGATCCCGGTCCGCTCGGCGAGGAAACGACACACCCGGATGAGGTACCGCCGGTTCTCCAGCGCCAGGTCGGCGACCTCGGGCATGACCTGCTGCAGCCGCGCCAGCTCGTCCCGGTCGACCCGGTAGTGGTCCTTCCCGCCGAGCACGAAGTCGTACATGCGGGCAATGCTGGCCCGGCTCGGATCGACCCCGACCGGCGTGTTCGGGCCGGCTCCCGCCTCAGCCACGAGCGAGTCGCCGACACCCGCTTCGACCGCCTCCGCATTGCGCGGCGCCCTGCCGGAAGTGCCGCCTGCTCGACCGCAGCCGCCCCCTGCTCAAGAGCCGGGCGCGATGCGCACGCGAGTGTTCCGTCGTAGCGACCGCCCAAGCCCGCTCACCGCAGATCGGCGCGCCAGCTTTCGCCGGCGCCGAGCTCGGTGATCCCGACCTCTTCCTGAGCCAGCCGTGTACCGCCCATCAAGTGCGCACCGGCCGGCCTCCGGAGCGGCTCCGGCAGCCAGCCGGCCAGCGCGGCCGCGGTGGTGGCGCTGGCAGGGGTCTGGCACGCTTGGGCGCGCGCATGGCGGAACATCGCTTCGTAGAGCCCGGCAGCCGGCCGGACCCGCGGTAGGTTTTCGCCCGCGGCGACCAGGTCGGCGTTGGCCGGGATCTGCAACCCCTTGACATCCAGATCACCGAAGTACCGCACCTCGCGCACCGCCCGGCCCAGCCGCGGGACCGACAGCACCGACTGTTCAAAACCGCCACCTGCGCCCCAGCCGACCAACCCGACTTGTCCCGGATTCCGGGTCAGCGCCGACACCAGAGAGTCGAAGGTGTCGCTGTTCTCGACCACGAGAAGCAGATCCCCCGGCCCCACGGTTTCGAAGGTGAAGCGGGGCGCGACCCGCCGGGCGCGCACCAGCTCCAACGTGAGCCGTCCCTCTCCGAAGAGCGACGTGACCATCAGCTTGTCCAGCACCTTCTCGTTCCCGAAGATCTTGACCGACCGCTCCCGATGGGGAACCACCGGCAGCTGCTCATGGTCGTGTTCGTACAACCACGCGTTCACCAGTCGAAGGTGCTCACGTTGAGCAGGAGTGACGCGGACGTCCGCGACCCAGGACAGCTTGTGGTGCCACACCACCCGCTTCGGCGCACCGGACGTTGCCGGCGCCGGGATGGTGACGAAGTTCGGCAACGGGGGTTTCTGACTACGGTCCCACGACCGCGCCCCCGCCGCTCTCACAAGTCCCGCCCGACCGAGCTCCGCGACGACACCGGCCAACACTTTCCGGCGGCCCGCTACGGCCCCGGCGGCCGGATCCGCGGTATCCAACAGTTGCCACAGCTCAACGAGGGTGACTCTCCGCCGTGGCCACCCGACGAGCAGATCCGCCACCCGGCCGGCGCGCGGGCTGAGCGGAACTCCGTGCTGCGGAACCGTCGCAGCGCTCATCACGCCGTCTCCGGTCGTTCGATCGGTCTGCGGAACAAGCGGGCGGCGGTGAGCTGCCCCTGATCGGGGTCCCCGGCGGGAGGCAGCCCGGCCCGGATCTCGTCCTCGACGGTCAGGTACGCCATGCCGCTGCGCAGGTCACGGTCGTTCCGCAGCCGCACGATGAGCGGGAACAGCGACAACGCGTTGATGTCGAACAGACCGGTCGTGTAGATCAGCTGGACGCCGAGCGCGTCGGCCACCCCGATTTGGAGGTCCAGCAGGTATCCCGCGGAGGCCCGGCCGATCGGGTTGTCCAGGAACAGCACGCCCGCGTGCGGGCGGCGGAGCTGGCCGCGTTCGTTCGAACGCAGGGCAGCCATCGTGCAGTAGAGGATGATCGCCGCGGTCAGCAGCTGGCCACCCGAGAAGACATCGGCGATCGCCGCAACCCGGACGCGTTCCGCGCGGAGCGCGGCATCGGGCTTGAGCATGTCGACCCGGACTCCCTTGGGCATCGCGGCTCGCACTCCCTTCAGCAGGAGCGTCATGCCGTCACGCTTTCCCGGCCCGCCACGCGACCCCTTCACTACCTCGTGCGCCGCAGCCTCGTCGACCACGTCCCCGAGCCTGTCGTCGAGCACCGAGGTATCGAGGTCGGTGAACCGGATGCGCAGGAAATGCAGTCCGGCCCAGTCACCGAGCGCCTCGGGCAACGTGCTGACCTTCTCCGCGGTACGCAGGGTCTTGACTGCGATGTCGACCATCCCCCGCAACCGGACCACGATCTCGGTCCGGTGGCGGTCAATCTGGGCGAGGTCGTCGGTGAGGCTGCGCAGACGAGGTTTCAGGGCGGTCGCCCAGTCGTCGGCGTAGTCGGCGAGGCGATCGCGGTCCACCGCGATCATCTGCTGCCGCACCGGACTGTCGACCTCGGCGAAGGCCGATCCGACGGCGTACCTGCCCAACCCCGACGACAGGCGGCTGACCTCGCTCTGGGCGCTAGTCAAGATCTTCTTGGCCTCCGACACCGAGGTTCGGACACTCGTCCGCCGCGCTTTGGCCGCCTCCAGCGTCCCCCGGTAGGGCGTATCGTCGTCGGTCTCCCCGGCCAGGTCACTGACCGAGTCACCGATCGAATCGAAGCCGTCGGCTGTCTTCTTCGTCACCTCGATCGTCTTGTCGAGGCTATTTAGTTCGCCTTGGACCCCTTCCGCGGTGTCACGTGCTCGCAGATAGTCGTCGGAGGCGACGGCCAGGAGCTCGTCGGCGTGGGCGAGGTCGCGCGGCCGGCCATACGGCTCCATCGACACCTCCTGTGCCTGATGGGACTCGTAGGCGTTCTTGCGGCTTCCTGCCTCGGCTCCCGCCCGGCCGACCTGCTCGTCCAGGGTGTCGATCGCGCGTCCCGTCCGGAGCGTCGCAGCGGTCCGAGCGGCCGGGTCCGCACCGTCGGGCTCGGCCAGCAGCTCGGTGGCCCGGGCCCGAACCTGATCGGGCAGTTTCTCCAGCGCGGCTCGGGCATCCGCCTCGGCGGTGAGCTTGAGGTCCAGATCAGCGCGGAGGTCGGCGCCGACTTCGACCTGCTCGTACGCCGTCTTCGCGGCCGCGTAGGTCGAGCGCAGCACTTCCAGGGCTTCGCCGGGCGGGTCAGCCGCCCGGTCAGCCGAGCCGCCCCCAGGGATCTTCCCGACCTCGTCCTGGGCGGTGGCCCGAGTGCGCACCTGGTCGTCCGCTTTGCGCAGGAGATCCGATTTCTCTCCGCGTAGCCCCTCTGCCGTGGTGTTGGTGGCCTCGGCGGCACGCTCGGCGGCCTCGGCCGTTTCTTGTGCTTGCTTGTATTCACGCGACCAGGTGGGTTCGTTCGCGACCAGTTGTGCGAGGGTGGCGAGCGAACGCGATCGTTCGCTCGCGGCCCGTTCCGCGGACCGCAGCGCGGGCAGCGACCTGGTTTCGGTGTCTTCGGCTTCGATAATCTCGTCGAGACGGCTGCGGAGCTGGTTCGCCCAGCTTTCGGCCTCGTCGAAGTTGTCCTGTGCGGTATCCCGTTCTGAGATCAGGCACTCGATGGTGCCGGGCGGCCAGGTGTTCTGCCATTCCTTCAACCGGGTGACCAGCGCGCGATCGTCTTCGAGCCGAGCGGACAGCGCGTCAAGCCGGGTCGCTCGTTCCCGGACCACTGCCAGCAGGCGGGCCCGTTCGGCCGCGGCGAGATCGACGTCGTACATCGCCGGGTTCGGCGGGACCACGTATGCCCCGGCGATCGTGCCGTCCGACTCGGCGCTACCCAGAGTTTCGGTGGTGCCGACCACGACCAGCGACCGAGGGAGCAAGCGGGCGGCGGCCAGTGCCTGCCGGGCGTGGTTCACGTCGTCAGGCTTGTTCAGCACGATGCCGTCCACCAGTTGTGGATGGGCGGCCATGATTGGGCCCCGGAGGCTTTCGGCGGTGTTGGCGAGGTAGTCCCATCCGGAGTACGCCCGGATACCGGCGGCCTCGAGCACCTCGGACACGGAGGTGACATCGGGTCGCGGTGGGAGCAGGTCGGTGGTCTCCAGCGCCTGCAGAACGTCTCGGTCCGCGGCGTCGTCGACCTGCAGCTTCCGTTCTTCGGCGCTGTCCTCGCCGATGACGTCGGCGAGCCTGGCGAGCAGCGCCGGGAAGTCGGCCTCCAGGAGAACCGAGTCCGTGCCGAGCAGCGCCGCCAGCCGTTCGTCACCCGCGAGTTCGGCGGTCGCCGTTTGCGCTTCCGTGAGCACCCGTTCGGCGTCGGCCAACGCCGAACGATGTGCGTCCACCGCGCGCTCGGCATCTCGAACCGCCTTGTCGACCAGCTTCCGTTCGTCCGTCAAGCCGGCGAGCCGGTCCTCCGCGGACTTGACGGCGGCTCCGGCCTCGTCGGCCGCTGCTTCAGCTTCCTCGGCGGCCTCGGCGGGCACCCGGCCGGTGTCGAGCAGTCCGGCGGTCACCGCCGCCGTCACCGCGTCCCGGGCATCGGTGATCTTCGCGAGTGCGGCCGCTGCGAGGGCTTTCTCCTTCCCGACCGCTTCCCGGTATCCGCTCTCCTGCTCACCCAGATCCCTGATCTCCGAGTCGAGGTCACGTGCCAGGCCGGTCAACCGGGTGTTTTCCGCCGTGGCCTGATCGATGACGGCGAGCAGGCCCTGCACCAACTTCATGGCGGCGGCGTCACGCGCGCGCAGCGGTGCCTCGGCCTCGGCTTCTTTGCTCGCCACCACGTCACGAACGGCCTTGGCCGCACCCTGCGCCCTCTGAAACACGAGCAAGGCGTCGGTGGCCTTCCACGCTTCGAGGTCGGCTCGCTGTCCGGCGAGCCGCTCGGACAGCTCCTTCAGGTGCTCTTCGGCGAGGCGCCACTCGATGTGGGCCCGGTCCCGGCGCAGTTCGAGCACGATCCGGTTCATCCGGCGGTTCTCCCGATCAGCAAGCTCAAGGCGTCCGGTAGTCGTCCCCCGCCGCACATCGAGGACCTCCAGCCGGGCGGTTTCCTCGGCGTGCCGCGCCTGCAGCGCACGGACGAAGCGCACGGCTTCCCCGGCGACGGCATCGGACAGCTCCTCGGCGGCCGCTGCTTCCTTCGCGGCGGCCGCCAGCGGCTCGAGCCGTTCCAGTGCGCCGCCGACGAAGTCGCGTTCAGCGATCATCGACGTGCGTTCCGCGAGCCGGTCGGCGTAGGTGTCGATGAGCTCGGCGAGCAGTTTCGGTTCTTCGTCGTCGGCCACGGCGCGAAGCAGCCAGTCGACGAACGCCTCGTCGCTCTTGAAGGCGAATGCTCCGGCGGCCTCGCCCTCACCGGCGTTCATCGTGCGCTGGTAGCCGAACAGCTTCGAGTCGAGGTCCAACGTCCCCAGGTGGTCGGTCCACTCCGAGGGTGCTTTCAGCCACTCGAACTGCAGGTGCGGTTCCCGTCGCTGGGCTTCGGTGAGCCGGTCCCGGAAGCCGCCGAGCTCGACCCGCCGGCCTTGTTCGGTGAGCGGCAGCGTGTCGAGGTCGACACCGGCGGTCGGCCGGAGCGACCACCAGCCTTCGGTCAGCTTCGCCGGGTCGCTAGACACCACGTGCCCCCGCCAGGCCGAGGTCTTCCCGGTGATCACCCGCTGTCCGGTGCGGGTGTGCTGCCATTCCAGGATCACGTGGGCCACGTCGTCGGCGAGCACGAAGTCGTCGAGCACCCTTGTGTTCGTGGTGCCGACGATCTGCCGCCGGCCGGGGAGCATGACTGAGAAGATCAGCTTGATCAGCACGGACTTGCCGTTGCCGTTCTCGGCGAAGATCACCGACGCAGGTGACGGCCGCCGCGGCGAACCGGCATCCGCCCCGTCGAACAGGGCTCGCCGCGCCGGGGCCGCCACCGGCGGCCCGACGTGCCGGAAGTCGAGGACGATGTCGTCGTACCGCGCACCTTTCGGGCCGACGGAATGCAACCGGACCCGAGCCAGCTCATACATCGGCACCATCCACGGAGGCCGGCTCCGCGACGACCGCGAGGCTTCCCGAGGGGTCGGTGATCGAGACGACCTCGAGATCCAGCAGTTCCCGGAACGCCGCGCTCGCGGCTACCTCGCGCACCTGCTCCTGGTACCGCGGGGTCGTGCGGTAGGACCCGCCGTCCTCGGCGTTGCGGAACACCAGGAACCCCTGGTCGGTGAGGAACCGCAGCGCCTTCGTGATGATCGCGCGGGTGGTGTCCGGCGCCAGCCTGCCGTCCTTGGTCGATGCCGCGGCCGGCCTGCGGGTGTACGCGCGCCAGGCGCGTTCCAGCTCTGGAGCGGTGTCGAGGGCGTCCTGGTTCTCCTCTGCCTCGACGGCCCGCCGTTCCAGCACTGCACAAGCGTCCCGCAGCACTGCATCGACCTCGGCCACCGCCACGTAGCCGACGTAGGCCGGATTGGCGAGATCGTCCGGACGCGGAAAGGAGAGGGCCGCGACCGCGAGATGCGCCAGACCGTGCAGCATCTTGTCGACTCCGCGGTTACCCAAGGCCGTGCGCCTGGCGTATTCGTCGATCTTCAGCTCGAACGGTGACTCTTCGCGAGGGGCCGGTACCGCGCCGGACTGCTGAGTGACCGCCAGCATGGAGATGCCGAGCCCTTCGGCGAACGCGCGCACGAGCTCTGCGAACGCGTCGTCCTCGTGGTAGCGCCGGACCAACCCGGCGTAGACGGCGTCGCGGGCGGGCAGGTGCTTGGGTCGCATCCCCAGGGCCAGCAATCGCCCGGCATCGGTAGCGTCATCGGCCACCGAGTTCACGCGACCACCTCTCCTCGTTCGTCCCGGGTATCTTCGCCGGTCGGTGCTCGGTCGGTGGCGTGTCGCCCGGTGTCGAGGGCGACCAGGCCGACGAGCAGATCGGCGCCGCCGAACTCCTCGTCGGACAGCACGGCGCCGTCATCGACGGCGAGCAGAATCGACTCGTCACCTTGACGCAACGCCGTCGTGATCCCTGGATCGAGCAGGTGCAGTACCCGCAGGCCGACCAGCTGGGGCAGCTCGGGGTCGGTCTGCCGGGCCTCGGCGAGCAGGCCGGACAATCGTCTGGGGACGGGACCGAGCGCCAGTAGCTGGTCGATCGCCGCCCACTGCTCCTCGCTGAAAACGGCCGGGTCGGCGGCGGGAATGAGATCGGGTTCGGGAACCGCCTCGCCCAGGTCGTCGCGGTCCGCCGGCGGTGCCAGCAGCATGTAGATGACATCGACCAGCCGGGGGGCTCCCCGCACCCACAAGCCGGTGCCCTTGCCGAAGAAGGCGGTCGTCACCCGGGCCGCGTCCGCGACGCTCAACGAGAGAGTCGGGGTCAGCAACTGGCCGAAGAGGTCGATCATGACCCGTCTGGCCGGTGCTGAGAACTCCTGCCTGTCCTGCTCGGCGCGGAACGTCTTCCCGGCGAGAAGCAGCCTCGCTTGCAGCTGGCCATGGCGCTGCATGCAGTCCCGGACGATCGTGATGAGCGACGCGGCCTGTCGTTTCCGGGCCGAGGACTCCGACTCGTCGCGGGCCTGCGTGATGTTCGTGAGGATCGCTGTCTCAGCGCGGTGCCGCGCCGCGATGTGTGCCAAGGCGTCTTCGACGAGATCTGGCACCTCGTTCAGCCAGTCCACCGAGCGCACGTCCCGGCGGGTGGCGTCGAGCAGCCGCCGTAGCTGGTCCGCGTACTGGACGGTGCGCCACCGCGCCGCCTCCGCCGCCAGCTGCGCGTCCGAGAGCCGGCCACGCCGGACCAGGTTGGCCAGTTTCGTCTCCGTGGCCTCCTGGGCGGACTCGACGTCGGTGTCGAGCGCGCCGACCAGGACATTGATGGCTTCGTCCGTTGAGCGGAGGTAGATTTCGCCCTCCGTCGAGAACGACTCGACCAGTAGCTTGAAGGGCCAGGTGCGTCGTTCGTACCGCCCGTCGGCGTCGAATGTCCCGTACGTCGCTGCGAAGCCGCGATCCTGCGTGCCGACATTGATCAGGTTGTCCATGACCCATTTGGCGACCCGGAGGTGCTCCTCCCGTGGCCGGTCCGGCGCCTGGGCGGCTACGAACGGCAGGCTCCGGCGCAGAACCTCTTCATGATCGGCGCCGCGGTCGAAATCCATCCGGATGGTGACCTGGTCGATGATCGTCAGCGCGATTTCGGACATCTGGTAGGCACTTGCGTCTACCCAGTCGAGGCGGCCTTTCCGCGCGTCGAGGTCGTGCACCGGCGCGGTGCACGCCAGAGCCTTCAATCGCCGCCCGAGCGCCGCGTCGACCGTCGGCCCATCCGGTTCCCCGGGCTCCGTCCCCTCAGTCATTCCTTGACCATAACGACGAGGTACGACAGTTTCGACCCCGTTCTGGAGCGACGTATCGGAGCAGAATCCCAATCACGGTCGCGCAGCGTGAATCCTCGGCGAAAGATTCACCGCTGACGCAGGTGGGAGCCATCCGAACCAACGAAGATCGTCAAGCCTCGACCTGTCGATGAAAGACAGCGAAAACGAAGCTTCGCCTGCTACGGTGAGTGACAAACTGGTGCGATGAGTGAGCCGGGGCGTCCGGCGCAAATTCAGCCACGAGCCGACCGTCCTCGTCGGCGCAGGGACGCTGACCTCGACCTGCGTCCTGCCAGTCCGAATCGCAACGAGCCAGCCAGGTCAGGAGCCGCCCTGGGCACCGGGTAGCACGCCGTCGGCCGCGCCGCAACTGAGCCCGACAGCGAGCACGCCGCCGGTACCCCGCCCCCTGCCCGGGCCACTGAGCGGTTCGTAGCTCACGTGAGGTCTCCGCCAGAGCCAGCGCCCAGGGACCGAGGGCGTTGACTCACGCAGGCCATCCGCGGTCTCCACGAACTTCCGAAACTGCCAGAACGACAGGCTGATGAACACCGGCACACAGTCAGCCGGTTCGCGCTGATCACCGGTTTCGGTGCAGCCGTTGGTCGCCGAGTTAGTAACTGGTCAAGCAGTCGACTCACGCACTCGTCGGGAGCATGGTTTCGAGCGCGGCAACGTTGGCCGTGTTGGCGATGCGGCGTTTCCGGTAGTGCCGCTCCGCCACCTGACGGCTGTTCCCCAGTTGGTCGGCGATCGCTGTCGTGGGCAGGTCAGCCTCGTCGAGCACGGTCCCGACCGTCTTGCGGAACACATGGCTGGTGACCCACCCATACCCCACAGCGGTCATCGCTTCGCTGATCCTGTTGATGACGTTCGATGGATCGAGGAATCCACCGGCGAACGAGGCGAAGATCGGGCCTTCACCGGCGGTCGCCTTCCTCCGCAGCAGTACGGGAAGGGACCATTCCGGGACGCCGAGTACGAGTTCCTGCTGGTTTCCTTTCCGCAGCGGGCGGCGCATGAGCCCGCTTCCTGCTACTCGGATGATGTGATGAGTCGCGGCTACAGTCTTCCTATCAGGTTCGATGTCGGAACCGAGGATTGCCAGGGCTTCGCCAATCCGTACGCCACTGGCGAGCATGACTTCCATCAGATCGGGCAGGTCCAGCCAGAGCCGGCCACGCGAGCCCAGTGAACGTCCTCGTGCGTCCGTCTGGCGGGTCAGCGCGTACGCCCGGAGCTTGGCGAGAAGATCGACGCGCTCATCCGCGTCAAGGGCTTCCACAGTCTTCGGCTCGCCACCACGCGACATGCGTCCGATGTGGCGAATGGGATTTTCGTCCATTGCACCGTGCCTGACCGCGTAGTCACAAGCACCGGACAGCGCAGCCCTCAAGGTCTTCGCCGTGTCGTAGCTCTTCTTTTTCCGAGCGCTCCTGACGACCTTGCTGCAGCGGGTGACGACGACCTCGAAGCAATGCAGCTGCCCAAGATCGGGGATCGCCCAGTTCTTGAGCACACTACGATAGAGACGGACCGTGGTCGGCGTAAGGTTCCCCAGGATCGCTTCTTCCTCGAGCTCGTCCAGGTACAGGTCGATTACTTGTGCAAATCTAGCTGACCGGTCGATCTCTCCGTCGCGAGCTTCTTCGGACATTGCCACGAGCGCCTCTTTGAGGCGGACGACCGCTATGTCTTTGGCCGCGGCCTGACGCCGAACGCGCGACAGGGAGCCATCCGGCATTCTGAAGTAGGCGCTGGCGCGGTAGGACAGTCCTCGCCGGGCAGTTTTGGTCAGCTTTTCGACCTTGATGATGCCGTATGCGCCTATCGGAGTTGATAGTCGTCCCACAGTCGAGTCCCTAAGTGCAACGTTCGGTTGATTACCATGCTAATCTACTTGCCCAGCGCTGACGGTAGCATCACTGACACGAGTGCAGGTATCGGTTTAATTCGAAGTCGGGGACCAGGTAGTAGCGACCCGCCTTGAGTGAATTGAGTTTTCCTTGGTGAATCAAGTCGAGCACAGTTTCATATGGAATCCCGAGCTGCTGCGCGACTTCTCGCGGAGTCCACGCGCGACGGGATAAATTCTCTTTCATATCACGACTCCTAAGAAATTCAGTGAATTCGAGACCGGAAACATGGCTTGGTCACTCATGGCCAGCCGCGCAAATCGGGCCAGAGCGCAATGACCCGAGATTTCTCGGTTGTCTTGATTCGGTGACCGCCGGGTGCCAAAGTGCCAGCGATGGCGGATGGTGTCACCCCAGCCGCGCAGGCGACTGGTCGGCGCGTCGTGCTGCGGGTGGACATGGCAAGTTCTCTTTCCGTGTCTCGCTAGATCAGCATTTTCTTCAGAGACATGCGTTCGGCCGCCTGCGCGGGCGTGTACAGCAATTGCTCGTCGTCGGGGCTCCCATGTCGCAGCCCGTCCGGCTCCGCCCGCTTCGGGCGTTCGGGATCGCTGGTCATGCCGTGCCCGGGCCCGAGACGGGGGTACCCGTGCGGCAGGAGAACGGCGAGCAGCCATCGGGGTCGTCTTCCTCAGCGCTCGACCGACCGCGCGTGGCGTCGAGATCGACCTCAGCCAGACGAACCGAGCCGCCGGGTTAAGGGTGTCGAGACGGATGTTTCCGTTCGAGACCGTCCGCACCGGAATCCCCGCCTGGGCACCGAGGCGGCGGGCTGTGGCGAGCTGGGCGTAGACCTGCTTGGGCTCCCAGCCCGTGTCGGCAAACAAGGCACCGTCGAAGGGCGAGATCTCCCCCTGGCAAGCCAGCAGCAGCACGCAGAGGCTCTGCACACCGGCACCGAGGCTGAGGTACCGGCCGCGGGGTGTCCCCGGGTAACGCTCACGGCGCGCCCTGCCCGGCGTCCCGGTGGCGGCTGGACGGCGCGATGGGGATGGGCTGCGCGGACGTGACGCGGCGGAGCGGCGGGGGGCGCGTGCATCGGGGGCGGCGGTCATCGAGGCTCCGTTCGGTGGCGTCGCGTACGGCTGCGGATGGGCATGGCGAGGCCTCCTCATGGGCAGCGCGGGTGGGTGGAATGCTGCGCAGCGGGCAGGCCGGTGGGACGGCTCACCGCCCCGCAGCACCGCTGGTCAGCGGCGCGAGTCAGCAGCGGTCCTGGTGTGGCGAGTTGTGCGGTGCGCCGCAGTGCGGAGGCGGCAGGGCGCGGTGTTGCCGGAGGCCGAGCGGCCGACGCGGGCGGGATGACACGGCCAGTGCGCCAGCCGGCGTCGGGCACGGACAATGGGGCAGGTGAGTGAGATCATCGAGCAGCAGGCGCAGGGCGTGGGCGGCTTGCTGGGGCATGACGCCGTTGCCGAGGGCGCGCAGTTGGGCGGTGCGGGGCAGGTCGAGATGTTCGGCGGTGACCCAGCCAGGCGGTAGGCCCATGAGCCACTCGACGAACGCGGGCGCGAGGACGGGGCGTCCGTGGCGGCCGGGCTGGTCGGGTAGGACGCGGGTCGTCCGGTGATGAGTTCCCAGCGGTGCACGGCGGCGGCGTAGTCACCCCAGTCCACCGCCGTGGGTTCAGCGGCCACGGCGCGGCGGGCGCGCGGTGCGCGGGCAGGTGCCACGATCACTCACCTCCTTCCGCGCGGTCGTGGGCGGGCGGGGTGTAGTGGCGGCGATGACGAGGGAGGGCAGCATCAGATCGCCCTTCGAGCCCCGTTGCGCGGGGCAACCTTTCGTGCCGTCGGTGGCGCGCGGTGTCGGCAGAAGCCGTAGACTGTCCAACAGGGACGGACCTCCTTGCCGTGAGGCAGCGGAGATTCCGTTGGAAGAACCGTCGTGCGCGGTCGGTGTCGGCAACAGGCCCCCACGCGCCGGGCGAAAGACAGCTACGAAGCGCGGGGGGGGCGCGCGCC